>NZ_CP010869.1:1985625-2316562 GCF_001305615.1 Actibacterium sp. EMB200-NS6
AGACCGCTCGCTTGCGGCCCGCCTGATGTCGGGCGGCATGCCCGCGCAGGACGTGGTGGTGATCGCCGCAGCCGAGCGGCGCCCCGACGGCCCCTTCGCCCAGTTCCGCCGCTCGATGCGCGAGCGGTTTCAGGCCATCACCAACGTCGGGCTGACCCATCCCGCCTCAGGCCAGGCCGCGCTCGCCCGCCATGACCTGCCGGGGCGCAACGGCTTGCCGGCGCTCAGCTACCTCGCGGCGGGCGATTCCGCTGGCCGTCCGGTGGTGTTCATCCATGGCACGCCCGGCGAGGCGTCGGATTGGGCGCCGTTCCTGCGGCGCGCGCCCGCCGGCCAGCACCGGCTGGCGATCGACCGTCCCGGCTTTGGCCGCAGTGGCCCCGGCGCGCCCGTCGTCGCCCTGCCCGAACAGGCCCGCGCGATCGCCGCGCTGCTGGAGGCGGGCCCCGGGCCTGCCGTCGTCGTCGGCTCTTCCTATGGCGGGCCGGTGGCGCTGCAGCTCGCTGCAAACCACCCCGATCTGGTGTCGGGCGTGCTGCTGGTGGGCGCCGCCGCGGACCCCGTGCGCGAGCGGACACATCCCGCTCAGCGCCTTGCCGCGCTGCGCGCGGTGAGCAGCCTGCTGCCCCGGCCGCTTGTCCATTCCAACGCCGAACTGCTGGTGCTGCGGCGCGAGCTGGAGGCGCTCGGCCAGCGCATCGGGCGCATCCGCGCGCCGGTCACTATCCTGCAGGGGCTGCACGACACGCTCGTGCCCGCCGAAAACGCCGCCTATCTCGCCGAACGTCTTGTGGGCGTCGCCCGCCGGCGTGTCGTCCTCGTCGAACGCGCGGGCCACTTTCTGCACATCCTGCGCTCCACCCTCGTCGAAGACACGCTGCGGCACCTGCTTGCAGAGTCGAAGACGCCAGGCCCCGCGCCGGCCGCGCTGTCCTGACACCCGCGCGCTCAGGGCCGTGCAGGCCCCGGGCCTGACCGTTCGAACCGGCTACACCGCCTCGTCAAGCTTTCCGACCAGCGACTGGACGACGCTGCGCACATGCGCGATCTCGTCCGGCGCGGCCTCGATCCGCCGGGCGAGCTCTTTCGGCACCTCCTCTGCCTGCTCCCGCAAGGCACGCCCGTGGGGCGTCAGGGTGATCAGCACGCGCCGCTCGTCATCCGGGTCACGCTGACGCGCGACGAACCCCGCCTGCTCCATGCGCTTGAGCAGCGGGCTCATGGTGCCGTTGTCGAGATGAAGGCAGGCGCAAAGATCGCCGACGGAAACGGGGTCGCGCCCCCACAGCACAAGCATCACAAGATATTGCGAATAGGTCAGGCCGAGGGGCGCGAGCAGCGGCCTGTAGAGCCGCTGCAGAAGGTTCGTCGCCGCGTAGAGCGGAAAGCAGACCTGCCGGTCGAGGCGCAGCAGGTCGTCCGCCGCGGGGGTGTCATCGGGCCGGTCGGTCATTTTGTCGAAACGGAGATGGCCACATCGATGTTGCCGCGCACAGCGTTCGAGTAGGGGCAGACCTTGTGCGCGTCGGCAACCGCCGCCTCTGCCGTCGCCTGATCGACGCCTTTGAGTATGACATCAAGCGCGACCGTCAGGCGAAACCCTGCGCCGTCCGGCTCCATGCCGACCGTCGCCTCGACCTCGACATCATCGTCGCCGATCTTCTGTTCGCTCTTGCGCGTGGTGTGAATCACCGCGTTGCCGAAGCATGCGGCGTAACCGGCCGCGAAAAGCTGCTCGGGGTTGGTGGCGCCGCCCTTGCCGCCAAGCGCCTTCGGCATCGCCAGCCCGACCGCCAGAAGGCCGTCCGTGCTTTCGCTGGCTCCATTTCGGCCGCCGGTGGCCCTGACCGTGGTGGAATAAAGGGGGCTCACGATGATTGTCCTTTCACGAACGCATGTGGCTAGCTGTGTATTTGCCAGCAATACTATTGCAAGGGCAGATCACCGGCCCGGCCGAAAAACCGCGCGCCCCCGGCGATCACGCCGGATCGCGCATCAGCGGCGCGCGCGGGGCCCAAAGCCGCAGCTTTCCGCCCCGCACCACCGCCGTCACAGGCGCATTGGCGCGCACCGCCGCCGCCACGTCGGGCGCCGCGAGCAGGATGAAATCCGCCGCGGCCCCGGCCTGCGGTTCGGGCGCGGGCCGGCGCAGGATCCGGGCCGGGGCATCGGTGATCATGTCAAACACGCCGCGCATCTGGGCATCGGTGGCAAGCTGGTCGATATTGGCGTAGTAATTCGCCATTCGCAGCAACGACGCATCGCCGAAAGGTGTGAACGGGTTTTGCACGTTGTTGGTGGCCAGCGCCACCGCCGCGCCATGCGCCGCGATCCGATGGGCCGGCGCAACCCCGCGCGGGCGCAGCGGATCGGCCCGGTCACCGTTCAGGAAACTGTCGGTCGCCGGAAGCACCACAAGCCCGATCCCCGCCTCTGCCATCTGCCGCGCCAGATCGGCGCGCCGCTCCGGCGCGAAGGCGGCGAACTTCGTCGCATGGCCCACGGCCACCCGGCCTTGCCAGCCGCGCCTGATGGTCTGGGCGATGATTTCCGGCAGGATCGAACCATCCGGATCGAGATCGAAATCGGCGTGAAAATCCGCGTCCACGTCGAAACGCTCGGCCAGATCGAAGATCAACCCGACATGGGCCACCGGATCCCGGTCGGTATAGGGGCAGCCGCCAACCAGATCACCGCCCTGCGCCAGCGCCTGCTCCATCAACCCGCAGGTCGCCATCTCTTGCGTCAGCCCTTCCTGGGCGAAGACGCAAAGCTGCAGGTCGATCAGATCGGACCAATCCGCCCGCAGCCGTTTGAGCGCACGAAAGCTGCGCAGCCCGGCGCGCGGGTCCACCTCGACGAAACTGCGCATCCGCTGCGTGCCCGCCCGCACCGCCATCTCAAGCACCTGCGCGCCGCGCGCATAGACATCCTCTTCGGTAAAGCCGCGCTTGGCATCGGCGGTCAGGCGCACGGCCTCTGGCAGCGTGCCCTCGCAGATCGGGCATCGGCCCAGGATCATCGCCTTGTCGAGATGAACATGGGCGTCGGTGAAGCCCGGGCACAACAGCGCGCCCCGCGCGTCATGGCGGGGCAGATCGGCAGGCATGTCGCCGCGCGCACCGATCGCGGCGATCACACCCCGCGCAACATGAAGCGACAGGCCGCTCTGCCCGTTCGGAAGGCCGATATTGTCGAGGATGAAAGCCATACCGGTCAGGCGTACCGCTTTGTGAAAGGGGCGATCCGGCGTGTTTTCGTCTGGCGCGCAGGCGGCAGAAAAAGGCCGGAACTGGTGAAAATTCCGAGACGGGACAAGGATATGGCGCACCGGGCCATCCAACAAGCCGAAATCCATGGCGCCCGCCGCCTCAGGGCCAGCGCTTCGCCTCGGCCATGGCATCCGAGATCGTCGCGCGCAATGCGGGCGGCACCTGCTCGGCCTGTGCATGGTCATGCCATCTGGCGATCGCACCATCGACCTGCGCGATGATCTCCGTGGCGCGGCGCGGCTTGATCCCGGCGCGCTTCGCAACTTCCGCAAAGGCGGATGTCCCCGGTCGCCGCCCTTCGTCGCCAATGGTCAGCGTGTGCTCTCCGCCCGGGCCCTGGCTGAAGCTCAGATCATAGGCCGGGGCCAGCCGCCACGCCCCCGAGCCGTGCATAAGGAAAGCATGGTTCTTGAGATGGTCGTCCCGGTTCAGCGCGCGCGCGTTGAAGATCATGCGCCGATACATCTCTTCGGTGGCGCGGATGTCTCGGGTCACGCCATGCACCACCCGAAGCAGTTCGGAATAATCCAGCGTGGCCTCGCGGAAATCGACCTCGAGCAGGGCCGCGACGGTTTGCATATGCAACCGCCCCGCCCCCTCCCGGTCGAAACGATCCGTCACGAAGAAAGGCTCGCCCCGGTCAGAACGCAGCACCCCGGTCCATGCCATCTCGATCCCGGCATCCTTGGCCATGCGCGCATAGGCGGCCTCGGCCTCGACGGCGCCGGCCGGGTCACGCACGGCCCGGCGTTTGATCATCACATGACGCCATCCCGGCGCCAGCGGCAGCCGGTGACTCCGCAACCGATCCCCATCGGGCGAAAGCTGCGCCACGAATTTCGGCCGCGCCCCTTGCGAGCCGCCCGCGACCGCGCGCAAACGCTCCAGCTCCGAGGTGCTCGCCCCCTCTTCCACCTGGGGCACGAGCCGGGCGAACCAGTCGAGATCGATCTCCACCACCGGCTCCGGAACCTCTTCGGGCCGGTAGGTCAGCGCGCCCATCCCGTCCAGGCCAACCATGGCCAGACGGTCCAGCGGCGTGATGTCAGCCAGCGAACGCCCGCGGGACTGAAGCTCCCGGTCGATGAGCAGCCGCCCCCAGCCATCCGGCAGGCTGTCACCGAAGACCCCGGGCAGCCCGTCGAACGCCCGCCCGCGGGGGCGCAGCAGCCCCGCATGGGTCTTGACCAGCAAGGGCGAGATCGGCAGCGGGCGCGCCGCGAACGCCGGATCCCATTCGGCAGCGGCCTCGCGCCGCATATTGTCCCACCCCATCTGCCCGACAGCCACGGGCCCGGTTCCGGCGCCGAAATCGAGCGCGATGTTCAGCCGGCCGGTCACGTCCCGTCAGCCTTGCGCCGCACCCGGACCGGTCCGCGCTGTTTCATGCGGCGCTCAAGATCGTCGAGCGTTTCGGCCTCGACCTGCGGAAAGAGAAGGCGGAATTCATCCAGGGCATCCAGCGCCGCGGCGATTGCCAACACCGTGGCGAAAGAGCCCTCGCCTTTCTGCTCGAACCGTTTCAGGGTCGCGATGGCCACGCCTGACCGTTGGGCGAGCTCGTCCTGGGTCATGCGCAGTGCGATACGACGGGCCTGCGCCGCCTGGCGCACCTGTTCGCGAATATCCTCGGGTGTGTCGAGACCGGGTATGACCCGCATAAAGCTGCCCCTCCATTGTCGGGATGACAAATTCATCCTATCGGAACATGTACGCGATGACAATTATCAGGATCAAATACGATCTTTTAAATTGATAATATGGCAATAACGGATCACATATGATCCTTATTGCTATCAAGTGCCTCCCCATCAGGCGGGTAGAAAACCAAAACGGCGCCGCCCCGGCCGGCAACATGCGTCTTGCCCGCCCGCGCCAGGAGGATTACCGTTACCGCGAATCCGTTGGGGTGCCCCGAGAGGGGCTGAGAGGCACATCGCCAACCCATCGAACCTGATCCGGTCAATACCGGCGTAGGGAACGGAGCCAGAGCAGAGGCCGCACCCCGGCCCTTCTTTCTTCCGCGTTCCGCGCCGCCTTGGGAGAAAGAAACGATGGCCATCCCGGCAGCACTGACGATCGCGGGCTCCGACAGCGGCGGCGGCGCCGGGATCCAGGCCGATCTGAAGACGTTCTCGGCGCTCGGCGTCTACGGCTGCAGCGCGATCACCGCGATCACCGCCCAGAACACCCGCGGCGTGACCCGGGCAGAGCCGGTTTGGCCCGGCATGGCCGCCGCCCAGATCGACGCTGTTCTGTCGGACATCGGCATTGCGGCGATCAAGATCGGCATGCTGGCCAACGCGGAAATCATCGCGGAAGTCGCCGGTGCGCTGCGCCCGTTCGACGGGCCGGTGGTGCTGGATCCGGTCATGGTGGCCAAGTCGGGCGCGCCCCTGCTGGCGGCGGATGCAGTCGCCAGCCTGATCCGCCACCTGCTCCCCCGGGCCGATCTCCTCACGCCCAACCTGCCCGAGGCGGCAAGGCTGCTCGGCACGGCCGAGGCCCGCACCGATGAAGAGATCGAGGCGCAGGGCAAGGCGCTGCTCCAGCTTGGCGCCGGCGCCGTGGTGATGAAGGGGGGCCATGCCGAGGGCCCGGTCTGCACCGACCGGATGATCACCACCAGCGGCATCACGCTGTTCGAGGCGCCGCGTCTTGCGACGCGCAACACCCATGGAACCGGCTGCACCCTGTCGGCGGCGATCGCGGCCGAACTGGCCAGGGGGGCCGCGCCGCAACAGGCGGTGAAACGGGCGCATGGCTGGCTGCACGCGGCCATCGCCGCCGCCGACGGGCTGGAGATCGGCCACGGGCATGGCCCGGTGCATCATTTTCACGAGGTCTGGGCATGACCGGCCCCGTCACAGTGACCGGCGCCGGGGTCGCGGGGCTGTGCGTGGCGACGGAACTGGCCGCCCGCGGGGTGAGCGTGACGCTGCGCGACCGCGCCGCCCGCCCCGGCCCGCATGGCTGTTCGTGGTGGGCCGGCGGCATGCTGGCCCCCTTCTGCGAGGGCGAAACCGCCGAGGAGCCGGTCGTCCGGCTGGGTCGGGAGGCGGCCGGTTGGTGGGCGCGGCAGGGCGTTCCCGTCATCCGCAACGGAACCCTCGTGCTGGCGCTGGGACGGGACCGGCACGAGATCACGCGCTTCGCCCGCCGCACGACCGGGCACCGGGCGCTGGATCGCGACGCGCTCGCCCGGCTCGAACCCGATCTGGCGGGCCGTTTCGACGGGGCCCTGCATTTTCCCGACGAGGCGCATATCACCCCCCGCGCGGCCCTTGCGACCCTGCATGACAGGCTGGTGGACCAGGGCGCGACCCTCGATGCCAGCCCGGCCGCCCCGTCCGGCATCACCGTGGATTGCCGGGGGCTTGAGGCCCGCGACACCCTGCCCGACCTGCGCGGGGTCAAGGGCGAGATGATCGTGCTGCACACGCCCGAGGTGACGCTGCACCGCCCCGTGCGCCTGCTGCACCCGCGCTTTCCGCTTTATATCGTGCCGCGCGGCGATGGTGTCTTCATGCTGGGCGCGACGCAGATCGAAAGCGGCGAACGCGGGCGGCCGACCGTGCGCTCGGTGCTGGAGCTGCTGACGGCGGCCTATGCCCTGCACCCGGCCTTTGCCGAGGCCGCCGTGCTGGAGATCGGCACCGACGCCCGCCCCGCCTTTCCCGACAATCTGCCGCGCATCCGGCGGCGCGGCGCGACCATCCATGTTAACGGTCTGTTCCGGCACGGGTTCCTGCTGGCCCCGGCGCTCGCGCGCATGACCGCCGATCTGATCTGCGACAACAAGAACCCGGAGGTGATGGATGAAGATCACGGTGAACGGTAATCCGGCCGACATACAGGCGGCCACCCTGCCCGAGGTTCTGCGCGAACTGGGCTATGGCGACGCGAAAGTCGCGACCGCCGTCAACGAAAGCTTCGTGCCCGCCGCCGCGCGCGCGGGCGTGACGCTGGCCAGCGGCGACCGGCTTGAAATCGTCGCGCCGCGGCAGGGGGGCTGACATGGTGGCCTTCTATGGCACAGAGCTGTCTTCGCGTCTGATGCTGGGCACGGCGCAATACCCCTCGCCGGCGGTGCTGGCCGAAGCGTTCCGGCGATCCGGCGCGGGTATCGCCACCCTGTCGCTGCGCCGCGAGGCGGGCGGCGACCAGGCCGGCGCGGATTTCTGGGCGCTGGTGCGGGATCTGGGTGTCAGGGTGCTGCCCAACACGGCCGGCTGCCACTCGGCCCGCGAGGCGGTGACGACGGCGCAGATGGCGCGCGAACTGTTCGGCACGCCCTGGATCAAGCTCGAGGTGATCGGCCATGCCGACACGCTCCAGCCCGATCCCTTCGCGCTGGTCGAGGCCGCGCGGATCCTGACAGATGACGGTTTCCAGGTCTTTCCCTACACGACCGAGGATGTCGTTCTGGCCGACCGTCTGCTGGCGGCGGGCTGCGAGGTGCTGATGCCCTGGGGCGCGCCGATCGGCACCGGGCTGGGGCTGACCAACATCTACGGGCTGCGGACCCTGCGCGCGCAGTTCCCCGACGTGCCGATGGTGGTGGATGCGGGGCTGGGCCTGCCCAGCCAGGCGGCGATGGCGATGGAGATGGGGTTTGACGCGGTGCTGCTGAACACCGCCGTCGCGCGGGCGGGCGATCCGGCGGCGATGGCCGAAGGTTTCGCCAAGGCCGTCGCCGCCGGGCGGCTGGCCCATGAGGCCGACCCGATGGAGCCGCGCGACATGGCCGCCCCCTCGACCCCGGTGATCGGCAGGGCGTTCCTGTGATGCCGAGCCGTTTCTATCCGATCTTCGACAGCCCCGGCTGGCTCGAACGCGCCCTGCCGCTGGGCGTGAAGCTCGTGCAGCTTCGGATCAAGGACCAGCCCGAGCAGGCGCTGCGCACGGCGATCACCGCATCGCAGGCGCTGTGCCACCGCCACGGTGCGGTACTCGTGGTCAACGACCACTGGCGCCTTGCCATCGATGCGGGCTGCGACTGGGTGCATCTGGGCCAGGAGGATCTGGCGACCGCCGACATCGCCGCGATCCGGCGGGCCGGGCTGAACCTGGGCGTCAGTACCCATGATCATGCCGAGCTGGAGCGCGCGCTGGCGCTGGCGCCCGATTACGTGGCGCTGGGGCCGGTCTATCCGACCATCCTGAAAAAGATGAAATGGCACCAGCAGGGCCTGGCCCGTGTGACCGAATGGAAAGCGCGGATCGGCGACATTCCCCTTGTCGCCATCGGCGGCATGAGCGTGGCGCGCGCACCGGGTGCCTTTGCCGCCGGGGCCGATATCGTGTCGGCGGTCACGGACATCACGCTGAACCCCGACCCGGAGGCGCGGGTGCGCGAATGGCTGGAGGCCACGCGATGACCCGCTATGCCCGCCAGATCGCCGTGCCGGAGTTCGGCCCCGCCGGGCAGGAGGCGCTGCGCCGGGCCCGTGTTCTGGTGGTCGGCGCCGGCGGGCTGGCGGCGCCGGTGCTGCAATATCTGGTCGGGGCGGGCATCGGGCATATCCGGCTGGTCGATCCCGATATCGTCGATGTCTCGAACCTCCACCGCCAGACGCTGTTTCGCGCGGAGGATCTGGGCCACCCCAAGGCGCGCTGCGCCGCCCGCCACCTTGCCGCGCTCAACCCCGACACTGTGGTTGACGCCCGCGTCACGGCGCTGAACCCCGCCAATGCCGCCGATCTTTGTGCCGGGGCGGAAATCGTGCTCGATTGCGCCGACAGCTTCGCGGCCAGCTATATCCTGTCGGATATCTGCCACGCGCGGGCCACCCCCCTGATCAGCGCCTCGGTCATCGGGCTGGAGGGCTATGTGGGCGGGTTTTGCGGCGGCGCGCCCAGCCTGCGGGCGGTGTTCCCCGATCTGCCCGAGCGCATGGCAAGCTGCGCCGAAACCGGCGTGTTGGGCCCGGTCGTGGGCACCATCGGCGCGCTTCAGGCGCAGATGGCCATCGCTCTGCTGACCGAGCTGCCGCCCGGCCCGCTGGGCCAGCTTGTCACCTTCGACGCGCACGGCCCGCGCTTTGGCGGGTTCCGCTTTGATGGCGCGCCCGAACCGGCCCGCGCCCGGCGCTTCGCCGCCCCGGACGCGCTGCACGCGGGCGATTTCATCGTCGATCTGCGCGGCCCCGGCGAAGGCCCCCCGCCCCATCCCGCCGCCCGCCGCCTGAGCGTGGCCGACATCGGCCCCGACGGCCCCCGCCCCGCCCCCGGCCAGCGCGCCGCCTTCTGCTGCCGCTCCGGGCTGCGCGCCTGGCAGGCGGCAGACCGCCTGGCACGCTGCTGGGACGGAGAGATCATCCTCGTCGCCCTTGGCGACCCAACCGAAGAGAGACCATGAAACACCTCCTTTTCGCCGCCCTGCTCGCGGCCAGCCCCGCCGCCGCGCAGGATCAGATGACGCTTGTGCTGGACTGGTTCGTGAACCCCGACCACGGGCCGATCATCGTGGCGCAGGAGAACGGCTATTTCGCCGATGCGGGTCTGCAGGTCGAGGTGATCGCCCCCGCCGATCCCGCCGACCCGCCCAAGATGGTCGCCGCCGGCCGCGCCGATCTGGCGATTTCCTATCAGCCGCAGCTGCACCTGCAGGTGGCCGAGGGCCTGCCGCTGATCCGTGTGGGCACGCTGGTGGCAACGCCTCTGAACTGCCTGCTGGTGCTGGAGGATGGCCCGGTGAAAGCGATCGCCGACCTGAAAGGCGCCAGGGTGGGCTTTTCGGTCGCCGGTGTCGAAGAGGCGCTGCTGTCGGCGATGCTGGCCCGCAACGGGCTGTCGATGAACGAAATCACGCTGGTGAACGTCAACTGGTCGCTCTCGCCCGCGCTGATGTCGGGCCAGGTCGACGCGGTGATTGGCGCCTTCCGCAATTTCGAGCTGAACCAGATGGAAATCGAGGGCGTTCCGGGCCGTTGCTTCTATCCCGAGGAAGAGGGCCTGCCCGCCTATGACGAGCTGATCTATGTCGCCAACCCCGAAACCATGGATGCCGACATGATCGGGCGCTTTCTGGCGGCGACCGAAAAGGCCACGCAGTATATCGTGAACCATCCCCGGGAAAGCTGGGAGATCTTCGCCGGCACCTCGCCCGAGCTGCAGGACGCGCTGAACGAAAAGGCCTGGGCCGATACGCTGCCGCGCTTTGCCTTGCGCCCCGCCGCGCTGGACGCGGGCCGCTATGCGCGGTTCGAGGTCTTCCTGCATCAGGCCGGGCTGATCGCGGCCGCGCGGCCGGTCTCGGGGCTGGCCGTCGATCTGGGCGCGCCATGAGCGATTACGGGCACATCTTCCCGCTCTGGCGCGCGGCGGCGGGCGGGGCGTGGCAGCGCTATACCGGCCATGCCTTTGTCGCGGGGCTGTGCGACGGCTCGCTGCCACGCGCTGCCTTCCTGCATTACCTGACGCAGGACTACCTGTTCCTGATCCATTTCTCGCGCGCCTGGGCGCTGGCCGTGACAAAGGCCGAAACGCCGGACGAAATGCGCATCTGCGCCGCCACCGTCCATGCGCTGATCGACGAGGAGATGCGCCTGCACGTGAAAACCTGCGCCGAGGCCGGGATTTCCGAGGCCGCGCTGCAGGCGGCCGAGGAACGGGTCGAGAACCTGGCCTATACCCGCTACGTGCTGGACGCCGGCCATTCGGGCGATTTTCTGGATCTGCTGGCCGCGCTCGCGCCCTGTGTTCTGGGCTATGGCGAGATCGGCGCGCGGCTGATGCGCGCGGCGGGCGAAACACCCTATGCGGACTGGATCGCCACCTATGGCGGCGCGGAGTATCAGCAGGTCTGCCACGGCGTCGGCGCGCTGATCGACGGCGCCGTGGCGCGGCGGATCGGTGATGCGCCGCAGGCAAGCGCCCGCTGGGCCACGCTGTGCCACCGGTTCACCCTGGCCACGCGGCTCGAGGCCGGGTTCTGGGACATGGGCCTGGCGCCATGACCCCCCCGCCCGGCCTGTTCCTTGACGGCACGGCCGCGATCGGCGGCAGCCCGGTCTTCGGGCCGGTCCGGTTCGAGGTGCCGCCGGGGCAATGGACCTGCCTGTTGGGCGCCTCGGGCGTGGGAAAAAGCACCGTGCTGCGCCTGTTCGCGGGGCTGGACGACGGCATCACCTTTGGCGGCAGCTTCGGCGCCTCGGATCACGCGCCGCTGCACGGGCGGGTCGCGCTGATGGCGCAGGAGGATCTGCTGCTGCCCTGGCGCGACGTGCTGGGCAATGTCACGCTGGGCGCGCACCTGCGGGGCGCGGCGCCCGACATGGCCGCCGCCCGGCACATCCTGGCCCGCGTGGGCCTGGCCGATCACGCGCAGAAGAAACCGAACGCCCTGTCCGGCGGTCAGCGGCAGCGCGCGGCGCTGGCACGCACCCTGCTGGAAGATCGCCCGGTGGTGCTGCTGGACGAGCCTTTCTCGGCGCTCGACGCGCGCACCCGGGCGCAGGTGCAAGAGCTTTCGGCCACGCTGCTTCAGGGCCGCACCGTTCTGCATGTCACCCATGATCCGGCCGAGGCCGCGCGGCTGGGCCACCACATCCTGCACATGCACAGCGGCGGCACAGAGCCCCTGCCCGCCCCTGCAACGCCCACGCCGCGCCCGTTCGACGCCCCGGCCACGCTGGAATTGCAGGCGGCGCTGCACCGCCGGCTGATGGCGGCGGCATGAGCCGCGCCCTGCGCCCGCTCGGCCTCGTGGCGCTGTTCGCGCTGCTCTGGCAGGGGGTGGTCAGCCTGACCGGCATTCCCGGTTTTCTGCTGCCCGCCCCCGCGCGCGTCGCCGAAACCCTGTGGACCAGCCGCGCGCTTTTGGCCGAACATGCGGCCATCACCGCCGCCGAGGTGCTGATCGGGCTGGGCCTTGGCGCGTTTCTGGGCTGGTGGGCGGCGATCCTTCTGGCCGCCTCGCCCTTTGCGCGCGGCATCCTGCGGCCGATGCTTGTCTTCAGCCAGGCGATCCCGGTCTTCGCGCTGGCGCCGATCCTGACGCTGTGGCTGGGCTACGGGCTGTGGTCAAAGGTGGCGATGGCGCTGCTGATCATCTTCTTTCCGGTGAATTCGGCCTTTTTCGACGCGCTGATGCGCACGCCCCCGGCCTGGCTGGGCATGGCCCGTGTCATGGGGGGCGGTTTCTGGCGCGTGATGTGGCAGATCCGCGTGCCCGCGGCGCTGCCGGGCTTTGCCTCGGGCCTGCGGCTGGCGGCGGTCTATGCCCCGATCGGCGCGATCATCGGCGAATGGGTCGGGGCGTCCAAAGGGCTGGGTTATCTGATGTTGCTGGCCAACGGCCGGGCCAAGGCCGATCTGATGTTCGCGGCCCTTCTGGTGCTGGCGGTGCTCACGCTGCTGCTGCATGCCGCGATCGACGCGGCTTGCGACCGTGCCCTTCGCGGCCGCACATAGCCGCGCGCCACCCCGCCATGGGGTTGCGGCCCGCCTATCCCGCGCCGACCACCGCGAACGCCGCCCAATAGGACGGGTGCGCCCGGATCCCGTCGCCCCGCGCGCGCGCCAGCAGCCGCAGCACCGCCCCGCGCAGCGCCTCGGCCGTGTTGATGCCCGGCTGCCGGCTCCGCTCTTCGAACAGCCCGGTCGAGATCTCCACCGCCGCCTGCGAATAAACCGGCCAGTGGGTGACAAGCAGCGACCGCGCCCCGGCGTGAAAGAACGCCCGCGCCAGACCCGACAGGCCGTCTTCGTCGCCCGCCTCGCCGGCGGCGGTGTTGCAGGCCGACAGGACCACCAGATCCGAGTTCAGCCGCAGCACGGCGATTTCCGCCGCGCTCAGCAAACCGTCGTCCCGGGCGCTTGCCGCGTCGGGCGGGGTCAGCACCAGCCCCGGCGCGCGCGCCCCGCTTTCGCCCGCCGTCAGCCCGTGGGTCGCGAACACGATCACGTCATAGGCCGCCAGCCCGCCCGCTGCGTCCATATCCTTGATCGCGCTTTCGGTGGCCGCCGCGCCCAGCAGGACCGTCGCCGGAGCGGCGCCGAAGTTGCGCCGGATCGCCAGCAGCTCGCAGGTTGCATCGGGCAGGCGCGGCAATGCGCGCAGGGCGGCGGTATCGGCCAGCAGCAGCCCGTCGCGCCCCGCCTTGCCCGACATCACGCTGCCCGTCGGCGGGGCCGCGCGCAGCATCGCCAGTTCCATCGCGCCGCAATCCGCATCGGCCGCGCTGCCGATCGCCGGATCGCCCACCGCCAGAAGATGGCCCGCCGCTGCACCTGCGGGCCGCACTGCCTGACGCAGCACCCGGAAACTGGGCACCGAAGGCAGCACCGAAATCGCGTGGCGCCGCACCATCCAATCGGCATCGGCCAGCGTGCCGGGTGTTCGGGCGGTGGTGACAAGCGCCTCGAACGGCAGGCGCAGCAGGTCGGGCGGCGGCACAAGGATCAGGTGATCGCGCCCGTCCAGCGCCGCCTCGACCCCGCCGAACAGATCGAGGTAAAGCGCATGCGCCCCGGCCAGATCGAACCCCTCCGCGCCGCCCTCGCTGTCATCCGATGACAGCCCGACCATCGCCCCGCGCGTGCCGGCCGCCCGGCCACCCGCGCAGCCCGGCTCGCCGACCGCCACCTGACAGCGGAAATCGCCTATTCGCGCGCGCAGCACCCGCCGGCTGGTTTCGCGCACCGGCGCGATCGAGACGCCATCGGCGGTGATCGCCACAACCATGTTCGAAGACGCCTCGAGCCCGACCACCTGATCGGCGCGCAGCCCCGGCAGCAGGAAGGTGACAAGCGCCTCGCGCGGGCCCAGCAGCCGCTGAACCTCGGCGATGGAAACCGGGGTGACGCCGCCAAATCCGGTGCCCTCCAGCCCCAGCGCCGCAAGCGCGGCATCGACCCGCTGCAACCCGGCCTCCAGCTCATCGTTCCGGCGTGTCAGCGCCGCGATGGCCTGCTGGCCTTCGCCCGCGGCATAGCCCGCCAGCAGGCGCGACCTGTTGCTCTTGTGATCCTCGAGCAGGTCCTGACGCTGCCGCAGCAGCGCCGCCTGTTCCGGATCGCCGAGTTTCAGCCGCGCCTCCATCATCGCCAGCGCATCCGCCGAACGGGTGATCTGGGTCCATTGCAGCGCCGTGAACGCCTCGTCCAGAATGGCCGGATCGTCGTCGCCCTCTGCCAGCAGCGCCCAGGCGAGCATCTCGAAATCACCCGACGCCTCGGGCAGCGCGGCGCGATAGGCGGGCGATTTACGCCGTTCGGTGATCCGGCGCAGCCCCTCGATCGCCTGCGCGCGATTGCCGGCGGTCAGATGAAACAGCACCAGTTTCAGTTCGGTCTCGATCGCGTTCGGCATCGTCTCGGGCAGGGCCTCGCGGTTGATCTCCACCGCCTCCTGGACCAGCCGGACCGCCATTTCGCGCCGGCCCAGCACGAACAGCAGATCCGCGGTGTTGGTCAGGGTGAGGGCCAGATCGGGATGGCCCGCCGGCAGCGCGGCGCGCGCGATCTCCAGCGCCGACAGCGCGGCCGCCTCGGCCGCCGCGTTCCGCCCCAGTTCGGAATAGGCCAGCGCCTCGACACCGTCGATGCGCGCCGCCAGATAGCGGGTGTTCCACTTCTGCTCCTGGGTTTCGGCATCACGGCGGAACAGCGCGCGCGCCTCGGCGGCCATGGCCAGCGCCTGTTCCGGGCGGCCCAGCGATATCGCCAGGCCGGCGCGGTTGGTGCCTTCGATCACAAGGTCGACCGGCGTCAGCGGCGCGGCCCCGAGCGCAAGCGCCCGCGCATAGGCCGCATCGGCCTGGGCATAGAGATCTTCGGCGCGCCCATAATCGCCGGCAAGCCAGGACAGCGAGGCCAGATCGGACAGCACCAGAAACAGGCTCTGGCGCCCCGCGTCGCTTTGCGCCAACACCGCCAGCGCCTTTTGCAGATCGGCAGTCGCCTCCTCCGTCAGTCCCAGGTTCTCGCGCGCGGCGGCCCGTTCGCGCAGGGCGTGGCCCAGCCGGGGGTCGGCGCCGCCATCCAGCAGTTCGGCGAAGGCCACCGCCAGTTCGGTGTAGTCGAGCTGGACATCGCGCCGCTCGGTATAGCCCGAAAGCTGCGCCGCCTGCAAAAACAGCGAGGCGGTTTCATCGACATAGGCGCGATCCTCGTCGCTCAGCGGCGCCTCGGCGGCCCAGTCGCGAATGGCCTGCGCGGCGCGGCCATATTCGCCAGCCTGGTGATAGTGGAAATAGATGCTTTGCAGATAGCTGCGGATCGCCTCTGTCTCATCGGGCAGAAAGGCCCGCAGGATGCTGATCTTTCCCCGGATCAGGGCAACCGCATCCAGATGGCGCTCTTCGGCCTCGGCGGCGTCCTGAGCGGCGGAATAGGCCTGAAACACTGCCCCGAACATACCGCTCAGCAACGCGGGTTCGACCGCCAGCATCTGTTCCAGATAGCGCGCCGCATCGTCATAGCCCCCTTCGGTGAAGTGAAAGCTGGACAGCGCGCCAAGCGCCGCACCCTCCAGCGGACCGCCCTGGGCGGCGGTCAGAAACCGGAGCAGCCGCTGCCCGCCGGCCTCGGGGCTGCCCGCCGCCGCCTCCAGCCCCGCCAGATTGGCGGTGACCGTCAGCGCCGCCGGCGAAACATCCTGCCCCCGCGCGGCCAGATGCTCCAGCGCCTCTTGGTAGAGCACGCCCGATCCCTGCCCGGCCTGACCGGAAAGCTGCAGGCCATAGGCCAGATTGTTCAGCGCATAGGCGAAAAGCTGCGGGTCGGGCGCGGGATGGCGGCGGGCAAGCTCCAGCGTCTCGCGCGCCAGGGCGATGGCGTCTTCCGTGCGCCCCTCGGACAGGGCGGCGACCGTGGCATCCAGCCCGCCCTGCAGCGCGGCCAGCGGCTCCGCCCCGCACCGAAGCGGCAGGGCAAAGCACCAAAGCGCGGCGGCCAGAACAGCCGCGCGCGCCCGCATCAATAGCCGGCCGGCATCAGCGGCAGACCGGCCATCTGCCAGGCCTGAATCCCGCCGCGATACCAATAGACGTTGGAATAGCCCGCCGCGACGGCGCGCAGCGCCCCGTTATAGCTCAGCCAGCACATCGGATCGCTGCAATAGATCACGATCGGCGTGTCCGTCTGCCCGTCGGTGATCTGCCCCAGCCATTGCCATGTCTGCTGCTGCATGCGGTCGTTCAGGCTGCCCGGTGTCGCCATCGCCGGCGCGACAAAGGCGTTCGGCAGGCTGTAGTCGCCGCCCAGCACATCGATCAGCACCATCTGCATGCCGTTGTTCAAGGCCGTGGCCAGCCCTGCGGTCGACACGACATTGGCGCCCGGCAGGCTGGTGGGCGTCGGGGCGTGGAACTGCCCCTGCCGCAGCTGCTGTTGTGGCGGCACCCCGAAATCGCGGCTTTCGAAGGCAAGGATCTGCGGATCAACCTGAAGCCCGGGCTGTTCCTGCTGCGCCGGCGGTTGCTGTTGCTGGACCGGGGGCTGGGGTTGCGGCGGCGGCTGCGTGCCCCCGGCCACCGGCGGCGTAGGGCCGGGCGGCGCTGCGCCGGGGGTGAAACTGCTGCCGCCGAAATCCGATCCGCCGACGGGCGGCGCCGCGGGTTGCGGCTGCGGCGCGGGCGCGGCGCCGCCGTCGAAGCTGCCCCCGAAACTGCCACCGAAATCGCCGCCCCCCGGCGCCGGAGGCTGCGGCACCGGGGCCGGCGTGCCTCCCGCCCCGAAAGAGCCATCGCCGAACGAGCCGGCACCGAACCCCGATTGCGCCGCGGCGGGCATCGCCATTGCCGCGACCGCTACGGCCAGAAGGCCGGCCTTTGATATGCTGAACATGCTGATGCCCTCCCCTCAGCCGCGCAGATGCGCCGCGATCCAGTCGAAATAGTTCGAAACGCGGGTATAGACCGAATAGAGGTCTTTGTGGCCGCAGCGCTGGGTGGCGCCCAAGGGCTCACGCCCCCAGCTGACGATCCCGACCTGCACCCAGCTGCCATCGCCCTGGCGCACCATCAGCGGCCCGCCGCTGTCGCCGCTGCAGGAGGTCTTGGAGCCGGAGGCGACCCCGGCGCAGATCATGTTGTCGGTCAGCGCGTCGCCCATGTTCGAGGTCAGGATCTGAAACGCCTGTTCCAGGTTTTCCTGCGGGATCCGGTTGGTGGCCCCCATGCCGAGCAGGAAGCTGCCGAAATCGCGCTTGGTCTGTTCGGCCATCCCCTTGTTGCAGGTCGTGTTCGGGACGATGTCGATATCGGTTTCCATCAATGTGGCGGGGAATTTCTCTTCCTCCATCATGCCCCAGCCGACCACCACCGCCGCCCCCTGCGGCACGGCCGCGCCCTGCGGCAACACCGGGATCGCGCCGACCGGCCCCGAGGCGTCCTGAATCGGCGCGGCCAGTTGCAGCAACGCGATGTCATTGTCGATCAGCGTCGGGTTGTAGCGCTCGTGCACGATGACCTGCGCCAGCGGGCGCAGATCGCCGCGATCCAGCGCGACGGAACTGGTGCGCACCAGAATGGACCCCGGCTCTGACACGCGCCCGTCTTCGCCGACGACGCAATGGGCAGCGGTCAGCACCCATTGACGGGCGATCAGCGTGCCGCCACAGAATTGCGATTGGAACAGGCTTTCCGCGCTCTGATCGGGCATGTTGGCCGAATGCAGCGAAACCTGCGCGGGCCAGGCCCCCTCCTGCGCCGGGCGCCCGCCGAAGATCCGCGAGGCCGCGGCGCCGTCGATCGGTGTCACGCGTTGCTTGGCGGCCAGGACATGAGCCCGCACCGCAACCTGCCCCGACCCGGCGGGAACGGCAATATGGCTCAGCCCGCCGCTTTCCTGCGCCCGCGCGGCGGGCGCCAGGGCCGCCGCCAGCGCCGCCGCCAATATCACACCTGAATGTCTGTTCATGAAAATCGCTCCCACCAAAAATGTTCGTTCCCTAGTGACCGGCCCGCGCGAAAGCCTGTTCGCGCGGCAGCACCGTCCAGCCCGTTTCCTCGACCCAGATATCGGATATTCCGACCGCGCCGAAACTGCCGCGCGTGTCGGGGCGCCGCGCGATCCGGCCCAGAAAAGACATCGTCTGCCGCTGCGCCGTGCCACGGGTGCCCCCGGCGGCGGCACCGCAGTTTTCAACCAACCCTTCAAGGTTCAGCGCCTCGGCATTTTCCGCATTCTCCGTGACCACCAGAAACACGCGTTCCTCCCCGGCCGAATAGCCGCCGGGGCAATCGGAACAGATCGTCATCTCGGGGCCCAGCGGGTGCGGCGCGGTGCTGCCCTCGATCCGCGCGTATTCGGCGTGGATGCAGAATTGCGCGTCGATATGGATGCGGTTCACGTCACGCGCGCCGGCGGTGGTGCCCTGCGCCCCGAAATACACCTGATCGCATTGTTTCAGGCTGGCCCGTTGCTCCAGCCTTTCGGCCGGCTTGCCCATGACGTTGGCCAGTGCCGCGCGGCATTCGCGTACCGGCGAAACCCCGGCGCCGACCGGCGCCAGATCGTCGATCCGGGTGGGCCGGTAATCCGCCGTCAGCGCCACCGGGTTGGGGTTCAGGATCGAGCCGCCCCCGACCAGCGCGCCCAGCATCCGCGCCAGCGTTTCGGCCCGGCCGATCCGTTCCAGCAGCGGCGCGAGCGGCTCGGCCTCCGGCACCCAGGACAGGCCCATCGGCTGGGCCCCCAGGCTGGCGCGATACCCGAACCACAGCGCGTGGCCGTCCCACACCGTCTCGATCTCGTAGCTGTCGGGATCGAGCGCCAGTTCGAACCCCGCAACCGCCGAGCCGCCTTGCGCGATGCCCGCGGCAAGGCCCGCAGCCGCCGGATGGGCGGACCCCAGCCTTTCGCCGGTGAGCAGATCCACCGGCGGCGCGATCGCGATGCGCAGATCCACGGGCCGGGCCGCAAGCTGGGCAAAGCGGGCCTGCGGCGGCAGCGCCCCCGCCCGCGCACAAAAGGCACCGGCGGCGGGCTGGCAATCGGCCGCGACCGGCCGCAGAAAGGCCAGCGTGGCCTCGGCATCCTCGACCTGGGCAAAGCCTAGCCGGGCCTCCTCGGGGTCCGCGGGATTGGCATAGAGCGCCACCAGACTGCCATTGCCCAACCCGTGCAGCAGCCCCGCCGAAAGCTGATCGCCGCGCACCGAAAACCGCCGCCGCCCCTCTGCCCTCTCGCCGCTGAACAGGGCGGCGTCGATCAGATCCCCCTCCCACGAGGGGGTCTGCAGCCGGGCACCGCCGGGAACACTGGCATCGTTCATGTCGCGCAGCACCGCCTGAAACAGCTGCCGGAAACTGGGCGCGGCCTCTTGCTGCAGCCGGGCGGCCAGCTTGGCGGTGAACAGCCCGTACCATTGCGGCTCGGTCGCGCCCTCGGGCGCGAGATCGACCTCGCGCGCAAGCTCGTTCGAGCGCGCGGCGTAGAAGGCCAGATAGCGGCCGGGCAGATCCGGCGCGGCATGGTCCACCGCCCCGGCCTCGGCAACCGCGCTGCGGGTGGCGGTGATCCCGAGCGTTTGCGGATCGACGAACCGCGCGGCCGCGCGCGGCGAGGCGGCGCGCAGGCCAGAGCCTGAATGGCAACTGTCCAGCACCAGCCAGACATCGGCCCCGGTGGCGCGGATCGCATCGACGGCGGCGCCGATCTCGTCATCGACGATCGCGTTGGGGATCACCCCGGCGCCGGGGTCGGCACGGGCGGTATCGGCGGGCAGAAACACCTCGTCGAGCCCGTCGCTCTCATCGCCCTGGGGGTCGGCCTGCTGGGTGCCATGGCCGCTGAGATGCACATAGACGAAATCATCCGCGCGCGCGGTTTGCGCCGCGTCCCGCAGCGCCGCCAGGATCGCCGCGCGCGTTGGGCGTACGCCCCCCGCGACACCATCGGCCAAGACAACAATATCGGTGACGCCCCGGTCGCGCAGGACCGCCTGCAGCAGCCGGATGTCATTGGCCGGCCCGCGCAGATCGGCCAGCCCGATGGTTTCGTCATAGTCGGAGACACCCACCAGAACCGCTTTTATATCGGCCCGAAGGGGGGCGGCCCCGGCAAAAGTGCAAAACAATATAACGGCAAAAAAGCCCCGCAGCACATCAAAACCCTCCGCGACGTTCAAATAATCACGCCTTCAGGTGCCTTCGACAGTAGAAAGAATACCCCGCGCAAGACAATCTATTTTTGCGGACTTGCGTTGTTTCATTTGCGGGCTAGGCTGATCCGGACAGTATTTTTTAATCCGGTTACACCCATGAAATTTCTATCTGGCTTTGCTATTTTCATTTTCTTCGCCGCCGGCCCGGGGGTGTGGCGCACGCTGGCGGCACAAGACGCCCCCGCCCTGACAGAGATCGCCTTTCTGGCCGAAGAAGATCCCGAGGCCGCCCTGCCCGCCATCGACGCGGCGCTGGCACAGCTTCGGGCGCAGCCCGCCCCCGATCCGCAGACGCTGTTCGATCTCGTGCACCTGAAGGCCAGCCTTCTGGCCGGGCTCGGCCGGGCCGGACCGGCGGCCGGGCTCTATGCGGAACTGGCCGATTTCGCGAACCGCAGCCCGGGGCTGGGCGAAGATCCGGTGCAGCTTCTGGCCCGCGCCGCCGCCCTGTTCGAAGAGGCCGGCAACCTGCGTGCGGCCAGGGCGCAGTTGCAGCGGCGCGCGGGCGAACAGGCCGATCGCAACGAGCCGCCCGAAGCCCTGGCCCGAAGCTATGCCGAGCTTGCCCGGCTGTCGGACGCGCTGGGAGACGCGGACAGCGCCGGACGGTTCCGCCGGCAAGCGCTTGCCGCCCCCGACGCGGGCGCGCCCGGCGCCACCCGAGGGGCGCGGGAAGGGTTTGTCGAGGTGGAGCTTTACTATGCGACCGACCGTGCTCGCACCGGCGACCCCGACCCCGTGGGATATTACGGCGCCGGCCGCGGCGAGCTGGAGCTTGGCGTCGCCACGGTGACGATCCCGAACACCCATGTGGCGGGGGCGATGGAATCGCCGTCGATCTGGCGTCTGGAATTCGCGGCCTCGCCCAGCAAGCATGTCGTCCTGCGCAGCGTGACCCCGGTGCCCGCCGATGATTTCTATGCCCGCATGCAGGGCGAATTCGCCGATGGCGCCAAATCCGAGGCCTTCGTGTTTATTCACGGCTATAACACCGAGTTCCATCAGGCCGCCAAACGGGCCGCGCAGCTTGCCTTTGACATGAACTATGCCGGGGTGCCGATCCTCTATTCCTGGCCGTCGCGCGGATCGACCATCGGCTATGTCGCCGATACCGCCGTGGTGCGGCTGAGCGGGCGGCGCCTGGCCGGATTTCTGGAGGATCTGCGGACACGCTCGGGCGCGACGACGATCAATATCGTGGCCCATTCGATGGGCAACCGGGCGCTGACCGACGCGCTGGAGATCATGGCGCTGCAGCGGGGCATGACCCGCGACGACCCGCCCCTGTTCGGCCAGGTGCTGTTCGCGGCCCCGGATGTGGATGCCGGCCTCTTCGCCCGCATGGTCCGGACCTTCCGCCCCATCGCCCGCCGCCTGACGCTCTACGCCTCGGAAAACGACTGGGCGCTGGTGTCGTCGCGCAAGCTGCATGCCGGGGCGCCGCGCGCCGGCCAGGGCGGCGCCGACACGCTGGCCGATGACAATATCGACAGTATCGACATGTCCGAACTGGGCGACGACATGCTGGCCCATACCTATTTCGCCGACGACAGTTCGGCGCTGGCCGATATGGTGGCGCTGTTCTGGCAGAACGCCCCGCCCGATCGCCGCTGCGGGCTGGTGCGACAATCGCCCGGCGCCGACGCCCCGCCGATCTGGCGCTATCAGCGCGGGCGCTGCGCGACGCAAAGCCTGATCGACGTCATCGGCCATATGCGTCAGGCCCGCGTCGCCACGTACGAGGATGCCCGCGCCGTGCTGGCGCGCACGACCGACGACATCGCGCTGCGCCACGAGCTGGAGCCGTTTCTGGAAAAGCTGATGGCGCCTCAGGCTATTGCCGGATCATATCAATGAACTGCTGATGCTGCGCGTCGCGGCGGGCCTCGTCCATCTGGCGCTGGCGTTCGCGTTCGGCGGCGGTTTGGGCATTGGCGGCCTGACGTTCTGACGATTGCTTTTGCACAAAGGCGTTCACCTTCGCGTTCCAGTCGGGGTTCACCTTCATCGAGCCGATGATCGCCTCGAGCATGGCATCATCGGCCGCGCGGCGTTCGGGCGCCACCCAGGCCGTGCGGATGCTATCGACAACCGTCTGCTGCGAAAACGTGCCGAACCCCGGCTCCGGCGGTTCAAGCTGAAACATGTACCACGAAAACAGCACCACCTCTTCGACCGGCTGCCCGTTCAGCCCGTAGCCGAGCCGGACGGTCGCCGCGTCGTAAAAGGTTTTCATCCCCGGCTGATCGGCCTGAAACACGCTGGCATAGGATTGCAGCATCGGCTGATTGCGCGCGCTTTGCAGAATTCGCGCGTCGGCGGGCCGGTGCGCCAGGATCAGCTCGTCGAACAGTTGCCGGGTGCCGGTCACCTGCGCCACATGGCAGTTCGAGCCGCGGAACCGGGTCTGCATCTTGTTGCGCTCCGCCGCCATCTGCGCGCGCATCATCTGCGCCATGTCGGGCGCGAGCCCGGCCACCTGCATGTCGAGCCAGATCACCTGATGCCCCGGCATGATCCGGAACCCGGTTCGCCCGTCGGGCGCGATCGCCTGAAACACCAGCTCGAAATTGTCATTGCCGCTGCAGGGCTTGGCCCAGAGCACCTGCCCGCTTGTCGCCCAGCCCTGCGGCACCTCGACCGTATAGGCCACCATCGGCGCCGCGAAGCCCTGATTGTCCATGATGTCATAGCGGGTGGTCTGGGCCGGCGCGGGCCCGGGTGCGACCAGCGTGAAGATCAGGGCGAGCGCGCCCGCGAAACCTGCGAACCGAAACATTGAGACCTCATGATGTGAAAGAACAGGGCAGCCCGCCGCGCGGGCCTGAAAACACCGCGCCGGTTCCCGTCAGGCCCAAGGCACATCCGCCCGCAACGGGCGGGGTGCGAGGAAGCGCGGGGGCGGTCTGGCCGGGCTATGCGGGTCATCGTCGGAAATGAATGGCTGATCAGCGTAAAATCCGGGCAGATATCCGGCCCGTGAATGAATGCTAACCGCAAGACGCCGCCTGCGGCAAATATTCGCGCCCCGCCGGGCGGCCACACGGTTTCGCGTATCCCCGGGCCGGGCCATTCTGCCCGGATCGCGGCATCGTGAACCCGCCCGCGCACCGATGGGGGCTGTATTTTCCGCCGGTTGTCCCATAGGATCGCCACGTAGTCTTCTGCCGATCGCTCCGACCCGCTCAAGATCGAATATTGTTGATACAAATCAAAACGAAGAGAGATCACATGATGCATGGTGGCGCCTGTTGGGGCGCTCGGGTATCGTCCACGCATCGGAACGTCACAGGAGTGCCAGATGACAGATATAAAGAGACAGCAGCTGTGGTGGCTGGCCGCGGCGGCTGTGCTTGTGATCGGCGGCTATTTCGCCTGGTCTAAGCTGGGACAGAGCGCTCTGCCCGCCGGCATCGCGGCTGGCAACGGCCGAATCGAGGCGACGGAAATCGACATCTCCGCGCTGGCCGCGGGGCGGATCAGCGAGATCATGGTCAAGGAAGGCGATTTCGTCGAGGCCGGTGACGTGCTGGTCCAGATGGATGTCGTGCAGCTCAACGCCCAGAAGCGCCAGGCCGAAGCCCAGCTGCGCCGGGCGCAGATCGGCGTGGAAACGGCCAACAGCCTCGTGGTTCAGGCGACGGCGGAGCGCAAGGCGGCCAAGGCGGTGGTGGCGCAGCATCAGGCGCAATATGATGCCGCCGCGTCGCGGCTGGCCCGATCCGAACAACTGGTCAAGACCAACGCCATATCGCAGCAGACCCTGGATGACGACCGCGCCGCCGCGCGCCAGGCCGAAGCGGGGCTGGCGGCCTCGGAGGCATCGCTTGCCGCGGCCGATGCCGGAATTGGCGCCGCCAAGGCGCAGGTGGTGGACGCGCGAGCCGCGATCGAGGCCGCCCAAGCCTCTATCGACGCCATCACCGCCTCGATCAATGACAGCACTCTGACCTCGCCGCGTTCGGGCCGGGTACAGTATCGCGTGGCGCAGGAAGGCGAGATCGTGTCCGCCGGCGGCCGGATCCTGAACCTCGTCGATCTCAGCGATGTCTACATGACGTTCTTCCTGCCGACCTCGCAGGCGGGGCGGGTGCAGATCGGCACCGAGGTGCGGCTGGTGCTGGATGCCGCCGCGGCCTCGGTAATCCCGGCCACGGTCAGCTATGTCGCCGACGTGGCGCAGTTCACCCCCAAGACGGTGGAAACGGCGGAAGAGCGTGAGAAACTGATGTTCCGCATCCGCGCCCGGATCGATCCGGACCTTCTGAAAAAGTATATCCGCTATGTCAAAACCGGCCTGCCCGGCGTGGCCTATCTGCGCCTCGACCCGGATGCCCCCTGGCCGGAATTCCTTGGAAGCGTCGCTGAATGACCGAAGCTGTTGAGATGGCGGATACGGTTGAGCCGGGCCCCGTCGCCCATGTATCCGCGCTCGGTCTGCGCTACGGCACGACCGAGGCCCTGAACAACGTCACGCTGGATATCCCGGCCGGGCGCATGGTGGGGCTGATCGGGCCGGACGGCGTCGGCAAATCCAGCCTGCTGGCGATTCTCGCGGGGGCGCGGATCATTCAGAACGGCGAGGTGATGGTGCTGGGCGGCGACATGCGCAGCCGCCGCCATCGCACCACGATCTGCCCCCGGATCGCGTATATGCCGCAGGGGCTGGGCAAGAACCTCTATCCCACGCTCTCGGTGTTCGAGAATGTCGATTTCTTCGGGCGGCTCTTCGGCCACGGCAAGGCCGAGCGGGAACGCAGGATCACCGAATTGCTGGAAAGCACCGGGATGGGCCCGTTCGCGGATCGCCCTGCGGGCAAGCTCTCGGGCGGGATGAAGCAGAAGCTGGGCCTGTGCTGCGCGCTGATCCACGACCCCGACTTCCTGATCCTCGACGAACCGACGACGGGCGTCGATCCCCTGTCCCGCCGCCAGTTCTGGGATCTGATCGACGATATCCGCAAGGGCCGCCCGCAAATGAGCGTGATCGTCGCCACCGCCTATATGGAAGAGGCGGCGCGGTTCGACTGGCTGGTGGCGATGAACGCGGGCGAGGTTCTGGCCACCGGCACCCCTGCCAGGCTTCTGGAGAAAACCGGGACCCAAACGCTGGATGACGCGTTCATCGCATTGCTGCCGGAGGAAGACCGCGCCGGCCACAGGCGCGTGGTCATACCGCCGCGCGAGGCCGGCGCGAACGAGGAAAGCGCGATCGAGGCCGAACACCTGACCATGCGCTTTGGCGATTTCACCGCCGTCGACGATGTCAGCTTCCGTATCCCCAAGGGCGAAATCTTCGGCTTTCTCGGTTCCAACGGCTGCGGCAAGACCACGACCATGAAAATGCTGACCGGCCTGCTGGAACCCAGCGAAGGCGTGGCCAACCTGTTCGGTCACGAGGTCGATCCGAGAAATCTGGATGTGCGCCGCCGCGTCGGTTTCATGAGCCAGGGCTTTTCGCTCTATACCCAGCTGACGGTGCGGCAAAACCTCGATCTGCACGCGCGGTTGTTCGGGATGGAGGCGGAAAAGATCCCGACGCGGATTCAGGAAATGGAGGATTATTTCCACCTCGACGAGGTGATGGACATATTGCCCGATGCCCTGCCGCTGGGCATGCGGCAGCGGCTGTCGCTGGCGGTGGCGATGATCCATTCGCCGGAAATCCTGATCCTCGACGAACCGACCTCGGGCGTCGATCCGGTGGCGCGCGACGGTTTCTGGCAGATCCTGTCGGACCTGTCGCGCAATGACGGGGTGACGATCTTCGTCTCCACCCATTTCATGAACGAGGCCGAGCTTTGTGACCGGATATCGCTGATGCATGCCGGCAAGGTGATGGTTTCGGACACCGCCCAGGCAATCACCGAAAGCAAGGGGGCCGCCAACCTCGAAGAAGCCTTCATTGCCTATCTCGCCGACGCGATCGAGGAAAATGGCGCCGCCGCGCAGGATGCGCCCGAGATGACGGCGCCCGACGCGACGCCGCACAAGCCGGCGCGGCAGAACCGCTTTTTCGGGCTGGGCCGGATGATGAGCTACACGCGACTCGAGGCGCTACAGCTTCGTCGCGACCCGATCCGCGCCACGCTGGCGCTTTTGGGCAGCGTGATCCTGATGTTCGTGATCGGCTATGGCATCAGCATGGATGTCGAGGATCTGTCCTTTGCCGTACTCGATCGCGACCAGACCACGACCAGCCGCGATTACATACTCGATATCTCCGGCTCGCGGTATTTCACCGAGCAGGAGCCCCTGACCAGCTATGAAAACCTCGACGAACGGATGCGCGCGGGCAACCTGAGCCTTGCCCTGGAAATTCCGCCCGGCTTCGCGCGTTCGGTGGCGCGGGGGCGTCCGGTCGAGGTTGGCGCCTGGATCGACGGCGCGAACCCCAACCGGGCCGAGACGGTGCGCGGCTATGTGCAGGGGATGCACGCGGCCTGGCTCACCGCCAAGGCGCGCGAGATCTATGGCGATGCCGCCACGACCGGCGATTTCGAACTGATGACCCGGTATCGCTACAATCCCGATGTCAAAAGCATCATGGCCATCGTTCCCGCGGTGGTGCCGCTGCTGCTGCTGATCATCCCGGCGATGCTGACGGCGCTCAGCGTCGTGCGGGAAAAAGAACTGGGCTCGATCGTCAATCTCTATGTGACGCCCGTCACCCGGCTAGAGTTCCTGCTCGGCAAACAACTTCCCTATGTGGTGCTGGCGATGCTCAATTTCGTCACCCTGGTCGCGTTTGCGGTGTTCATCTTTCAGGTACCGGTTACCGGCAGCCTGCTCACCCTCAGCCTGGCGGCGCTGATCTACGTGATGGCGACGACGGCCATGGGCCTGCTGATCTCGACCATGATCTCCAGCCAGATCGCGGCGATCCTCGCCACCGCCCTGATCACGCTCATCCCGGGGGCGCAATATTCCGGGCTGATCGACCCGGTATCCTCGCTTCAGGGCATCGGGCGCCTGATCGGCGAGATCTACCCGACGACCTACTTCATTCTGATATCGCGCGGAACCTTCTCCAAGGCGCTCGACTTCCAGAACCTCTCGGGGCAGTTCGTGCCCCTTCTGATCGCGGTTCCCGTCATCCTGGGCCTGGGCACGGCTCTTCTGAAGAAACAGGCGAAGTGAGGCGGGGGCGATGAATCTGCAAAACATCCTGCAACTGGGCATCAAGGAATTGCGGAGCCTGCTGCGCGATCCGGTCATGGTCGCGCTGATCGTCTATGCCTTCTCGCTGTCGATCTACACCGCGTCCAGCGCAATGCCCGAAACGCTCAGCAAGGCCACCATCGCGATCGTGGACGAAGACCGCTCGCCGCTGTCGTCACGGATCGTTTCGGCGTTCACACCCCCGTATTTCATGCCGCCCGACATGATCAACACCACCCAGATGGATATACTGATGGACGAGGGGCAGAATACATTCGCGCTCGATATCCCGCCGAATTTCCAGCGCGACCTGCTGGCGGGCGAGGTACCGGCGATCCAGCTCAACATCGACGCGACCCGGATGAGCCAGGCCTTCACCGGCAACGGCTATATCCAGCAGATCGTGACCAGCGAGGTGTCGGAATTCGCCAACAGCTACCGGGCCGCTCCGGACCTGCCCGTCGATCTGACCCTGCGCGCGCGCTACAATCCGGAAATGGACGGGGGCTGGTTCGGCGCGATCGATAATGTGATCACCTCGATCACCATGCTGTCGATCATTCTGACGGGTGCCGCGCTGATCCGCGAGAAGGAACACGGAACGGTCGAACATCTGCTGGTCATGCCGGTCACCACGATCGAGATCATGGTGTCCAAGATCTGGGCCATGGGGCTGGTGGTGCTGGTGGCCTCTGTGTTCGCAATCGTTGTGGTGGTGCAGGGCGTGCTGGACGTGCCCATCCAGGGCTCGGTGCTGCTGTTCCTGCTGGGCACCGTGCTGATGCTTATCGCCACCAACTCCCTGGGGATCTTTCTTGCCACGCTGGGGGGGACGATGCCGCAGTTCGGGCTTTTGCTGATGCTGGTGCTGCTGCCGCTGCAGGTGCTTTCCGGCGGGCTGACCCCGCGCGAGAGCATGCCGGACGTCATCCAGAACCTCATGCTCCTCGCGCCCAACACGCATTTCGTGATCCTGTCGCAGGCGATCCTGCTCCGCGGCGCCGGGCTGTCGGTCGTCTGGCCGCAGTTGCTGGCGCTTGCCGCCATCGGGGCGGTGCTGTTCTTTCTGTCTCTGGCGCGGTTCCGGCGTTTCCTGCGATAGCCCCGGCGCCGCGCGCCTCAGGGTGCGGCAATCAACTCTTCAAAGCCGTTCCTGCCACGGGGGGTGAAAAGCACGGCGCGGGTTTCGCGATCGCGCCGGGCCCAGCCCAGTTCTTCGATCCGATGCAACAACGCCCGCCCGAGGCTTCCGGCAAGGTGCGAACGTCGCTCGCTCCAGTCAAGGCACTCGCGGCACAGCGGCGCCCGGTTTGCCGCCAGAGCGTCCAGATCAATCCCGAACTCCCGCACAAAGCGTACGCCGCCCGGGCTCAGCGTCAGGTCATCCCCTGGCTGCGACAGGAATTGCCGCGCCATCATGCTGTCGAACAGGCGCGTGCCCATGTCTCCGGCGAGATGGTTGTAACAGACCCGTGCCTCGCGCAAGGCCGCATTCTTCGGCCCCGGGCGCGTGCGAAGATGCCCCGCATCCGCCGCCAGCCCCATCAGCGCCTCGAGCACATGCGCGACGTCGTCGCCCGCCAGTGAAAAATACTTGTGCCGCCCCTGCTTGCGAAGGCGCAACAGCCCGCCGCGTTCCAGCTTGCCCAGATGCGAGCTGGCGGTCTGCACCGTCACCCCCGCCTCACGGGCAAGCTCGCTCGCCGTCAGCGCCTTGCCCGCCATCAGGGCGGTCAGCATGCTCGCGCGGGCCGGATCACCGATCAGGCTGGAGATACGGGAGATATCGGGGCCTTCTCTCATGGTTCGACGCTAACCGAAGCATTACCCCCGCGCAATCGGCTAGAACATTCGCATCAACAGAAAGGACCTGCCATGCTGACCTGCGTGATCCGCTATGAAATCGACCCGACGAAAAAAGACCAGTTCGTTCAATACGCACGCAACTGGGGCCAGGCGATCCCGCGTTGCGGCGCCGATCTTGTGGGCTACTTCGCGCCCCACGAAGGCTCCAGCACGCTCGCCTACGGCATTTACAATGTCCAAAGCCTTGCCGAATACGAAGCCTATCGCGCCCGGCTGGCGGCCGATCCGCTGGGGCGCGAGAATTATGAATTCGCGCAGGCCGAAAAATTCCTGCTGCGCGAAGACCGCACCTTTCTGAAACTGGCCTCGGCGCCGCATGGAGGCCGGGAATGATCGCCGTCATATTCGAAGTCGAACCGCAGGATGGCCAGGGCGACCGCTACCTCGACCTCGCGGCGGGGCTGCGCCCGGTGCTGGAACAGATCGAGGGGTTCATTTCGGTCGAGCGGTTCCAGAGCCTGTCCGACCCGCGCAAACTTCTTTCGCTGTCGTTCTTCGCCGATGAGGATGCGGTTTCGCGGTGGCGCAACACGATCAAGCACAGGGCCGCCCAGGCGGATGGGCGCGGTGGCGTGTTTGCCGACTATCGCCTCCGGGTGGCGCATGTGATCCGCGATTACGGCATGAACGACCGCGCCGAAGCGCCCGCGGATTCGCTTGGGCATCACGATGACGGCGGCGGGATCAGGGCCGGCGGCGGCTGACGCGGCGCCCAGGCGATGCCCATCTCTGCCTTGCCTGGGCTTCACCCCAAAGGATCGGTGCCTCTATCAGCACCGGTCAACGGCGCGGCGGGGCGGCCCCGGTAAGGCACGTGAAAGACGTGTTCGATGATCTCCAGGATCTCGTTCCAATAAGCCGCGTCGCTTTGATAGAGCTCCGGAGCCTGCCGCTTCAGCCGGCGCTGTTCCACGATCGCTCCGAAGAACATGTCGGAGGCGAAGCGGAACCGGCTGATAAAGACTGCGTTCGGCAAATCCGCGAAATGATTGCGCAGACGGTTGTAGACCTCGTTGATCGCCGGTTGCGGAACTTCGGACCGCAGATAGGGATGCACCGCCTCGCTTCGGTAGAGCAGCCGCAGCAGAAACCGCGAATAGGATTGACGTGTCTGTTCGTCGAAGCATTCGACCAGCGGCATGAAACGCGCGGCCAGCAGGCCCCGAAGCGTCAGCTCCCCCTGCCCCGCCTTTTCGGCGTCGAGCCGGGCGCGGCAAGCCTCTTCGAAAGCCGGCACACGGTTGTCGAAAACCGCCTGGACCAGCCCTTCTTTCGAACCGAAGTGATGGTGGATCGAATAGCTGTTCACCAGGCCGGCCGCGTTGATGATCTGACGAAGCGAGACCCCCTCGATCCCGTGTTCCCCGAACAGCTTCTCGGCAGCGAGAATCAGCTTCATCGCTCCGTCGGAGGGGGATTTTCGCGATTGGTTCTTGGGGGCCATACCTGAAAGCCTCTCGTCGGTGCGGATGCCAATGGTCTCCGTCAAATGGGTGTTGGCACGCTCACATCATGAGACGGGCCGCGCGGCATCACGTTTATGCGCAAGATCAAAAAACACAGTCAAGACATTGCCGCTTATGGAAGAAAAACAGCCCCGCCCTGTGTGTATTCGGTCTTCAGGGCGCAACGCCGTTCGGACACGCCCCGGCGCCGGACCTGCCCGGCGCGCCGGTGACGGCAGTCACCAGGGCCGCGCCGGACAGCCGAACCTTGCGGGCGCCGGCGAAATGCCCGTTCGCGCGGACCGGCCAACTTCTTCTTGACAAATTCAGCCCACTCCCGGCACACCTTTAATACGAGCGTATTAATACGCCACACAAGACGACAGAACGACCGGGAGGAATGATGCGATGTCAAAGAACGCAAAGTGGGCGCATGGATGGCCCGCAAGCTCTCTTTTGCTTTCCGTCAAGCCGGTAAACGCCTTCGGCGACCGCACGGCCAGGCTGGCGCTCGCCATGATCACCGACCAGCAGCGCGCCTCAAAACCATCGGAGACAAAAGAATGAACATTGCAACATCCTTCAAACGGGTGATGTCACCACTGACCATCCGAAACCTCACGATCAAGAATCGCGTGGTGCGCACCGCCCACGCCACGGCCTTTGCCGACGGGACGATCTCGGACGAGCTGATCAACTATCATCTCGCACGCGCCGAGGGCGGTGTGGGGCTGACCATTCTCGAAGGCTCCTGGGTCGATGAAGCGTCTCGCAACTATGCGCGCAACATCCACAGCTGGACTGATGATGTGATCCCCGGCTACCGGAAGCTGATGGAGGCCATCGAGCCCACGGGCATGCGGGTGTTTCAGCAGCTCTGGCATGGGGGCGGCATCTATTCGGGCTGGCAGGTCGTGCAAAAGGGGCCCTCGGCCCTGCCCGGCATGTTCACCGGCGTGCCCACCCGCGCCTTCACCCGCGAGGACATCCGTTTCATCGTCAATGCCTTTGCCGAAGGTGCGCGGCGCTGCGACGAAGGCGGGCTGCATGGTGCCGAGCTTGCCGGTTCGCACGGATATCTGGCGATGCAGTTCCTGTCGCCCTGGAGCAACCAGCGCACCGATGAATATGGCGGCAGCCTGGAAAACCGCGTGCGCTTTGCCCGTGAGGTATTGGAAGAATGCCGCAAGGCGGTGTCGGACGATTTCGTCATGGGCATGCGGGTCGGGCCGGAAGTTCTGGACGGCGGGCTGACCACGCCCGAAATCATCGAAGCCATGAACATGCTGAAAGCCGACGGGCTTCTGGATTTCCTCAACATGTCGGTTGGCGGATATCACAGCCCTGAAAGCATCGTGCCGGCGCTCAACAACCCCGCGGGTGTCGAGCTGGAACTGAACCGGGGCGTGCGCGAGGCCACGGGGCTTATCACCTTCATGTCGGGCCGCTTCCGCTCGCTCGATGAGGCCGAGCAGGTGATCGCCGAGGGAGAGGCCGATATGGTGGGCATGACCCGCGCCACGATCGCCGATCCCCACCTCGTGAAGAAAACGATGGAGGAAGGGCCCGATGCCGTGCGGCCCTGTATCGGCTGCAACCAGCTTTGCATTTCGAACATCTTCATGGGCATGCCGCTGCAATGCACCGTGAACGTGCAGGTCGGGCGCGAAGGGGCGTTCATGGGCGGCGTGCCGAAAACCGGCGCACCCAGGAAGGTGCTGGTGATCGGCGGTGGCCCGGCCGGCATGGAGGCCGCGCGGGTTGCCGCGCTGGCAGGCCACAAGGTTGAACTGCACGAAGCGATGCCCGCGTTGGGCGGCACGCTCAAACTCGTGCGGCCGGTGCCCTATCTCGCAGGGCTGGCCGACATCATCCACTGGCTGGAAGCACAGGTCTATGCGCTTGGCGTGGATGTGCGCACCTCGAGCTATGTCGAAACCGACGACATCCTCGCCTCCGGGCCCGATGTCGTGTTGCTGGCGACGGGCGCGACCCCGCGCGACGATGGCTGGCAACTGGGCGCGCCGGCCGTAAAGCAGCCCAACCTCGGGGCGCGGCTTCTGGACACTGCCGAACTGCTCTCGGGCAATGTCACGGTCGAACCGGGGCAGATGGTGATCGTCGAGGATGACACCGGCCATTTCGAGGCGGTCGGGGTCGCCGAATTCCTGCTGGACAAGGGCGCGCATGTGACCTTCGTCACGCGATTTGGCGATCTCGCGCCGCAAATGGCCACAGCCTGGCGGGCACGTCCGGCGCTGCGCCGGCTTAACGCCACGGGCCGGTTTGCTCTGCACACCCACAGCTATCTCGCCGATGTCAATCAGCGCGGCGACGTTGTCATCGGCTCTTTCGTCGAGAAGCAGCCGATCGAGCTGACCGCCGATCACATCGCCTGTATCGGCTACAACATCCCGAATGACGATATCTATGACGAGCTGACGGCCGCCGGCTTTGGCGGCCGTGTCGAGCTGCTCGGGGATTGCGCAAGCCCCCGCTATCTTCATGCCGCCATCCATGACGGTTTCAACATCGCTCTGAGCCTGTGATGCGGCCCACATCATGAGGAAACGAAATACAATCGGGCAGGGAGAGAACCATGTCTAACCGACCCTTTAATCTCAATTATTCCCATTCTGGCGTCTGCGTCGCCGATATGGATCGCGCCAAGGCGTTCTATATGAACGGGCTTGGCTTCAAGGAGGCCGCCGCGTTCAACGTGGGTAACGAATGCCAGCAGCTGCTGGGCCTGGACAGCGATATCGATATGCTCACGCAAATGATGGTGCTTGACCATTTCGTCGTCGAGCTGATCAAATTCGAAACGCCCAGCCCCGTGCCTGCCGGCGGGCTGAACCCGATGACCCGGACGGGGCTGACCCATCTGTCTTTCACGGTCGAGGACGTCGACGCCGCAGCCGTGCATCTGGAGGCGTGCGGCGCCCATATCCTGCACGAAACCCGCACGACAATTCCGCTCCCCAACGGCGAATCGACGGAGCTGGTCTTTTGCACCGATCCTGACGGGACGCGGATCGAAATCTATCAGCCCCCCGCATCCATGAAAATGACGGGCTGATATCGCGGTGCGGTGAAGGCAACGACAAGGAGGCAAGCCAGACGCGTCTGGCTTGATGCCGCTTCAGGGCAACGGCGTTGCCCGCAAACGAAGACACTGGCATCCCCCGGCGCCTGCGCGGCGCCGGGGGATGCCAGATCGCTCAGCGGTAAGGATAGCCCGCTTTTTCCATCACGGCGGCGTAATCCTTGAACGCCTGCACAACCTGGGCCGAACGCGGGCTGGACGATGCGATGTCATCCCAGAATTCGCTGGAGTCGGCCACGACCTGCGCCCATTCCTCGGACGGGATCGAGGTCAGCTCCATCTTCTCGCCCTCGACCCGCAGCTTGGCCTCGCCGCCCCAATACCAGACGTTCCGGTAGTAATGCGACTGGTCGATGGTCGACATGAACAACTGCTGCAGATGCGCCGGCACCGCATCCCAGCTTTTCTGGTTCGCGAAATACGAGCCGCACCAGGCGCCGGTCACGCTGTTGGTCAGGGCGTAGTTGCACACATCGGCCCAGCCGACCTCGTAGGCTTCGGTGAAGCCGCACCAGGCCACGCCGTCCAGCTCGCCCGTCTGCAGCGCGACCTCGACATCGTCCCACGGCACGGTCACCGGGATAAGCCCGTAGCGCGACAGGAACTTGCCCGCCGTCGGCACGCCGAACACGCGCTTGCCCTTCATGTCGGCGAGGCTGCGGATCGGGTCCTTGGTGAAGATGTGCAGCGGATCCCACGCCCCGGCGGACAGCCATTTGACGTTGTCGACCTCGCCGTAGGCCTCTTCCCAGATCTCGTTCAGGCCGTAATAGGCAAACAGCGCCGGCAGATCGAGGCTGAAGCGGGTGTTGAACGGGAAATAGCCGCCAAAGACGGAGATATCGACCGGCGAGGCCATGGTGGCATCATCCGATTGCACCGCGTCGATGGTGCCGTTCTGCAGCGCGCGGAACAGCTCCGACGTGGGCACAAGCTGATCGGCGTAGTAAAGCTCGATCTCCATCTCGCCATTGGCGGCGGCGTTGAACGCCTCGATCTGCGGCTTGATCACATGCGCGCCCAGCGGCGCCCCAGAATAGGTCTGCAACCGCCACTTGATCGGCGCGCTCTGGGCATTCACGAAGGGCGCCGACAGCGTCGCCCCGGCGGCGGCGGCGCCGCCCAGCCCCGCGCGCCGCATGAACTGGCGGCGGCTTTGCAGGATCTTTTCCGACGGTGACTGGTTCTTGGTGTCTTTGGTCATTTTCTGTCTACTCCTTTGTTGGGTCGGGATACGGCCCGCCTGGGCCGGGTGTTATGCCGCTCAGCCTCCGCGGACGGTTTGGGGCAGCCAAAGTGCAAGCTGCGGAAAGATCATCACAAGGGCGATTGTCAGGGCCATCATCGCCACGAAAGGCCAGATGGAACGGTAGATGTCGCGCAGCCCGATCTCTTCGGGGGCCATCGCGCGCATCAGGAACAGGTTATAGCCGAAGGGCGGCGTGATATAGGCGATCTGGCAGGTCATCGTGTAGAGAACGCCGAACCAGATCAGATCGAATTCAAGCGTCTTGACCAGCGGCACGTAAAGCGGCGCCACGATCACCAGCATGGCCGTGTCATCCAGGAACATGCCCATCACGATAAAGCTGATCTGCATCATGATGATGATCTGCCAGGGCGACAGATCCCAGCGGGTGATGAAGAGCGACTCGATCGCGCGCACCGCGCCGATACCGTCGAACACCGCGCCGAAGGCCAGCGCCGCGAGGATCAGGAACAGGAACATGCACGAGATCGACAGCGTCTTGCGCGCGGTTTCGTGGATCATCCGCCAGGTCAGCCGCCCCTTGATGGCCGCCGCCAGCGTCGCCGCGCTCGCCCCCACGGCCGAACTTTCGACAAGGCTGGTGATGCCCATGATGAACAGGCCCGTCATGGCGAAGAAGATCAGGAACGGGATGATCCCCGCCCGCAACAGCCGCAGCTTGTCGCTCAACGGCATGTTCAGATCCTCGTCGGAGACAGTCGGCGCAAGCTCGGGGTTGATGCGGCAGCGGATCACCACATAAATCACGAACATCGCCGCCATCAGCAGCCCCGGCATGACACCCGCCAGCCAGAGCTGGCTGACCGGTTGCCGCGCGATCATCCCGTAAAGCACCATGACCACGCTGGGCGGCACCAGAATGCCGAGCGACGATCCCCCCTGCACCACGCCGGTGATCAGCACCTTGTCATAGCCGCGCCGCAGCATCTCCGGCAGGGCGATGGTCGCGCCGATGGCCATGCCCGCCACCGAAAGCCCGTTCATGGCCGAAATGATGACCATCAGGAAGATCGTGCCGATGGCCAGCCCGCCGCGCACCCGCCCGAACCAGACATGCAGCATCCGGTACAGATCTTCGGCGATCCCCGCCTCTGAAAGGATGTAGCCCATGTAGATGAACAGGGGCAGCGTCAGCATCGGGAACCAGTTGAACAGCTTGAACGTGGCGTTGAACGGCATCTCGACCGCGCCCTGGCCGTAAAGCAACAGCGCCGCCCCCGCGGCCACGAAACCGATGGCGGCAAACACGCGCTGCCCGGTCATCAGCAGCACCATCATCGATGCGAACATCAGAATCGCGATCAGTTCATAGCTCATGACAGGTCCGCCCCCCGCAGGGTGGCGACATGCTTGAAGATGAGCGAGACCGTCTGCAGCACCATCAGCACGATACAGGCCACGATAAGCACCTTTATCGGGATCATCGAAGGGTTCCACATCGAGAACCGGCGCTCGCCCGTCTGGATGGCGTATTCAAGGCTGGAAATCGAGCCGATGAGCATCACCACGAGATAGAACAGCAGGCAGCCGATCGTCGCCAGATCCATCCACGCCTTGCCGCGTTCGGACAGGTGTTCGTAGAAAAGATCCATCCGCACATGGTCGTTGTTCTTCAGCGTCATCGCGCCGCCCATGAAATAATAGGCGGCCAGCGTGAACTGCGCGGCCTCGATCGCCCAGTGCAGCGGTATCTGGATCACGTTGCGCATGACCGCGTCCAGCAACAGGATCGCGACCATCAGAAAGATCAGATACATCGCGACATAGCCGACATAATCCGACATGCGGTCAATCAGCCGGACATAGGTTCTTATCACATTCGGCATGCGCCATTTTCCCTGCATCCACGCCCGTTTACCGGGCCTATCTTACGTCACATCGCGCCGCGCCGAGCGCGGCGGCGAAGGCCTCGTCCGGCGCTTCGTCGCAGACAAGAACATTGATCTCGTCCAGACGACAGACGCGGAACGCCGCCTTGCGCCCGAACTTCGCGCGATGCGCAACAACCACCGTATTGCGCGCGTGGTTGATCATCTTTCGGGCAACCTGTGCCTCGTCGAAATTCGAATCCATCGCGCCGACCACGGGATCGAGCGCCGCCACCGTCAGCACCGCGTGATCGGCCTGGAACTGCCCGATCTGGTCCAGCGCGATCGGGCCCACGGTTTCGGAATTGTCGCCGCTGAACGATCCACCCAGCAGAAACACCCGTGTGCCATTGCCCGCGCGCCCCAGCGTTGTCGCGATACCCAGCGAATTGGTGATCACGGTCAGCCCCCCGACCCCGGCCAGCGCCTCGGCACAGATCTGCGTGGTGGTGCCGGTGTCGATGAAAAGCGTGTCGCCCGGTTCGACGAGCACAGCCAGTTTGCCGGCGATCACCTGCTTGGCCTCGAAATGCTCGGCCATCCTTTCCTGAAAGCTGCCCTCGGTGTGCAGCCGCAGGCGCTTGGCGCCGCCATGTATCTTTTGCAGGGCGCCGGTTTCGGCCAGATGGGCAAGATCGCGCCGTATCGTCTCGGCCGACACATCGAACTGCCGGGCCAGCGCCTCCACGCTGGTCTGGCCGTGCTGGCCGACAAATTCCACGATCCGCTTCTGACGCTGTTTTGGTTTCACGCAAGGCCCCCGATGCACCCGAAGGCAAGTTGGTCGCCGTGACCGTGTCAACATCTTTCGCCGCAAGATGCCCGGATTTTGTGCAACAACACTGAATTTATTGACTGAACGGTCACGTGCTGTCAGAAAAACAGCAGTTTGCGTACGCCATGCCCGACCACAACAGGATCCGTCGCGCGATGCCAGCCGCCCCTTCCGCCTTGCAAGGATCATTCGACGTCGCGGTCATCGGCGCGGGTGTGATCGGCTGCGCCATCGCGCGGCGTTTCACCCTCGAGGGCGCGCGGGTGGCCGTGATCGAAAAGGCGCCCGACATTCTGGATGGGGCATCCAAGGGCAACAGCGCGATCCTGCACACCGGGTTCGACGCGCCGCCCGGCGCGCTCGAGACCGCCTGTATTGCCGAGGGCTACGCCGAATACCTTGAAATCCATGACAAACTCGGCCTGCCCCTGATCCGCGCCGGCGCACTCGTCGTCGCCTGGACCGAAGAGGAGGAAGCCCTGCTGCCGGCCCTGATCCAACAGGCGCGGGACAATGGCGTGGCCGATATCGCCCCGCTGAGTGCTGCCGAAACCCGCGCTCTCGAACCCGGGCTGGGGGCCGGTGTGCGGGCCGGTTTCCGCGTGCCCCGGGAATATCTGATCGACCCGTGGTCCGCCCCCCATGCCTATCTGCTGCAGGCGCTTGCCAACGGCGCCACGCTGCTACGCGGGTGCGAGGTGACGGGGGGCGGTTTCGACGGGGCGATGTGGCGGCTTGAAACCACCCGCGGCCCGCTTTCCGCCGGGATCGTGATCAATGCCGCCGGGCTTTATGGTGACCGGATCGACGCGCGGCTGATCGGCCACAGCGATTTCACCATCCGCCCGCGCAAGGGGCAGTTCATCGTCTATGACAAACCGGCGGCCGCGCTGGCCACGCATATCCTGCTGCCGGTGCCCAGCAAGATCACCAAGGGGATCGTTGTCTGCCGCACCGCGTTCGGCAACCTGATCGTCGGCCCCACGGCCGAGGATCAGGACGACCGGGAAACCGCCGCGCTGGTGCCCGAAACGCTCGCCGCCCTGCGCGCGCGCGGCGAAGAGATACTGCCGGCGCTGGCCGGGCAGGATGTGACGGCGATCTATGCCGGATTGCGCCCGGCGTCGGAATTCAAGGACTATCAGATCCGCGCCCATGCCGGGCTGAACTATGTCACCGTCGGCGCGATCCGGTCGACCGGGCTCAGCTCCGCCCTCGGCACGGCGCGGCATGTTCACCGGCTCTGTGCCGAGTTCGGGCACCAGCGCACGCCGCTGGGGGCCCCGGTCTGGCCACAGGTGACGGGCATCAGCGAATATGCCCGGCGCGACTGGCAATGCCCGGGAAACGGCGGCATCGTCTGCCATTGCGAGCGGGTCACCCGGCGCGAGATCGAGGCGGCCCTGTCCGGCCCGCTGGCGGCGCAAAGCCTTGCCGGGTTGAAACGCCGCACGCGGGTCACGATGGGGCGGTGCCAGGGGTTTTATTGCTCTGCCGCGCTGGCCGCCCTGACCAAAGGGCGGCTGACCCAGCCGATGGCGGAGGCAGAAGATGACCGGTGATCTTCCGGGTTTCGCCGATGTGGTGATCGTTGGCGCCGGCCCGGCGGGCCTTGCCGCCGCAGCCGAGTTGAAGGCGCGCGGCGTCGGCTCGGTTCTGGTGCTGGAGCGCGAGGCGCAGGCCGGAGGCATCCCGCGCCACTGCGGGCATTCCCCGTTCGGGATGCGCGAATTTCACCGGCTGCTGCGCGGCCCGGCCTATGCCGCACGGCTGCTGGCGCGGGCGCAGGCGGCGGGGGCCCTCGTCAAAACCGGCGTGACCGTCACTGCCCTGCATCCGGGGTCAGGGCTGAGCGTGGCAAGCGCGGGCGGGCTGCGGCAGATCACCGCCCGCCGGGTGCTGCTGTGCACCGGGGTGCGCGAAAGCACGCGCGCCGCGCGTCTGATCGGCGGCACCAAGCCGGGCGGCGTGCTCTCTACCGGGGCGCTTCAGGGGATGGTGCATCTGCAGGCGCTGCGCCCGTTCCGCAATCCGGTGGTTCTGGGAACGGAGCTTGTTTCCTTCTCGGCGCTGCTGACTTGCCGCCATCTGGGCATCCGCCCCGCCGCGATGATCGAGCCCGGGCCGCGCGTGACGGCACGCAGGCCCGCCGGCCTTCTGCCGCGCCTGCAGGGCGTGCCGCTGCTGCGCAACACATCAATCACCGCCATCGAAGGCCGCGACCGGGTGACCGGCGTCAGCCTGCAGACGGCGGATGGCGCGCGGCGACGCCTCGCCTGTGACGGTGTGATCGTGACCGGCGGCTTCCGGCCGGAGGCGGCGCTTGTGCGCGACAGCCACCTGACGATGGACCCGGCCACCGGCGGGCCCGTGGTGGATCAGTTCGGCCGCTGCTCCGACCCGGCCTATTTCGCGGCCGGCAACCTGCTGCGCCCCGTGGAGACGGCCGGCTGGAGCTGGAATGAAGGCCGGATCATCGGGCGGGCGATTGCGGAAAGCCTTGGCGACGAAGTTCCAGACTTCGCTCAGAACATGAAGATTGAATTACAAGGTGATGTTCTGAAATACATCTTGCCGCAAACCCTTTCTGCCTGTCCGGCCCCTGCCGCGCTGCGGCACTTCCAGCTTCGTGTCACCCGCCCGGCGCGCGGACGGCTGATCCTTCGGGTGAACGGCGAGGTGGTTCTGTCGCGGGCGCTGTCGGCCCTGCCGGAACGACGCATCACCCTGCCCCTCAACGCACTTCCGGCGGGGGCCGAGGGGGTGGCGGAACTCTCATTCGAGGACGGCCCGGCATGAAGGCACTGGCCATTGATCAGGGCACCACGAGCACGCGCGCGTTGCTGGTTGATGCGGCGGGCCGGATCACCCCGCTGCTAGGCCTGCCGCACCGGCAATCCTATCCGCGCCCCGGATGGGTTGAGCATGACCCCGAAGAGTTGATCGCCAACCTGCGCGCCTGTCTGGACGCCGCCGACGGGATCGCCGATCTGGCCGCCGTCGGCCTGGCCAATCAGGGCGAAAGCTGCCTGGCCTGGGACAGTCACACCGGCCGGGCCCTGGGGCCGGTGATCGTCTGGCAGGACGACCGGACAAGGGATCACATCGAAGATCTGCGCCGCGCCGGAGCCGAACCGCTTGTGCGCGACCGTGCGGGCCTGCCGCTCGACGCCTATTTCTCGGCCTCGAAACTGGGCTGGATCATGCGCGAGATCCCCCAGGCCGCAACGCTGGCCGCGCAGGGCCGGCTGCGGCTGGGCACCACCGATGCCTTCTTTCGCGACCGCCTGACAGGCCGGTTCGAAACCGACGTCGCCACCGCCTCGCGCACGGCGCTGATGAATCTGGCCACCTGCACCTGGGACACCGAGCTTTGCGCGCTGTTCGGCGTGCCGCCCGAGGCGCTGCCCGCGATCGGCCCGACAACCGGCGCGCTGGGGGCGCTCGCCTGCGGCGCGCGCGCGGTGCCGCTGACCGCCAGCATCGTGGATCAACAGGCGTCGCTTCATGGTCACGGCTGCCGCGACGCCGGGGATACCAAGATCACCTTCGGCACGGGCGCCTTCGCCCTCAGCGTGTCCGGCCCTGCCCTGCACCGGCCAGAGGACGGGCCGTTGCCCACCGTCGCCTGGCAAAAGGCCGGGGCGGCGCCTGTCTATGCGCTGGATGGCGGCGTCTATGCCGCGTCTGCGGCGGTGAACTGGGCGCGCGGCCTCGGGCTGTTCGCCGATTTCGCCGAGATCGACGATTTCACCACCCCGCCCGCCATCGGCCGCGGCCTTGTGTTTGTGCCGGCGCTGGCCGGTCTGGCCTGCCCGCACTGGGATCGCCGCGCGCGGGGCGCCTGGATGGGGCTGTCGCTGGACACCGGACCGCGCGACATGATGCAGGCCGTGCTGGAGGGCGTGGCCTTTCGCACCGCTCAGGTCGTCGCGGCGATCGCGCGCCATCAGCCGGTCGGCGCCCCGATCCCGATCGACGGCGGGATGACCGCCAATCGCTATTTCTGCCAGTTTCTGGCCGACACGCTGGGGCGGGAGCTGATCGTTTCGGACGCCCCCGAGCTGACCGCCGTCGGCGCGGCCACCCTGGCGGCCGAAGCCGCCGGCCAGCCGGTCGCGGCAAATGCCACGGGCCGCAGGATCACCCCGCGCGCCCAGCCGCCCGGCTTCGGCCATGCCTTCGATGCCGCCTGCGCGATGGTGCGGGGTTTCGGCGCCGGTGGAACCGGCGAAGACGCATCCTGACACCACGGCCCCCGCCGATCTTGCGGTCATTGCGGATTGATCGCACCGGTTTCACCTGTTTCGCCCCCCAATTGTCTTTTTTTCAACAAGGAATGGCGTTAAGTTTTCAGACATAGGACCACTGCTTTTCCCACGACTGTTTTTGAGGGTGAAATCGTGAAATGTGTAATTCTGGCAGGCGGCTACGGAACCCGCCTGAGCGAAGAAACCACGCGCATTCCCAAGCCGATGGTTCAGATCGGAGGCCGACCGATCCTTTGGCATATCATGAAGATCTACGGCCATTGGGGCGTCACCGATTTCATCATATGCCTTGGCTACAAGGGATATGTGATCAAGGAATATTTCGCGAACTATCATCTTCACGTCAGCGATGCCGTCTTCGACCTGGCCAATGGCCGCACCGAGATCATTCAGAACCACGCGGAACCCTGGCGGGTGACGCTGGTCGACACCGGCGAGGACAGCATGACCGGCGGCCGTCTGCGGCGGGTGATGCATCTGCTGCAGGGCGAAGACGCCTTCTGCCTGACCTATGGCGACGGTGTCGCCGATGTGAACATCACCGAACTTGTCGCCTTTCACCGCGCCCATGGCAAAGCCGCCACCGTGACCGCCGTGCCGCCGCCGCGCCGGTTCGGCCAGCTTGAACTTGCCGGCGAGACGGTCACGACCTTTTCGGAAAAACCCGTGGGCGAAGGCGGGCTGATCAACGGCGGCTTCTTTGTTCTGTCGCCCACGGTGGCCGAGCTTCTGCCCTCGGATCAGACCGTGTGGGAGCATGAGCCGCTGCGCACCCTTGCCGAGACGGATCAGTTGCAGGCCCACCGCCATTCCGGGTTCTGGCAGCCGATGGACACGCTGCGCGACGCGAATTACCTGAACGAGCTGTGGGACAGCGGCCAGGCCCCCTGGAAGCTTTGGCAATGACACCTGACTTCTGGCAGGATCGCCGCGTTTTGATCACCGGACATACCGGGTTCAAGGGGGCTTGGCTTGCGGCCTGGCTCGACATGCTGAAGGCGCACATCAGCGGCTTTGCCCTTGCCCCCGAAGGCCTGCCCAATCTGTGGTCCTTGCTGGCGCTGGACGACCGCATCGCCCAGACCATCGCCGACATCAACGACGAGGCCGCGCTGGACGCGGCACTGGCCCGTGACAGGCCGGAAATCGTGTTTCACTTCGCGGCGCAATCGCTTGTGCGCCGGTCCTATCACCTTCCGGTCGAAACCTTTGCCGCCAATGTACTGGGCGTGGTGTCCTTGCTGCAGGCCGTCGCCCGGGCGCCGTCGGTGCGGGCGGTCGTTATCGCCACCTCCGACAAATGCTATGAAAACCTCGAGCGCGCCGAGCCCTACACCGAAGCGGACAGGTTCGGCGGGCGCGACCCCTATTCCGCCTCCAAGGGGTGCGCGGAAATAGCCGCCGCCGCGATGCGTCAGAGCTTTTTCCAACCCCATGCGCCCGAAGGCCACCCTGCCCGGATCGCCACGGTGCGGGCCGGAAACGTGATCGGCGGCGGCGACTGGTCCGAAGACCGGCTGGTGCCCGACATCATCCGCGGCTGTCTGGGGCCTGAACAGCGCGCCGTCATCCGCGCGCCCCGCTCGATCCGCCCGTGGCAGCATGTTCTGGAACCGCTGGCCGGGTATATGGCACTGGCCGAAAAGCTGCACTCCGGCGAGGAAGGCTTTGACAGCGGCTGGAATTTCGGCCCCGGCGCGGAAAACGAACGGCCCGTGATCGCGCTTGCCCGGGGCCTGGTCGAAACGCTGGGGCGGGGCCGGCTGGAGGTTGTCGAAAACCCCAACGCCCCGCATGAGGCCAGAATTCTTCGCCTGGACGCCAGCAAGGCACAGCGGCAACTGGGCTGGACGCCCACTCTCGACTTTTCGCAAACGCTTTCCATGACGGCGGATTGGTACGCCCGTTGGGCCGCGGGCGCGCAGGCCGCCGACGTGACACGCCAGCAGATTCGGGCCTTCACGCAAAAAGGTATATGACATGACGGCACTCCCGCCCCCGAAATGCCGGCATTGCGGCGCCCCGCTGACGCGCAGCCTTGTCGACCTCGGCCTGTCGCCGCTGGCCAATTCCTACGTCCCGCCGGAACGGGCGGGCGTGCCCGACCCGATGTACCCGCTGCATGCGCGGGTCTGCGATGAATGCCTTCTGGTGCAGGTCGATGACGTCGTTCCGGCGGCGGAGATCTTCAATCAGGACTATGCCTATTTCTCGTCCTTTTCGGATAGCTGGCTGGCGCATTGTCGCGATTACGCCGAAGCCGCCACCGGGCGGTTCGGTCTCGGGCCTTCCTCTCTGGTGCTCGAGATCGCGTCGAATGACGGTTATCTGCTGCAATATTTCGCGGCGCAGGGAATCCCCGTGCTTGGCGTCGAACCGGCGGCGAACGTGGCCGCCGTGGCCGAGGCCAGGGGCATCCCCACCCGTGTCGATTTCTTCGGCAAGGCGCTGGCGGATGCGCTGGTCGCCGAGGGCATCCGGCCCGATCTGATCTGTTCGGCCAATGTGCTGGCGCATGTGCCCGACATCAACGATTTCGTCGCCGGCGTGGCCACGCTTTTGTCGGAGGATGCGGTTTACACGGTCGAATTCCCGCATCTGGCCAATCTGATCCGGGATGTGCAGTTCGACACGATCTATCACGAACATTATTCCTATCTTTCCCTCGTCGCGGTCGAAGGCATTTTCGCCGATGCGGGCCTGCGGGTGTTCGATGTGGAAGCCCTGCCGACCCATGGCGGCTCGCTTCGGGTTTATGCCTGCCGCGCGGCTTCGGGCCGGGCGGAACAGCCGGCCGTCGCGGCGGTGCGTCAGGCGGAACACGCGGCGCGGCTGGACCGGCCCGAAGGCTATGAAGGGTTCGAGGCACGTGTTCAGGCGGTGCGCGACGGGCTGCTGGCCTATCTGAGGGCGGCAAAGACCGAAGGCCGGCGCGTGGCGGCCTATGGCGCGGCGGCCAAGGGCAACACGCTGCTGAACTATTGCGGGGTCGGCCCCGAGTTGATCGACTATGTGGTGGACCGGAATCCGGCCAAGCAGAACACGCTTCTGCCCGGCAGCCGTATCCCGGTGCGCCCGGTCGAGGCGCTGTCCCGGACCCCGCCGGATGATATCCTGATATTGCCGTGGAACATCCGGGAGGAGATCGTCGCGCAGCTGGATGATCTGCGGCAGAAGGGTGTGCGGTTCGTCACCGCGGTTCCCAAGATCACCGTAATCGGCTGAAGGGCGGCCCGGTATGGCGCAACGCATCCTCGTGACCGGCGCGAACGGTTTTATCGGCCGGCATTGCACCCGTGCCCTCGCCGATGCCGGGTGGGAGGTGGTGGCCATCGGGCGGCAGGCCCGGCCGCAGCCCCATATCACGCGCAGCCTGCAATGCGACCTGCTGGATATCACGGCGGCCGGGGCGGCGGTGCGGGGTGCGGCGGCCAGCCATATGCTGCATCTGGCGTGGCATGACGGGCCGCGCGATCGCTGGACATCACTATCCAATCTGGATTGGGCGACAGCCACCCTTTCGCTGACGCGCGCCTTCGCGGCGGGCGGCGGAGAGCGGCTGATCTTCGCCGGAAGCTGCGCCGAATATGACTGGCGCGCGCCGGTCCTGTCCGAGGCGACGACCCCGCTGAACCCGGCCAGCCTGTACGGCGCGGCGAAGGCCGCGACCGGCGGGCTGCTCCGGGCTGCGCAGGCGGCGCTGGGGATTTCGGTGGCCGAGGCGCGGATTTTCTTTTGCTATGGTCCGGGCGAACCGAAGGGGCGGCTGATCAGCGATCTGCTGGAGGGGCTGGCACAGGGGGTGCCCGTGCGCTGCACCGATGGCCTGCAGCAACGCGACTATCTGCATGCCGCCGATGTGGCCCGCGCCCTGACGCTGGTCGCGGGCGCGGGCATCGAGGGCGCAGTGAACATCGCCAGCGGCAAAGCCATCGCCGTGCGCGACCTCGTGCGGACAGCGGCCCGGCAGATGGGCCGCCCCGATCTGCCCGTTTTGGGGGCGTTGCCCCGCGCGGCGGATGATCCGGCGGTTCTGGTCGGCGATGTCGCGCGGCTGGGCGCGCTGGGGTTCAAGCCCGCCTTCGACCTTGAAACCGGCATCGCCGATACGATCGCCCGGTGGCGGCAGGATACGCCATGAAACGGATCGCCAGCGCCGCGCGCCATCAGACGATCCGGCGTTTCGCCCGCTTCGTGCTGGTGGGGCTGATCAACACGCTGTTCGGCTACGGGCTTTACGCCGCGCTGATCCTGATCGGAACGCCGCCGCAACCGGCGCTGTTCCTTTCCTTCTTCGTGGGGGTTTTGTGGAATTACTTCACCACCGCGCGGTTTGTCTTTCGCGTCGGCGGGTTTTCCCGGCTTCCGGCCTATGCCGCATGTTACATCGCCGTTTACCTGTTGAACGCCTATGTCCTGCATGGCGTGATCCGCGCCGGCCTTTCACCGCTGACGGCACAGGCGCTGCTGACACCGCTGGCGGCGGTTCTGACATTCGTTCTGGTCTCTTTCGTCATGCGCCCGCGTCCCGCCTGACGCCGCCGCTATTCGCTGCATTCCCGGCGCAGGGTCGTGGCGACCACCGGCGTGCGATCGGGAAACGCGCCCAGCAACGCCTCGTTCCCGGCGGCGCCACGGTCGAGCGCATAGATCGTGCGCCCCGGCCGCAGATAGGGGTCATTCCGGTACATGGCCGCTTCCGCAAGCTCTTGGCAGGGCAGGAAGACGATGGCCCCCTCCGGCCCGATCTCCGGCGCCTCGGGCATCTGATAGGCCGCGATAAGCCGCCCGAGCCCCGCCCGGGTGCTGTAACGCTCTCCCCCGCGCCAGCTGGTGGTGACGATGCCGCCGAACAGGCAACAAATCACGATCGCCGTCACGATCCGGTGCCGCGCGACGGCGAAGCCCGCGCCCTGCAGCCGGTCGATGACCCCCGAGGCGCCCGCCACCGACAGGATGACGAAGGCGAAAAACGCACCGAACCAATAGCGCGGGCCGATATAGAAGGTCGCCGTGAACCAGTAGAAAAAATGCAGGCCGACAACGCTGGCCGCGACAATCAGCATAAGACGGTCGGGCCGCTGCGGCCGCGCCCAGAGCAGATAGCACCAGATCAGAATCAGCGATCCGCAGGTCCAGCCGAACAGCTCGAAATTCAGAGAGCCGAGGCCGTTGGTCAGGTTGATCAGACCCTCGGCAAAGGAATGGCCATGCCACAGGTCCAGCGTGCCCCAGCCGCCCGGCGGCCCGATATCCTTGCCAAAACCGAACGCATTCGCCCCCGCGCCCCAGAGCGCGGCCAGATAAACGGTTTGCGGCGTCGCGAGCGGGTGCCCGGTGAAAACCATGTTATAGGGGAACAACAGCGCCCCGGTCGCGATACAGCCCAGGGCATAGCCGAAAACCGGCCCGTAGCGCCGCCGCTGCCCGAAGCGCCACAACAGCCAGATCCCGCTCAGCCCCCCCAGCAGCACGCCTTCAAGGGCACGCGTCAGAAACAGCCATCCCATGAAAAGCCCCGCCGCAAAGGCCAGGGCCGTCACGCCCGTTGCCCCGCTATCGGCCCGGTCGCGCGCGATGGCGAGCAGCAGCCAGGCGCCGAGCGTCAGCGCCAGGCACAGCGGATGGGTCATGAGAGACGCCGACATCCCGAGCAGCCAGGGCGACGCGGCCATCAGCAGCGCGGCAAGATCGGCCTGCCCGCGCCCGCCGACACGTTTCCAGAACCCGTGGCCAAGCCAGACCGACAGCCCGCCAAGCAACGGGTTGATCAACGTCGGGGCGCCAAGCAGCACCCCGATCGCAAGCACGGCCGGCCAGCCCGGCGCCGTCACCGCGTACCAGCCGCGGCCGTCCGGCTGCAAAAGGTAGTATTCGAAGGCGGGCGCGGTGCCTGCGGGCAGTGGCGGCGCCATCACCGCCCCGCCCGCGAAGGTGTGCGCCTGAAACAGATAGGCGGTTTCATCCTCGACGATCGGGATGCCTTCGAAAGCCAGCCAGGACAGCGCCACCGCCGCCATGAACAGCACGAGGGGTGCCACCACCGGAACGGCGTGTGAAAGACGCTCCGCCATGCGCGGGCCGGGGGCGAGCTGCGGCAGATCGGGGGACGTGACGATCGCCAACACGTTCAGCAGGCCGATCCCCGCGAAAATACCACCCGCAACGAGATGAAGCAGATAGCCCAGATAATCGCCGCGCCACATGAACCCCATGATGGATACGGTAAAGAGCCCGCTGAGCACGAACAGTGACACGAGTCTGAACAGGCCGAATGCGCCTATCACCTTTTGCAGCCGATCGCGTCCGGCCACCATCACCACCGCCAGCAGCGACAGCACACCCTGCGCGGCGATCAGCGCGAACAGGCATGCCTCGGCGATACCGTCGGGGGAAAGGTGAATGAACTGATACCACCCCGGATCGGTCACCAGAAGCTGCGCCGCGCCGCCCGCGAACAGCAGCGCCGTAAGGGCCCCTGCCCGCGGCGCATCAAGCCGTGCAAACGCGAAACCCAGCGTGCAGCCCAGCAAGACGCACAGCGCGAACCAGGTGCCCTTGTCCGGCGTGCCGCCGCCGGCGACGGCGGCGCCAAAGGCAGCAAGCGCGGCAACTCCGAACAGGGCTGTAGGCAGAAGCCGGCGGTCGGCGACCCCGGCCTGCTCGCGCCCGGCGTTCATGCCTTTGCCCCGACGGAGCGAGGCGCGCGCCCCGCCTCGGCGCCCGCGACGTTGATCGTCTCTTTCTCGATCACCAAAGGCCCGCGGCGGACCTGGCTGTGGATCGAGGTCACGTATTCCCCCAGCATCCCGATGAAGAAAAGCTGAATGCCCGACAGAAAGAACAGCGCCACGATGATGGTCGTCGTCCCGCGTGGTGCGGCGGTATCGGACAGGAAATAGGCGATCACGGAAAACAGCGCGAACAGCACGCACAAGATCGAAATCGCGATGCCGGCGAAGGTGCACATCCGCAGCGGCGCGCGGGTGAAGGCGAAGATGCCGTTCAGCGCCTGATCGACCAGCATGAACACATTATGCTTGGAAATGCCCCGCTTGCGGGCCTTCCAGGTATAAGGGCGGATGATTTTCTTGAACCCGACCGACGCGATGATGCCGCGGATATAGGGGTAATGATCCTCATGCTTCAGCACCGCCTCCAGCACCTTGCGGTCGATCAGCTGAAACTCTCCGACATCCGGTGAAATCTCGAAATCGGACAGGCTGTTGACGATGCGGTAGAACGCCCAGCGACACCCCCGCAGAACAAGCGATTCCTCGCGGTCGGAGCGCGCGCCGGCCACGATATCATACCCGCTTTCCCAAAGCTGGACGAATTCCGGCAAAAGCTCCGGCGGGTCCTGCAGATCGACCGGCAGCATCACTAGGATCGCATCGCCCGTGGCATGGCGCAGCCCGTTGAAAGTGGAGCGAAAGACGCCGTAGTTCCGCGAATTCACGATAACGCTGACATCGGGATCGCTGGCGGCGATCTCGCGCAATATCTCTACGGTTCTGTCCGAAGACGCATTGTCCACAAAGATGTGCTGCCGATGGTAGCCCGGAAGCTCGCGTTCGAAAATCTCTCTCACCGCGGCATGACAGGCCGCGACGTTGTCTTCTTCGTTGAAGCAGGGGGAAATGACCGAAATGGTTTTCACGTCAAACTCTTTGTTCATCCGAGGGCCGGAAACGCGGCCGGATTGCAATCAGGAGGGCCTCGCCCCGCGCGCGGGAATACCGGCCGGGCGCCGGAGCTATGATGGGAGCGTGTGTCTGGTTCCGATCAGATCGCTGGCACGGTGGCGGGAGGACTCGAGTCGCCGACAGGGCTGTTTCATTCCGAAACCGCATGGCTGGCTCTGCCCGAAACGCATACATTCCGTCACCGTCCCGTCGGCCCAGCACCGGCCCGAAAGGGGCTGTGGCCGCAATATACAGGGTTCCGCCCTGTGATCTGACAAATAGCGACAAGCCCAGAGGCTTATCTGAAGCGGTTCAAAAGCTGTTTGGCTGGCAAAATGCTGGCTATGATATAATTCAAGGAACGCAACGCCGCCCCTTTGGCAAAAAATCCCATCTTCTTGCGCACAGGTCAAGCCCGGCCGCGCCCGTCACCTGCGATATAGCCGCGCGACGGCCATGGCACGGCAAAGCTGATTGCCAAGCTCTGTGGACCCCAAGGTCGTTCAGGTGCTGGCGATCCCGGAAGGACTCGAACCCTCAACATCCTGATTAGAAGTCAGGTGCTCTATCCAGTTGAGCTACGGGACCGCATGCCACGCGTTTTGCGCGAGAGCCCCGGTAAAGGCAAGTCTTCAGTGCGTCCAGACCGTGCGCCGCTCGGTCGCGAAATTCTCGCCATAGCCGCGGGGGCGGATGTTGGGCTTGCGCTTTTTCGGCTCCAGCACGATCGCGTCGATGCCATGCTCCTGCGCATAGTCCAGCGCGGCCTCCTTGCTGTCGAACCGCAGCCGCACCTGCGCCTGCGTGTCGGACGAGCTGGTCCAGCCCATCAGCGGGTCCACCGAACGCGGGCTGGCCGGGGCGAACTCCAGCACCCAGTGGCGGGTCCTGGCAGTGCCGGACTGCATCGCGGTTCTCGCGGGCTGATAGATACGGGCCTGCATGGCGCTCTCCCTCATGCTGTGGTGCTTTTATCGGAAATCCCGGAAGCCCGCGCAAGAGGCGAAACCACCGCACGCGCCCTTGAACCGGAACAAAAACGGATCAAATGTGAAGAGCCGCCAGAGGATTCGCCCATGCCCTATGCCCATTCCGACAAATCCGCCCCGGTGCTGCACGCGCCCGCGCCGGATGTGAAGTCCCGCCCCAAGCTGGAAGGCGGCAAGCGCTTTGTGATGAAGACCGATTTCACCGCCGCCGGTGATCAGCCCACGGCGATCGCCGAGCTTTCGGCCGGCGTGAACAATGGCGAGCGGGATCAGGTGCTGCTGGGCGCCACCGGCACCGGCAAGACCTTCACCATGGCCAAGGTGATCGAGGAAACCCAGCGCCCCGCCATCATCCTGGCCCCGAACAAGACGCTGGCGGCCCAGCTCTACGGCGAGTTCAAGGGCTTTTTCCCCGACAATGCCGTGGAATATTTCGTCAGCTACTATGATTATTACCAGCCCGAGGCCTATGTCGCGCGGTCTGACACCTATATCGAGAAAGAATCCCAGATCAACGAGCAGATCGACCGGATGCGCCATTCGGCCACCCGCGCCCTGCTGGAGCGTGATGACGTGATCATCGTGGCGTCTGTCTCGTGTATCTACGGCATCGGGTCGGTCGAGACCTACGGCGCGATGACGCAGGATCTGATCGTGGGGCAGGAATATGACCAGCGCAAGGTGATGGCCGATCTCATCGCCCAGGCCTATCGCCGCAACGACGCAGCCTTTCAGCGCGGCAGTTTCCGCGTGCGCGGCGACAGCCTTGAAATCTGGCCCGCCCACCTTGAAGACCGCGCCTGGAAATTGTCGTTTTTTGGCGAGGAACTGGAGGCGATAACGGAGTTTGACCCGCTGACAGGTTCGAAAACGGATACATTCGACCGCATCCGCATCTATGCGAACTCGCATTACGTGACCCCGAAACCGACGATGAAACAGGCGATCATCGGCATCCGGAAAGAACTGCGCACCCGGCTTGACCAGCTCGTGAACGAGGGCAAGCTGCTGGAGGCGCAGCGGCTGGAACAGCGCACCAATTTCGATCTGGAGATGCTCGAGGCGACCGGCGTGTGCAACGGGATCGAGAACTATTCGCGCTATCTGACCGGCCGCGCCCCGGGCGAGCCGCCCCCTACCCTTTTCGAATTCATCCCCGATCATGCCATTGTCTTCGCCGATGAATCCCACGTCTCGGTGCCGCAGATCGGCGGCATGTACAAGGGCGACTTCCGCCGCAAGATGACGCTGGCCGAACACGGCTTCCGGCTGCCCAGCTGCATGGATAACCGCCCCCTGAAGTTCGAGGAATGGGACGCGATGCGCCCGCAATCGGTGTTCGTATCGGCGACCCCCGCCAAGTGGGAAATCGAGCAGACCGGCGGCGTCTTCACCGAACAGGTGATCCGCCCCACCGGGCTGCTGGATCCGCAGGTCGAGATCCGCCCCGTCGAGATGCAGGTGGACGACCTGCTGGACGAGATCCGCAAGGTCACCGCCGATGGCTTCCGCACGCTGGTCACCACGCTGACCAAACGCATGGCCGAAGACCTGACCGAATACCTGCACGAACAGGGCATCAAGGTCCGCTACATGCATTCCGACATCGACACGATCGAACGGATCGAGATCCTGCGCGACCTGCGGCTGGGCGCCTTCGACGTGCTGATCGGCATCAACCTGCTGCGCGAGGGGCTGGATATCCCCGAATGCGGCCTCGTCGCCATTCTGGACGCCGACAAGGAGGGCTTCCTGCGCTCGGAAACCTCGCTGATCCAGACCATAGGGCGCGCGGCGCGTAACGCCGAGGGGCGGGTCATCCTCTATGCCGACCGCATCACCGGCTCGATGGAGCGCGCCATCAGCGAAACCGACCGGCGCCGCGAAAAGCAGATGGCCTATAACCTGGAGCATGGCATCACCCCCGCGACCGTCAAGAAGAACGTCGAGGATATTCTGGCCGGCCTCTACAAGGGCGATGTGGATATGAACCGCGTCACCGCCACGGTCGACAAGCCCCTGCACGGCGCCAACCTCGAGGCGCATCTGGACGGGCTTCGGGCGGCGATGCGCAAGGCCGCCGAGAACCTGGAATTCGAAGAGGCCGCAAGGCTCCGCGACGAGGTCAAACGGCTGGAGGCGGTGGATCTCGCGATCTCCGACGACCCGCTGGCGCGGCAATCGGCGGTGGAGGCGGCCAGCGACGCCGCCGTAAATGCGCGCGGGCGGTCAACGGCGGGAAGGCCCGGGCAGAGAGGCGGCGTCAAGCGGCGGGGGCGGTAGGTCGTTTCGGGGAAACCGAAACGCGGGCGTGAGCACCATCGCGCCAATTCCGCCGCCGCGCGCGCCGTGCTATGGTTTTTGCCATGAAATGGTCAAAGCTCTCTGAACACCAGATTCGCAAGGCCCAGGCCGAAGGCCAGTTCGACAACCTCGAGGGCGCGGGCAAACCCCTGCCCCCGCCCGGCCATGGCGATTTCGCCGAAGCGGCCGGGTTTCGCATCATGGCAGAGGCCGGCGCCCTGCCGCAGGAGGTGGAACTGCGCAAGGCCCTGAAGGCCCAGGCACAAAAGCTGGCCGCCACAACCGACCCCGCCGAACGCAAACGTGCAATGGCGGCCTTTGCCGATCTGCAACAAAAGCGCGCCATTCAGGAAGAGGCGCGGCGAAAGTTCTACAGCACCCGCTGACGGCGCCCCTAGCCGAACACCCCGGCCACGTCATACATCACCGGCTCGAACCCCTTGCACAGCGCGTTGATCCGCCGGTTGCGCACCCGCATCTCCTCGGTGCGCAGCATGGCCTGAAAATCCTCGCGCTTTTCCCATTGCGAATAATTGGCGATGCGCGTCTGCGCGTCGTTCACATGCAGGCCCGCGCCGATGAACCCCGGCTGTTTCGAGATGACCGCCTCATAGGCGTCCACCAGCTCGTCGAGAATGTCCTGGCATGTGCCGGGCGTCACCTCGAAGGTGGTGATCACCGTCTGCAGCGCCGCGCCTTTTGAAATCGTCGGCATCCGATCCTCCCTTGAACCCGCGATGGGCTAGCGTACCACATGTACCGCGCAGGTCGCATGGCGCACCACGCGGGCAGCGGTGGAGCCGAGGAAATAGTCCTGAAGCCCCGGCCGGTGAGAGGCGATGACGATGCAGTCGACGCCATGTTCCTGCGCATATTCCACGATGGTCCGGCCCGCATGGCCGGTCACGACGGCGGGCTTCACATCGATCACACCCCCCAGTTCGGCGACCAGAGCGGTCTGAACCGCGTCGCGCGTTTTCTCTTCCTGTCCCTCGGGCAGGTATTGCGCCACGTAGGACGGAACCGCTTCGATCACGTGAAGCGCGGTGATTTTCCCGTCATCGGCCAACAGCGCGCGGGCGATCTGTAGTGCGGTTGCGGTGTTCGGGCCGTGATCCAGCGCGATGGGAACGATAATATGGTGGTACATCGGGTGCAGCCTCCTGTTGTGCTCCGGCCAGACTGGCACGACAACGGGCGCGCCACCTTGACGCAGGTCAGGTTGCCGAAACCGGCTCAGACCGCGGCGAGCACCTCTTGCGCCAGCGCTTCGACCTCGGCCGCGGCGCTGCTTTTGCGCCCGGCCTCCAGCACGCCCAGGCCAAGGCCCAGGGTTTCGGCGAAGGTCACGCGGTTGCCCAGAACCGCCTCGGCCAGGCCCGCGTCCAGCTCGGCGGCCTTGCCCGCGACTTCGGCGTTCAGCTTGGTGCCGGCGCGGGTGCGGTTGAGGATCAGCATCGTCGGGCGCCCTTCCCGGCGGGCCAGATCCAGCACCCCTTCGGTCGCCCACAGATCGACCTGCGACATGGCCACCGGCACCAGCACCAGTTGCGCGCCGCGCAGCGCCGGGCGCAGATCACTGTCGGCCTTGGGCGGCGTGTCCACCAGCACGATGTCGTGGTCTCCCGCCAGCTTGCCGGTCTCATACCCCACCCCCCAGGCCGAGGCGGTGGACAGCGCCATGCCGGGATCACCCAGCCGTTCGGCGCGGGCCATGAACCAGCGGCCGAGGCTGCCCTGCGGATCGGTGTCCAGAAGCGCGACGCGCAGACCCTGGCGGGTGAAGGCCACGGCCAGATTGGCCGCCAGCGTGGTTTTTCCGCTTCCGCCCTTTTGTTGCGCGATCGTGATAATCCGGCCTGTCATGGCATGTCCTTCGATGCTGCAGCGCAGAATGTCAGGGTCCGGCCAGATTCGCACCCCTTAATGACGCAGCATGCCCGGTTAGCGCCCGGAAAGGCGGATTAACCCTACGTTAACCAACCGCGCCCCAGACTGGTACGCGGGAGATCGTCATGCGCGCAATACTGCCCCTTCTGGCCCTGCTCATGTGGGCAACGGACATCCCCGCCGGGGCATGGCTGCGCGACGAGGGGGAGGTGTTCCTGTCTTTCTCGCAGACCGCCGCGATTGACGGGGATGGCGATTATGCCTCGGTCCTGCTGGAATACGGGCTGCGGCCGGCGCTGACCCTCGGCCTCGACGCCGGCCAGAACGAAGAGGCGGACCGGCAGGGCGTGCTGTTCCTGCGCCACCGGCTCGACCGGGCCGAGGGGCCGAACCGTCTGGCGGCCGAACTGGGGCTTGGCACGTCGGAGGGCGCGCTCACCTTTCGCCCCGGCCTGTCCTGGGGGCGCGGCGTGGCAACGCGCTGGGGCCAGGGCTGGGTCTCGGTCGATACGCTGGCGGAACTGCGCGAAAGCAGCACGACCCCGGTTCTGAAAGCCGATACGACGTTCGGGCTGCGCACCGCCCGGGATGCGCTGCTGATCGTGCAACTGCAGGCCGGCGATTACCCCGATGCCACGCCCTATCTGCGGGTGGTGCCGTCTTACGTTCACCGGATGAACAGCCGGGCGTTCGTGGAACTCGGGCTCAGCGCCGGCGCCGTGGGGCACGATCCGCTGGCCATCAAACTGGGCACCTGGCTGGCGTTCTAGCCGGTCAGCCGCCGGGCGTCATCACCGTCAGCCCCAGCATCCGCCAGCTTTGCATCCCGCCACGGTAGTAAAAGATCCGCTCCGGCGGATAGCCCGCGCCCACCATGCTGCGGATCGCGGTCGGCGATTGCCCGCACCACAGCCCGTTGCAGAACAGCGCCACGCGTTTGGCCGCGCTGCAATCCCAGCCATCGAAATCGGCCTCGCAGCCCAGATCACCCAGCCGGTCCAGTATCTCGGTATAGGGGATGGGCCGCCCGCCGGGGATTGTGCCGCGCAGATACCAATCACGGGTGCGGCTGTCGATCACCAGCGCCTCGGGGTCCTGCAGCATCTCCAGCAGCTCCAGCTCGCCGATCGTCGTGACCCCTTCGGCGGGCGTCATCGGCTGGATGCAGAACGGCGGACAGTCGCGCGAAGTGCGCGCCCACTCTCCCGTCACCTCGTTCGCGCTGTCCTGTTCGCGCATGATCGTGACCGGCCCGTCGGGCGTTTGCACCACCACCTGCGGCAGATCCCTGCCGATCATCACCTTCAGCTCCTCCGCCTGCCCCGGCAGGGCCAGAAGCAGAAATGCCGCACATGCTGCCAAAATTCGCATGACATCCTCCTCAATTCGGCGCCCGACTCTGTGCAGGCCGCGGCGCAGGGGGCAGGATAGCGGAAATTCAGCCGAGCAAACACATGCCAAAAGAAAACCCGATACGCCCGACAGATGAAGACGCGCGCGCGCTGGCCCGGGCGCTGATCCGCGAGGCCCGCTTTGGCGCCCTGGCGGTGCGCGATCCCGAAACCGGCCACCCCTATGTCTCGCGCATCGCCATCGGGCAGACGCCGCAGGGTGCGCCGCTCAGCTTCGTGTCAGAGCTTGCGCATCACACCAGGGCGCTGCGCGCCGATCCGTCCTGCGCGCTGTTGCTGGGCGAACCCGGTCCGACGGGCGATCCGCTGACCCACCCGCGCCTGAGCCTGATGGCCACGGCCCGCTTCGTGCCGCGCGACGCGCCCGAACACGCCGCCCTGGCGGCGCACTACCTGGCCACCCATCCCAAGGCGCGGCTCTATATCGGGTTCGCCGATTTCCACTTCGTCCGGTTCGACATTCAGGGCGCGCATCTCAACGTCGGTTTCGGCAAGGCCTATCAACTGCAGCCGTCCGACCTGCCGGGCATGTGAAAACCCCGCGGCCAGAGACCGCGGGGCATACAAGACACGTCAGAACGCGCAGGTCAGGTGGCGTTGTCCATCCGCGCCGTGACATTGACCCGCCCGTGGCAGGGCGACGGCCAGACAAGCTGAATTTCAGACTTGTTGGCCCCCTTCTCGACCTTGGCATAGGGCATGGCCGCGACCACCGCGCCGCCGCCATCCTGAATGGCCCCCTCGGCCACCACCGAAACCGCATTGCGGGCCCGGCCGTCAAACGGCAGGAAGCCCGCGAAATCGCAGTTCCAGGTGGCGACGTCGGTGTTCACGTCGAACTGCAGCATCACCGGGTTGGCGATCACCTGCGTCACCCCGGTAAAGGCATTTCCGCCCACCGTCACGTTGCGCATCCTGCCCCGGTCCAGATCGGCATAGGTGGTATCGACCATATCCACCCTGTCCACATCGCCGTTGACCGCCTTGAACGCGTTGCCCGACATGTTGAACCCGTGGATGTAATGCCCCGGCCCCACCGGCTTGACCACCATCCAGCGGAACCACGGCGCCACGTCGTTGACCGTGAAGATATTGCCGGTCACGGTCAGCCCGCCAAAGGAGTATTCATTGGAATGGTCGGGCGCCTCGTCATGCTCGTTCGTCCATTCGATCGAACTGTTGTCGATGTAATTCGCCGTGATCGTCGTTTTCACATTGGTCGAGGTCAGCACGATCCCCGCCTGACGAATGCCCGCCGTTTCGTTATCGCCCTGAAACCAGTGGTTGGCGGTGATGACATGTCCGCTGCCCGACCAGACCCCGAAATGGGCAAAGCGCACCACCCGGTTGTCACGGATCTTGCTGTCATTGGCATTCACGTTCAGCGCGATGCTGGTCCGGTCCTGCGCGCGCAGCGTCTGCTCGTTCGACAGGAACTGGCACCGGTCGATCAGCATCCCCTGGCACCCCGTGCCGATCGAGGTGATGCCGCGATCCTTGGGCTTGGTGACGAAACAGTCGCGCATGTGAAAGATCAGCCCGGCCGGGGCCAGCATCACGCCGCTGGCCTCGCCGTTGCACTGCAATTCCATGTCGGACAGCACGAACCGGTCGAGGCTGGCGAAGCCGCTGAAATCCAGCAGATACTTGAACCGCCTGAACGTATAGGTCTGGGTGCCCGCCGCATCGAACAGCGGCTTGCTCAGGGTCAGAGTGCCCGCGCCGGCGTTCTTGCTCAGCACATAGATCTCGCGCCCCACGCCCAGCCCTTCGACCAGCGAGCCGACAGGGATGTTGGCCACATTCGCCACCCCGGTCAGCTGCAGCGGGTTCGACGTCGAATAGCTCGCCTGCGAGGTATGGACATCCGTGTTCCAGTTGCCCGAGGCAACGGCGTTGATCTGCCCGTTCCGCAGCACCCGCCGGATCGCATAGGTATTCTTGTTCGCCACCGCCGCCTGCACATCCACCGGCTGATCAATGTCCAGCCGCCGCCCCTTCATGTCGAGGCTGTCATGGTCGGAATAGTTGAACAGCACCGCCAGTGCGCGTTTGAACCCCTCCAGCTCGTCGCCAAAGGCGTCGATATAGCTTGGCAGATCGAAGTTCCGGGTCAGCGTCAGCCGCGCGTCCAGCGGCATCGCCACCGTGCCTTCGAACCGCACCTTGTTTTCAAAGGTGACGTGATCGCCAAGATAATAGGTTCCGGCCGGCACCAGAACCGACCGGCCCGCCGCCGCGGCATCCGCCGCCTCGAACGCGGCGCGGTCGTCGGTGACGCCATCGCCGGCGGCGCCGAAATCGGTCACGTCGACCCAGTCCATCATGGTGCGCAGAAAGGCGCTGGTGATATCCTCGACCACCAGATCGTCGATCCGCACCACCCCGCCGGTCGGGCCGGTCAGATCAAGGCCGATATGGGCGTAGATGGGCGTGGTGCCCCAGGCCATATCGACCCCGCTGCGCGCGCCGGTGCCGATGATCGCGCTCACGGTTTCCACCTGGCCATAGGCGGTCAGCGTGGTGGCGGCGCCTGTCTCGGTCAGCCCGCTCACATGGCCGCCGCCGCCATCCCCCGCCCAGGCCGCGATGCGCACATCCGGCAGGTTGCCACTGATCGCCTTCACCCGCGCGGTGACCCGCAGGTAACAGCCGGGCAGGATCGGTGTCTGCCCCATATAGCGCAGTTTCTGGGTCACGGCGGTTTTCGACAGTTCCAGACACCCGCCGAAATCCTGATCCGCCGAGACAAGCGCCGCATTCGCAGCCCCCTCATAGATCGCCGACCCCGGCACGCCATCCTCGCTCGACCAGACGTCCAGCCCGTTCGCGAATTCCGGTGGCATCAGCAGAAGCCCGTCGGTAATTGCCTTGTTCATCGAAACCCCTTTCCAATCGCGCATGCGCGCACCCGGCCCATCGGACAGCCCGAAACGCCGGGGGCCGAAGCGCCGCTCAATTTTCAGCCACTCTGTGAGGAGATCACCCGGAGACACAGGTCCGGGCCGGATCAAAGGGCTAACACAAAAGGCTTAACGCGCGCTTAAGCCCGGATCGGAAAAACGCGGATTGCGGCCGTTCATGCCTGCAAACCGGCTGCGGATCGCTTATATGAATAGGGAACGCGCGGGTCGCCCAACCCGTTGGTCGGGAAGGAAAGAAAATGGCTTATATGTTCCGCCTCAAGGACAAATCCGTGGAAAAGGCGGTGCGCCGGATCGCGCTGGAAGAGATTGACGCCGCACTGGCAGAGATCGACGATCCGCAGATGGACCTGCACACAAAAGTGCACGAGGTGCGCAAACACGCGAAAAAGCTGCGCGGCCTGATCCGGCTGGTACGCCCGGCCTTCCCCGGCTATGCCCGCGAAAACGCCGCCATCCGCGATGCCGCCCGGCTCCTGTCGGGGCTGCGCGACCGCGAAGGCATGATCGAGACCTTTCACAAGCTGATGGCCCATTCCCCCGATCCGGGCACCGAAACCCGTTTCGCGCCCGTGCTGGCCTTTCTGGAAGGCGGCCGCGAAAACGCCACCGCCGCGCCGGAAACCCTGCGCGACCTTGCCGGGTTCCGCGCCACGCTGGTGACGATCCGAAACCGCGCCACGGGCTGGAAGATCGAACAGAAGGGTTTCGGCGCCCTCGCCGACGGCCTCTCCCAGACATGGACGCGCGGCCGCGCCGCGATGAAGGCCTTCGCAGAGGCGCCGTCAGACGCGCGGGTTCATGAATGGCGCAAGCGCGTGAAATACCACTGGTACCACGCCCGCGCGCTCAGCCCGATCTGGCCGGCCCCGATGGACGTACAGACAGAGGCCGCCAAGGAACTGAGCGAGATGCTGGGCGATCACCATGACCTGACCGTGCTGCAAACCCATATCCGGCAGGCACCCTCCCTGCCCGACACGCCGGAAATGTGGGATGCGTTCGACCGGATGATCGAGGCCCGGCGCGATGAGCTTCAGGCCCAGGCCCTGGCGCTCGGCGGCCGGCTCTATGCGGAACCGGCCGAGGCGATGGTCAGCAGATGGCGTGCCTGGTGGAAGCTCTGGCGGGGCACGTCCGGCTGATCTTCAGGCCAGCAACTCGCCCGACAGCCCCTTTTCGATCAGCGCGATGCTTTCCGCCACGCCGTAAAGCGCGATGAACCCGCCGAACCGCGGCCCCTGCGACGCGCCCAGAAGCACCTCGTAAAGCGCCTTGAACCAGTCGCGCAGCGGCTCGAACCCGTGGTCCTTGCCGACAGCGAACACAAGGCTCTGCAAGGCTTCGGCATCCGGCCCGCCGTCCCAGCCCTTCAACCGGGCCAACAGATCCTCCAGCGCCGCGCGCTCTTTGGCGTCCGGTGCGCGATAGACCTTGCCGGGCTTCACGAAGTCGTTGAAGTAGCGCACCGCATAGCCCGCCGCCGCATCCAGATCGGCATGCGTCTCGGCACGCGCGTCGGGCGCATAGCGGCGGATGAAGCCCCACAGGGTTTCCTTGTCTTCCGCCGACGACACCGACGCCAGGTTCAGCAGCATCGAAAACGGGACCACCATGTTCGATACCGGCACGTTGCGGCCATGGATATGGAACACCGGGTTGTTCACCCGCGCCGCCATATCCTGATCGGCATAGGCGCGCAGCTGCTGATGATATTCGTCCATCGCCTTGGGGATCACGTCGAAATACATGCGCTTGGCCGTCTTCGGCTTTTGATACATGAAATAGCTCAGGCTTTCCGACGAGGCATAGGTCAGCCATTCGTCGATCGACAGCCCGTTTCCCTTGGATTTCGAGATCTTCTCGCCATTCTCGTCGAGGAACAGCTCATAGGTGAAATGCTCGGGCTTGCGCCCGCCGAGGATCTCGCAGATCCGGTCGTAGATCGGGGTGTTGGTGGAATGATCCTTGCCATACATCTCGAAATCCACATCCAGCGCGGCCCAGCGGGCGCCGAAATCGGGCTTCCACTGCAGCTTCACATTGCCGCCGGTGACAGGCAGGGTCATCTCTTCGCCGTCCTCGTCGTCAAAGGTGATGGTGCCGGCGGCGGCGTCCACCTGCTTCACCGGAACATACAGAACCCGGCCAGACTTGGGGCTGATCGGCAGGAAGATCGAATAGGTCTGCTGCCGCTCTTCGCGCAGGGATTTCAGCATCACGGCCATTACGTCGTCATAGAGTTCGGCGGCGCGCAGCAGCACCTTGTCGAACTGGCCGGACTTGTAGAAATCGGTGGCCGAGTAGAACTCGTATTCAAACCCGAACGTGTCCAGGAACCGGCGCAGCATGGCGTTGTTGTGATGGCCGAAGCTTTCGTATTCGCCGAACGGATCGGGCACGCTGGTCAGCGGCTTTTGCACGTGCTCTTTCAGCATCTCCTGCTGCGGCACATTGTCGGGGATCTTGCGCATTCCGTCCAGATCGTCGGAAAAACAGATCAGCCGGGTGGGAATGTCGGAAATCACCTCGAATGCGCGGCGGATCATCGTGGTGCGCGCCACTTCGCCGAACGTGCCGATATGCGGCAGGCCGCTGGGGCCATAGCCGGTTTCGAACAGCACATAACCCTTTTCGGGCGGCGCCTTTTCGTACCGTTTGAGCAGACGGCGCGCTTCTTCAAAGGGCCAGGCTTTGCAAGACATCGCGGCGGCGCGCAGATCGGACATGGTGCTATACTTTCCTCACGGACGGGCCCCGTGCCCGACCGGCCCCGCTACCTATTGTGCCGCCGGGCGCGCGTCAATATTCTGCGCCGCAACACATACCCCAAAGGACGCCCGAATGACACTAAACGCCCTGCCGCTGACCGCACAGGACAGCCTTGTCGCCATCATGATCGCGGTTTCCGCCTCGGATGAAACGATCCGAACGTCAGAATTGATGACGATTCAGCGCATCGTGAATCACCTGCCCGTCTTCGCCGGCTATGATGACGATCGCATCGCCGTTGTCGCGCAGACCGTCTTTGACCTGCTCGAAGAGGTCGACGGGCTGGACGCGCTGTTCGGCCTGGTGCGCGATGCGCTGCCGGAAAAACTGGCGGAAACCGCCTATGCGATGGCCTGCGACGTGGCCGCCGCCGACGGCAAGCTGAAGGAAAGCGAGCTGCGCCTGCTCGAAGAGATCCGCTACGAGCTGAACATCGACCGCCTGCACGGCGCCGCCATCGAACGCGGCGCGCGGGCCCGGCACATGACCCTGTGAGCCGCCCGGCTCACGCGCCGTAAAGCGTCGCCCACCGTTCGATCAGCTTCAATTGCAGCGTCCGGGCCCGCGTGGCCCAGCTTCGCCCGCCCTTGGGGCGCTCGCGGCTGGCGCGGTCCAGTTTTGCCCGCCGTTCCTCATCGGCCATGAAGGTGGCAAAGGCCAGCTCGCGCCCATCAGCCGTGGTGACATAGCCGGTCAGCGCGCTGGCGAAGTTCAGGGTGCCGGTCTTGGCCCGGATCCGCACCGGGTGATCCTTCACCGGCCGCCCCTTCGCATCGCGCAACCACACGGGTTTCATCAGGGGCCGCAGCGGCCCGTCCGCCCCCGCCGCCACCAGCAGCTTGACCATATCCGCCGCCGCGATCCGCGATCCCGACCCCAGCCCGGAATGATCCACGAACCGCGCGCGCCGGATGCCCAGCGTCTCGCCCAGCCAATCATTCATCGCCGCCGCCGAGCCCGACAGCGAAACCGGGTGACCGCCCCCGGCATATGTCGCCGTCATGCCGATGACTTCGGCGGTCATGTTCGTGGAATACTTCAGCATATCGGTCAGCAGCTCGCGCAGCACGGGGCTGTCATGCGCCACGATCACCGCGCCTTGCGGCAGCGCCGGGGCCGCCACCGGCGCCGGCAGGACGATCCCGTGCGACCGGGCCAGCGTCTGAAACACCTCGGCCGCATAAAGCGCCGGCTTGCGCACCGGAAGCCAGCGGCTGCCGCCATTGCCAAGCACCGCGCTGGCGACGGTCCAGTCATCGGTGCCGGCCCGGTCGTCATAGGTGTAGATCGGGCTCTGCCGGTTCACCACCCGCATCCGCGACATGCCGACCCGAGGCCGGTAGCTGTTGCTGCGGGCGTCCATCGTCACGTCCCACCCCGCCGATGCACGGTGCCATTCGAACAGAACCCGGTTGAAATTCAGGTTCAGCCCCGACACCGCCGGATTATAGCTCACGTGGTCGGGCTGTTCGGGGTCGATCACCTTCAGATGCGGCAACGCCCCGGCGAAATAGCGGAACTTTCCGGCCACCTCGCGCACGCCCGCCGCCTTCAGCCCCGCCGCCAGCCCGGCCAGCGTGTCGGTGTCCAGCACCGGATCGCCGGTTCCCGCCAGAACCAGATCGCCCTCGACTCGCCCGCCCCGAACCGGGCCGGTGGCCAGAACCCGGGTCTGGAACCGATAGTCGGGGGGCAGCTTTGCCAATGCGTAAAGCGTGGTCACCGCCTTTGCGGTGCTGGCGGGCGGCAGCCGCAGAATGGGGTTTCGCGCCTCCAGCACCGCGCCGGTGCGGGCGTCGGCCACCACGAAGCCGATCTTACCGCCCAGCCGCGCCGCTTCGATCAGCGCGTCGGCGCCGGAGGCAACCGGGCCCGCGGGCCGCAATTCCGGGCGCGGAGAATGGCTCAGCGGCAGGCCAAAGGCCCGATCGGCGGCACCTGCCAGAAGGCATGCCACAACCCATCGCCGCGAAACCCGAATGTGCCCGTTTGTCATGGCGCGAAGTGAAGCAAATCCCCCCGGCGCGGGCAAGCAGAACCGCCCGTGCGGGGCCCTGTTTCCGACGCTACCGGCGCCATCCGCCACGGGCCCGGATTTCGGTGGATGAAATGTTCACCATCGGAATGTTCACAAAGCACCACGCCGGCGGCGGGCAACGCCCCAGCAGCGTGGAGGCCCGCGCCGGCACGCGGTATTTTGCATAGCGGTCGGCCGCCTTTGACATCCGCGCCGTCAGCCGCTGCCCCGGCCGCGCGATCACCCCGATCGGGACGTTCTCCATGATCCAGTCCCACCGGTCCCAGTGATGAAACGTCGCCAGGTTGTCGGCCCCCATCAGCCAGACGAAGCGCACACCCGGATAGAGCGTCAGCAGCGCCTCGAGCGTCTCGGCGGTATAGCGCGTGCCGATCTGCGCCTCGAAATCGGTGACACTCACCCGCGGGTGCTCCATCACCGCCCGCGCGGCGGAAAGCCGTTTTTCCAGAGGCGCCGGCCCTTCCGTCTTCAGCGGGTTTCCCGGCGAGACCAGCCACCACACCTTGTCGAGGCCAAAGCGCTTCAGCGCCTCGCGGGTGATATGGGCGTGCCCTTCATGGGCCGGGTCGAACGAGCCGCCCAGCAATCCGATGATCTGGCCCCTTGCCGCAAAAGGCAGGCGATATCGCACGAAAACCCTCCCTTTTCCGGCTCCCCGGCGCTACTTCGGCCATTGCGCGGCCTGCTGTCAATTACCGCTGGACAGAAAGCGCGGAATTGCGGCGCAGGTGATTCTCTCAGACCGCCCAGTTTTTGCGCAATTCCGCATTTCTTTGTCAGAGATGTGGTTTCAATGTGGAAATTCGCAAATTGCAACGGTTATTGCGGCATTTTTGGCTGCAATATCAGAGACTAGCGCTCATAGATTTTGAATTATGATCAATCTGCTGGTACAGTGATCGCAATGGCAGGTATCGAACCTTGCGATTTGTACATTGGAATATGATTTGCCGTACCGGGGTTTTGGTGTGGCACAAACTGAAACGGGTAACACGTCATGAAAAAATTTACTCTCGCGCTTGTGGCTGCCGGCACAATGGCACTTGGTGCCGCCGAAGCCTCGACAATTGATTTCACCATCGACACCGCCGCCTCCAGCGTGTCCGCCACGCTCTCGTCCTGCACCGTCGGCTACTGCAGCACGCAGGCCAGCCTGGCCAGCGGGTTCGGCGGATCGTTCAGTCTTGCACCGGGTGAATCCTACACCTTCGATTTCGCCGAGTTCTACACGATCGACGATACCGGCACGGGCGACTACGATGTTTCGGCTACCCTCGCCTTCTCGGCGCCGGCCGGCCTGGGCAGCGTCAGCGATACCGGCGTTGCCACGATCTCGACGCTCAACATCGGCGCCGTCACCGGCGGTTCGCTCGCCTGGTCCAGCGTCCCGGCCACCGTCACCCTTGCCGACGGCAGCCAGGTGTCGGTTGATTTCGAAAACGGCTTCACCGTGATCGGCTCCAAGGGCGTCACCACCGCGACCGTGACCCTGCTCAGCATCGTTCCGCTTCCGGGCGCGGCGCTGCTTCTGGGCAGCGGGCTTGGCCTGCTTCCGCTGGTTGGCCGCCGCCGCCGCAAAGCAGCCTGATCTCTGCTCTGACATTTCGGTTTTGACGGCGGCCACACGGCCGCCGTTTCACTTTGTGCCAACGCCCGCGCATCCACGAATCCGCAAGCCAGAGCCCTGATCGGAGTGCCTGCTGTCACGCGGAACGCTTGCCCCCAAAACCGCAACAATGGACCGCGCCTGATGCCATTGTTGACGAAAACACAAGCCCTGAACCGGCATCGCAAAAACACTTCAAAAACACTTGTCGCGCAGCCCACGCAGCACTACCCTGAAGGGGCCAGCCAAGCTTCAGGCAAACATTTTAGCCCTAAAGCAATAGCCATTTCGCGTCGCCCGTCGGCCCACACGCCGCTCGGGCGAAATTCTGGTAAACAAATTTTGGGACTGAAAATGGAACACAAAGCTCTCGCGATCATCGCGGCCGGCACCATGGCATTCAGCATTGCCGGTGCCGCAGATGCCGCCACCGTTGACCTGACTTTCGACGTATCGAACTCCTCCGTACAGATCACGGATCAGTCGGGCGGCGGAGGATTGTGTACGCTGACGAGTTGCGGCGTATCGGCAAGCCTGGCCAGCGGCTTCGGCACGCCGGCCAGCTTCAGCCTGACCGAAGGCGAAACCTACGCGTTCGATTTCATCGATTTCGACGTTGACGGCGCCACCGGCGCGCCTGCCCGGCAGTTCGACATTACCGCGACGCTGGCCTTCACCGACCCGACGTTCTCGGTCACCAGCGAAGGAAGCGGCGGCGCCTGGTTCCTGGCCGGCAAGATCGCGTTTGGCGCCGGGGCGGGCTGGCTGACCTGGGATGACATGCCCACCAGCCTGAGCCTGGCCGATGGCAGTGAAATCGCCGTCAACTTCGAAGGCGGCGCCAGCCGGTTCTTCCTCGGCCCGGTCACGACGGCCGCCTCTGTCACCGCCCTTTCCGTGGCGGCTGTGCCCCTGCCCGCCTCGGCGCTGATCCTGGTCACCGGGCTTGGCGCCCTGCCGCTGGTCGGACGCCGCCGGCGCAAGGCCAGCTGAAGACGGCCGATCCGGCCCAAGAAAAACGGCGGCGGCCCCGGCGGCCGCCGTTCTGCATTTCCGCCCCCGGGATTGCAGCGGCACCGCAGAGCCGCTACATCACGACAAACCGGAATCCGAGGAGCGGCACCCATGGCATCTTACCAATATGTCTACCACATGGACGGGGTCTCCAAGACCTATCCGGGCGGCAAGAAATGCTTCGAGAATATCCGGCTTTCCTTCCTGCCCGGCGTCAAGATCGGCGTGGTCGGTGTCAACGGCGCCGGTAAATCCACCCTGCTGCGCATCATGGCGGGGATCGACAAGGATTTCTCGGGCGAGGCATGGGCCGCCAAGGGCGCCAAGGTCGGCTATCTCCCGCAGGAGCCCCAGCTCGACGAAGCGCTGAACGTCCGCGAAAACGTCATGCTGGGCGTGGCCGAGAAGAAGGCCAAGCTCGACCGGTTCAACGAACTGGCGATGAACTATTCCGACGAAACCGCCGACGAGATGGCGGAGCTGCAGGATCAGATCGATTCCGAGAACCTGTGGGATCTCGACAGCCAGATCGACGTGGCGATGGAGGCCCTGGGCTGCCCGCCCGACGATGCCGGCACCGCCAACCTGTCGGGCGGCGAAAAGCGCCGCGTGGCGCTGTGCAAGCTGCTGCTCGAAGCGCCCGACATGCTGCTGCTCGACGAACCGACCAACCATCTGGATGCCGAAACCATCGCCTGGCTGCAAAAGCACCTGATCGAATACAAGGGCACGATCCTTTGCGTCACCCATGACCGCTATTTCCTGGATGACATCACCAGCTGGATCCTCGAGCTCGATCGTGGCCGCGGCATGCCCTACGAAGGAAACTATTCGGCGTGGCTGGAGCAAAAGGCCAAGCGCCTGGCCCAGGAGGCCCGCGAAGACAAATCCAAGCAAAAGACGCTGGAGCGCGAACTGGAATGGATCCGCGCCGGCGCCAAGGCCCGTCAGGCCAAGCAGAAGGCCCGGATCAACGCCTATGAAGAACTCGCCGGCCAGTCCGAGCGCGAGAAACTGTCGCGCGCCCAGATCATCATCCCCAACGGCCCACGCCTTGGCGGCAAGGTGATCGAGGTCGAGAACCTGAAGAAAGCCTATGGCGACAAGCTGCTGGTCGAGGATCTGTCCTTCGCCCTGCCCCCCGGCGGCATCGTCGGCGTGATCGGCCCCAACGGCGCCGGCAAATCCACGCTGTTCCGCATGCTGACCGGGCAGGAACAGCCCGACAGTGGCACCGTCAGCTACGGTGATACGGTACAGCTTTCTTATGTGGATCAGTCGCGCGACGCGCTCGACCCCGATAAAACGGTATGGGAAGAAATCTCCGGCGGCGCCGAGATCATCGAACTGGGCGATGCGCAGGTCAACAGCCGCGCCTATTGTTCGTCGTTCAACTTCAAGGGCGGCGACCAGCAGAAGAAAGTGGGCCTTCTGTCGGGCGGCGAACGCAACAGGGTTCATATGGCCAAGCTGCTTAAGGCAGGCGGCAACGTGCTGCTGCTTGACGAACCGACCAACGATCTGGATGTGGAAACGTTGCAGGCGCTGGAAGCGGCGCTGGAAGATTTCGCCGGCTGTGCCGTCATCATCTCGCACGACCGGTTCTTCCTCGACCGCCTGTGTACTCATATGCTCGCCTTCGAAGGCAACGCCCATGTGGAATGGTTCGAAGGCAACTTCGAGGCTTATGAGGAAGACAAGGTGCGGCGACTGGGGCCGGACAGCATCGAGCCGAAGCGGGTGAAGTATAAGAAGTTTGCGCGCTGAGCCCTTATTGATCGCAAACCACCGGATCGACCGGGCCCCGCAGCACGCTGACGCGGGCCCGGTCGATCAGCGGCAATCCGTCAAGACAGGATCAGCCATCCAAAGCCGGTGTTGCTGGACCCGGTGAAACAGGGGCCGCTGCGCCGCGCAGGCCAGCGACGCTCTCACAACCAGGCGGGTGTTTTCATGGTGGAGCCGATCGGGATCGAACCGACGACCTCGTCATTGCGAACGACGCGCTCTCCCAACTGAGCTACGGCCCCATCGAGAATCCATTTCGCGCATGGCCGCGCCGGTGTCAAGCGGGCAGCTTGGCCTTTGAGCGCACGAAAGCCTCGATATCCGCCGCCGGCCGCGCCCCCGCCAGACGCGCCACCTCGCGACCGTTCTGAAACAGGATCAACGCCGGGATGCCGCGAATGTTGAACCTGGCCGAGGCGTCGGGGTGGTCCTGCGTATCGATCTTGGCCAAACGCGCCCCCGGGGCCAATGCCTGAGCCGCCTGCGCAAACTGCGGCGCCATCATCCGGCACGGGCCACACCAGGGCGCCCAGAAATCCACCAGCAACGGCAGATCATCGGCCTGCGCGCTTTTTTGCAGGGTCTTCAGATCAAGCGGGCGCACCTTGCCATCATTCAGTTTCGCACCACAAGTCCCGCATTTCGGCCCGGCCCCCAGCCTGGCCTCCGGCACCCGATTGGTGCTGCCGCATTCAAGACAAACGAGTTTCAGGCTGTCGGCCATCTTGTCTCTCCGTTGAATTCAATATTAGGAATATATTGTATTGCACGACCCCCTTCACAAGGGCAAACTCTCCCCGCCACAACCGGAGGCGCCCCATGACCCCCTGGCATGACCTTGACTCGGACCAGCAACTTCGACTGCGCGAAGACTATAACCGCGGTCCCGACTGCCTTACCGGCACCTGCTCGCTGGAGGCCAAGACCGCGCATTTCACCGAATGGCTGGCGGCACGAGGCATAAGCTTCAGCGAACGCGACCTGCATCCACGCCGCAAGGCTTGATCGGTTTGACCCTGACGAGCGCCTGCGGCGCATGCCTTTTTCCTCACCTCTTTCCTTTGGAAAGAGGTTCAGGTGCCTCCGGCGGGGATATTTCGCCCAAAGCAAGACCGGCCGGGTCATTTATCTCAGTTGCTTTGGTCAAAATATCCCGGGGTTTGGGGCAGAGCCCCAATAGTTGAATATCCTGCGCCGAAGGCGCACCGCTATTCCGCCGCCTCTGCATAGTCTTCCAGCGGCGGGCAGGTGCAGACCAAGTGGCGGTCGCCGAAAACATTGTCGACACGGCCCACGGGCGGCCAGTATTTGTCCACCCGGAACGCGCCGGGCGGAAAGCAGCCTTGTTCGCGGCTGTAGGGGCGGGCCCAGTCGGCGACCAGATCCCCCACCGTGTGCGGCGCGTTCTTGAGCGGGTTGTTCTCGGCATCCATCTCGCCCGATTCCACCGCGCGTATCTCTTCGCGGATCGCCAGCATCGCGTCGCAGAACCGGTCCAGTTCGGCCTTGGTTTCCGATTCGGTGGGTTCGACCATCAGCGTGCCGGCCACCGGCCAGCTCATGGTCGGCGCGTGGAAGCCGTTGTCGATCAGGCGCTTTGCGATGTCGTCGACCGTGATATCGGCGCTGTCGGCGAAGGGGCGCGTGTCGAGGATGCATTCATGCGCGACCCGGCCCGCGCGGCCCTTGAACAGCACATCATAGGCGCCTTCCAGTCGTATGGCGATGTAGTTGGCGTTCAGGATCGCGACCTTGGTGGCCTGCGTCAGTCCGGCGCCGCCCATCGCCAGGCAGTACGCCCAGGAAATCAGCAGGATCGACGCCGAACCGTATGGCGCCGCCGACACAGGCCCTTCGGCCCCGCCCGTATCGGGATGGCCGGGCAGGAACGGCGCCAGATGCGCCTTGACCCCGATCGGCCCCATGCCGGGGCCGCCGCCGCCATGCGGGATGGCGAAGGTCTTGTGCAGGTTCAGGTGCGACACGTCCGCCCCGATTTCCCCCGGTTTGGCCAGCCCGACCAGCGCGTTCAGGTTGGCACCATCCAGATAGACCTGCCCGCCGTATCTGTGGGTGATCTCGCAGACCTCGCGCACCGTCTCCTCGAACACGCCGTGGGTGGAGGGATAGGTGATCATGCAGGCGGCCAGCCTGTCGCCCGCCGCCTCGGCCTTGGCGCGGAAATCTTCCAGGTCGATATCGCCGTTGGCGGATGATTTCACCACGACCACCTTCATGCCGCACATATGGGCCGACGCCGGGTTGGTGCCATGCGCGGAGACCGGGATCAGGCAGATGTCGCGATTCCCCTGCCCCTGTGCCCGGTGCCAGGCGGCGATGGTCAGCAGCCCCGCATATTCCCCCTGCGCGCCCGAGTTCGGTTGCATCGACATCGCGTCATAGCCGGTGGCCTGGCACAGGATCGCGCTCAGGCTTTCCAGCATTTCAGCGTAGCCCTGTGCCTGATCGGCCGGGGCGAAGGGGTGGATGTTGGAAAACTCCGGCCAGGAGATCGCCATCATCTCGACCGCCGCGTTCAGCTTCATGGTGCAGGAGCCCAGCGGGATCATCGCCCTGTCAAGCGCCAGGTCGCGGTCGGCCAGACGGCGCATGTAGCGCATCATCTCGGTTTCGGCACGGTTCATGTGGAACACCGGGTGGGTCAGGTAATCGCTTTGCCGGTGCAGCGCTTCGGGAACGCGGAATTCGACGGTCGCGGGGTCATCCCGGCGCGCGATGCCGAAGGCCGCCCACAGATCCTTGATCGTGGCCGAGCGGGTGGTTTCATCCAGCGTGATGCCCAGCTTCGTCGTGCCGACCCGGCGCAGGTTGATCTGCCGGGCCTGCGCCGCCGCGTAGATGACGCCCTGCATCGGGCCGACATCAACCGTCACCGTATCGAAGAACGCTTTCGGCGTCACCGCGAAGCCGGCGGCCTCCAGCCCTTCCACCATCCGCACCGTGGTGGTGTGGATGCGTTGGGCGATGGCCTTCAGCCCCTTCGGCCCGTGGAACACCGCATAGAACCCGGCCATCACCGCCAGAAGCGCCTGCGCGGTGCAGACGTTCGACGTGGCCTTTTCGCGGCGGATATGCTGTTCGCGGGTCTGCAGCGCCAGCCGGTAGGCCTTGTTGCCGCGCGCGTCGACGGAGACGCCGACGATCCGCCCCGGCATCGCACGCTTATAGGCATCCTTGCAGGCCATATAGGCCGCGTGCGGCCCGCCATAGCCCAGCGGAACTCCGAACCGCTGGGTCGAGCCCACCGCGATATCCGCCCCCATCGCCCCCGGCTCTTTCAGCAGCAACAGCGCCATCGGGTCGGCCGCGACGATGCCAAGCGCCTTTGCCGCGTGCAGGGCAGCGATGGCATCGGTGAAATCGGTCAGATGGCCATGGGTGCCGGGGTACTGAAAGATCGCCGCAAAGACTGTTGCGGGATCCAGATCGGTGGCCGGGTCGCCCACGATCACCTCGATGCCCAGCGGTTCGGCCCGGGTGCAGATCACGGCGATATTCTGCGGGTGGCAGTTTTCATCCACGAAGAAGGCCGTCGCCTTGGAGCGGGCCACCCGCTGTGCCATGGTCATCGCTTCGGCGCAGGCCGTCGCCTCGTCCAGCAGCGAGGCATTGGCGATCTCCAGCCCGGTCAGGTCGCTGACCATGGTCTGATAGTTCAGCAGCGCCTCGAGCCGGCCCTGGCTGATCTCGGGCTGATAGGGGGTATAGGCGGTGTACCAGGCCGGGTTTTCCAGAATGTTGCGCTGGATCGCCGGGGGCATGACGGTGCCGTGAAACCCCTGTCCGATCATCGTGGTGAAAACCTTGTTCTTCCTGGCCACCTGCCGCAGATGCCACAGCAGCTCGCGTTCGGACAGCGGCGCGCCGAAGTCCAGCGGTGCCGCCTGGCGGATGGCTTTCGGAACGGTCTGGTCGATCAGCGCATCCAGGCTTTCCACCCCCAAGACGCCGAACATCTCGGCCATTTCCTCGGGCGAGGGGCCGATGTGGCGGCGGTTGGCGAAATCATAGGGGTCGTAGTCGATGGGGTTGAAGGGCATGTGTCCGTCCGGTTCAGCTATGAGTCAGAATGTTCACCAGCGTTCCCGCCGGATCACGCAAAAAGAAGCGCCGCACGCCCCGGGGTTCGTCCACGGGGCCGGGCTCGATGGCGGCACCAAGATCCCGGGCGCGGGCCAGCGTGTCGTTCAGATCGTCCATCTCGACCGATATGGCGGGCAGCGCCGTGCCGGACCCGCCCTCGGCAGCCAGGCTCAGTTGCACCGGGGCCTCGTCCGGGGCACCCAGCGTGGAAATGAAGGCCATTTCCATGAGCGGCTCCAGCCCCAACAGATCGCGGTAGACCGCCGCCAGCCCGGCCGGATCGGGCGTGGCGAGGTTGGGAACGGTCCGAAGGACCGTCACGCGATGAAGTCTTTATAGGCGGCTTCGTCCATCAGATCGTCCAGCGCCGACAGATCGTCGACCTTCATCTTGAAGAACCATGCCTCGCCCTGCGCGTCTTCGTTGACCAGCGCCGGGTTGTCGGTCAGCGCCTCGTTCACCTCGACGATCTCGCCATCGACGGGCGCCAGAATGTCGGACGCCGCCTTGACGCTTTCGATCACCACGATCTCGTCGTCCTTCGAGACGGTCGTGCCTTCCTCGGGCAGGTCCACGAACACCACATCGCCCAGTTGTTCGGCGGCATGTTCGGTGATGCCCACGACAACAACATCATCCTCGACGCGCAGCCATTCATGTTCTTCGGTGAATTTCATCTCTCTGATCCCTCAACGCTTGTAGGTGCTTGGTCTGAACGGCATCGCCGTCACGGTGGCGGGCAGGCGCTTGCCCCTGACCTCGCCATAGATCGTGGTGCCCGGCTCTGCATGTCCGGACGCGACATAGCCCATCGACATCGGCCCTCCGATCGACGGGCCGAACGCGCCCGACGTGACCTCGCCGATCGGCGCGCCGCCCTCGTGCAGGGCGTAAAGCACGGTGCCCGCGCGCATCGGCGCCCGGCCCTCGGGGCGCAGGCCGACGCGCAGGCGGGTCGTGCCCTGCGAAAGCTCGGGCAGGATACGGTCGGCGCCGGGGAACCCGCCCTCGCGCGCGCCGCCGGGCCGGCGGACCTTCTGAATGGCCCAGGTCAGCGCGGCCTCGACCGGAGAGGTGGTCGTGTCGATATCGTTGCCATAAAGGCAAAGCCCTGCCTCCAGCCGCAGCGAATCGCGCGCGCCAAGGCCGATCGGCTGAACCACCTCATGCGCCAGCAGCGCCCGCGCGAACGCGACGGCCCGCGCGTTTTCCACCGAAATCTCATAGCCGTCTTCGCCGGTATAGCCCGAGCGGGAAATCCACAGCGTGCCGAAATCGGACGGCATGACCGCCACATCCATGAACCGCATCGCCGCCGCGCCGGGCACCAGCCCGTCCAGCACCGCCTCGGCCGCCGGGCCCTGCAGTGCCAGCAGCGCACGGTCGGTGATTTCCTCGATCTCGCAGATGTCGGACAGATGCGCCCGCAGATGGGCGATATCGGCCTCCTTGCAGGCCGCGTTGACCACGAGGAACAGATGATCGCCCCGGTCGGCGATCATCAGATCGTCCTCGATGCCGCCCGCGTCATTGGTGAACAGCCCGTATCGCTGCCGCCCTTCCTTCAGGCCCAGCACATCCACCGGCACCAGCGTTTCCAGTGCCGTGGCCGCATCCGCCGGAACGCCCGAACGGGCCCGCAGGATCACCTGCCCCATATGGCTGACATCGAACAGCCCCGCCGCCGCGCGGCAGTGCAGATGCTCTTTCATCACGCCCAGTGGATATTGAACGGGCATCTCATAGCCCGCGAAGGGCACCATCCTGGCCCCAAGTTCCACATGCAGATCGTAGAGCCCCGTGCGTTTCAGCTCCGACATTCGGCCATCCCCTTCATCGCCGGTCAGCGCCGGCACCGTACCGGCGGCCCGAAAGACCGCCAAACCGATGCCCCCTCTGTCCTGTCGCCTGAGATCGTTATCCCTTCGGCGGGCGCAAGCGCCACTCTCCAGAGCTCTGTTCTCTGCATCGGTCCGTTGGCCTGAGAGTTTACCGGGGCGGTTGCTCCTTCGGCACTGGGTTTCCCCAGATTCTCCCGATGCAGATGGCGTGAACACTAAATCAAGCGCCACAACGCGGCAAGTCCTTGCATTCACCGAGGCAGCCGCCAGATTATGCGCCATGCAGGATCCGTTCTTCTTCGGCTACGGCTCGCTCGTGAACCGGGCCACCCACGGCTATGCCCGCGCCTTTCCCGCGCGGGTCAGCGGCTGGCGCCGGGCCTGGCGGCACACGGTGCTGCGCCCGCTTGCCTTCCTGACCGCCTATGAGGCGCCGGGGGAAGAGATCGACGGGCTGATCGCCGCCGTGCCGGGCCATGACTGGGCCGCGCTCGACACGCGCGAGGGCGCCTATGACCGGCACCCGGTATCGGGGCCGCTTGCGCATCACGCGCCGCATCCGGTGGCGGTGCAAATCTATGCCGTGCATCCCCGCCATTCCGATCACCCCGACACGCGCCACCCGATCCTGCTGAGCTATATCGACGTGGTCGTGCAGGGCTATCTGCGGGAATATGGCGTGGAAGGCGCGCGGCGGTTCTTCGACACCACAGATGGCTGGGACGCGCCGATCAGGGATGACCGCGCCGCGCCGGTCTATACCCGGCACCAGCGCCTTGATGATGACGAGCGCCGCTTCGTGGACAGGCAGCTTTCGCGCCTGTCGGCCAATCTGATCTGACCGGGCGCTCGTCAGCCGCCGCGGGCCTACTCGCTCACGCCGGCGAAAAGGGCCGCAGGGCCTGCTGAGCGGTCAGCCCGGCTTCTTCTGCAACAGCGGCATTACATCGGCCATCTCGGGCCCCTTCGCCCGGCCTGTCACGGCCTTGCGCAGCGGCATGAACAGCCCCCTGCCCTTGCGGCCGGTCTTTTCCTTCACCGCCGCCGTCCAACTGCCCCAGGTTTCGGGCGTATAAGGCGGTTCGGGCAGCAGCGAGAGCGCCTCTGCGACGAACGCCTTGTCCTCCTCCTCGACCACGGGCGCGGCGCCATTACGGAACAGATCCCACCATGCGGCCATATCGGCCTTCACCGTGATATTGTCCTTCACCACCTCCCAGAACTGCGGGGCGATATCGCCGGGCACCCCGAGCGCGGCAACGTCATCCGCCACCGCCGCCAAGGGCAGGCCATGCAGATGCCGCGCGGTCAGCGGGAACAGGTCATCGGCGTCGAATTTGGTCGGCGCCGCGCCGAAATGGCTGATGTCGAATCCCGCCACCAGTTCGTCGATCGAGGCGCAAAGCTCCACCGGCTGCGACGATCCCAGCCGCGCCATGAGCGACAACAGCGCCATCGGTTCCACCCCCTGCGCGCGCAGATCGCGCAGGCTGAGCACGCCCAGCCGCTTGGACAGCGCCTCGCCCTGCGGGCCGGTCAGCAGCGAGTGGTGCGCAAATTCCGGCACCGCGCCGCCCAACGCCCGGATGATCTGAATCTGGGTGGCGGTGTTGGTCACATGATCGGATCCGCGCACCACATGGGTCACCCCCATTTCCGTGTCGTCCACCACCGAGGCCAGCGTATAGAGCACCTGCCCGTCGCCGCGGATCAGCACCGGGTCGGAGACCGACGCCGCATCAATCGAGATATCGCCCAGAATCCCGTCGGCCCATTCGATCCGTTCGTGATCCAGCAGAAAGCGCCAGTGGCCCGACCGTTCGGCGCGCAGCTTGTCTTTCTCAGCGTCCGACAGCGCCAGCCCGGCCCGGTCATACACCGGCGGCCGGCCCATGTTCAGCTGCTTCTTGCGCTTCAGATCCAGCTCGGTCGGCGTCTCGAAACACTCGTAGAACCGGCCCGCCGCGCGCAGCCTGTCGGCGGCCTCGGCGTAACGGTCGAGCCGCAGAGACTGACGCTCGATCCGGTCCCACGTGATGCCCAGCCATTCGAGATCTTCCTGGATCGCGTCCACATATTCCTGCTTCGAGCGCTCCGGGTCGGTATCGTCGAGCCGCAGGATGAAACTGCCGCCCGCCTTGCGGGTGATCAGGAAGTTGAACAGCGCGGTGCGCAGGTTGCCCACATGCAGATAGCCGGTGGGCGACGGGGCGAAACGGGTAACGGTCATGGCAGTCTCCTGTTGGCCGCTGCTGTTTCACAGACGCGCGGCATTGTCCATATGACAGCACCCGGCACCGGGGCCCGGCAGCGCGCAAAAGCCATCCTCGCGGTCTCGTGACATGGAGATTGGGCCACTTGCGGCTACCCTTGTCTGCGAAACGGACGTTAACAGGGAGAAGACCATGGCATCCGAGATTTCACTGAACCGCCGGCAGGCGCTGCTTGCAGGGGCGGCGCTGCCGCTGGCCGGCGCCATGGGCACTGCCGCCCACGCCGCCGCGCCGATGCAGGGCCCCGCCCGGACACCGTTCAACCGCTTCATGCTGGGAGAGTTCGAGGTGACCGCACTTCTGGCCGGCACCCGCACCGTACCCGACCCGCACAAGATATTCGGCCTGAACGCATCGGAAGAGGAATTCGCCGAAGTCTCGGCCGCCAATTACATCCCCACGCAGGCCGCACAGTTCTTCTTCACCCCGACATTGGTCAATACCGGATCGGAGCTGATCCTGTTCGACACCGGGCTTGCCCCCGAGGGCATCACCGCCGCGCTGGCGGCCGCCGGCCATGCCGCCGATCAGGTGGATACCGTGGTGCTGACCCATATGCACGGCGATCATATCGGCGGGCTGTCAGGCGCCGCGGGCGAAACCTTTGCCAATGCAGGCTATGTCACGGGGGCGGTGGAATTCGATGCCTGGGCCAAGATGGGCAACGAAGGCTTCGACACCAAGGTCAAACCGCTGGCCGACAAAATGAGCTTTCTTGACGATGGCGGCAGCGTCACCTCCGGCATCACGGCGATGGCGGCCTTCGGGCACACGCCGGGCCACATGGCCTATATGCTGGAAAGCGGCGGCAAGAGCCTGTTGCTGGGGGCCGATTTCGCCAATCACTATGTCTGGTCGCTGGGCCACCCCGACTGGGAGGTGAGCTTCGACATGGACAAATCCACCGCCGCCGCCACGCGCAGGCGGATGCTGAACATGCTGGCCGCCGACAAGACGCCCTTCATCGGCTATCACATGCCCTTCCCCGCGATGGGCTATGCAGAGGCGCGCGGCGACGGGTTTCGCTATGTCCCGGCAAGCTATCAGATGAAGCTGCCGCGCGTCTGAAACGGCCACGGCCCGAAACATCCGGCGGGGCGCAACAGCGCCCCGTTTTTCTTTTGTCGGGCCTTGGCGGCGGCGCGGCGGGCTGGCAGTCTGGCCGCCGAAAGCGTCGAAGGGCACATGGCATGCAGGACATTCTGACGATCACACTGAACCCGGCGGTGGACCTGTCCAGCGCTGTCGATCAGGTGGAACCGGAGCTGAAACTGCGCTGCGACCCGCCGGTGACCGATCCCGGCGGCGGCGGCATCAACGTGTCGCGGGCGGTGCGCATTCTGGGCGGCCAGACCCGGGCACTGGTGGCGATCGGCGGACCGATGGGCAAGAAGCTGCGACAGTTGCTGGTCGAGGAAGGCATCGCCATCCTGCCCTTCCGCGCGCCCGGCGAAACCCGGCAGAGCCTGGCCGTGACGGACAGGCGCGACGGGCGGCAATACCGCTTTGTCTTTCCCGGCCCGACCTGGGATGACGAACGCTTGGCCGCCGTTCTGGGCAGCATCCGCGACGCGGTGCCCGACAGCGGCTTTGTCGTGCTGAGCGGCAGCCTGCCCCCCGGCATCCCGCCCCATTTCGCCACATTGGTCTGCGATTGCCTGAAGGATACCGGCGCGAAAGTGGTGGTCGACACTTCCGGCGCGGCCCTGCAGGATCTGGCGAAGGCGCATCCGCATGTGCCCTATATCCTGCGCATGGACGGGGAAGAGGCCGAGGGGCTGGCGGGCCAGCCGCTGCCCACCCGCGCCGACAGCGCTGCTTTCGCAGCGTCGCTGGTGGCAAGGGGCGCGGCGCGGGCGGTGGTGGTGGCGCGCGGCGCCGACGGATCGGTGCTGGCGGCCGACGGGCTGCGCCTGCACGCCGCCGCCGCACCGGTGCCTGTCAAAAGCAAGGTCGGGGCGGGCGACAGTTTCGTGGCAGGCTTCACCCTGTCACTGGCCCGGGGGCAGGATCTGGGCGCGGCGCTGCAGCGCGGTGCGGCGGCGGCCAGCGCCGCGGTGATGACCGATGCCACCCGGCTGTGCACCCGCGCCGATGCAGAACGGCTGATCGCCGAATGCCCGCTGACCGAACTCTAGCGCCACCTCAGGCAGCGATCTTGCCTGCGAATTCCACAAGGCGACGGGCCTGATGCGCGATCGCCGGTTCGGCCTTGTCGAACAGATCACCCTGCGTATGGGAATAGCCGTAAGGGTTGCCGCCGGCCTCGAAGATCACGCTGTCGGTATAACCCGGCGGCACCAGAACCGCGCCCCAGTGCATGAACGTGGTGTAAAGCGACAGCAGCGTCGCCTCCTGCCCGCCATGGGCATTCTGAGCGCTGGTGGTCGCGGTCACGGGTTTGTTCGCCAGCTTGCCTTCCTGCCAGAGCGGGCCGAGCGTGTCGATGAAGCCCCGCATCTGGCTGGCCACTACGCCGTAGCGCGTGGGCGCGGAGAAGAAGTAGGCGTTGGCCCAGTCCATATCATCCGGGGTGACGACGGGGATGTCGGACATCTTGTCCAACTGGGCCTTCCAGGCCTCCTGCCCGTTCACCACCTCTTGCGGCGCGGTTTCGGCGACGCGCAGCAGGCGCACCTCCGCGCCCGCATCTTTGGCCGCCTGGGCGGCGATCGTGGCGATCTGGTGATTGGTGCCATAGGTCGTGTAGAACACGACGGCGAGTTTCACGGTGGTCATGCGAGCCTCCTTTGTTATTGGAAGACTCAACTGTTCTGCCGCGCTGTGGTTGCATCACGCGCCGCGAATTGGCCGCCGGGCGCATCACTTGCGCGTGAACGCCCCCGCCCCGGTCAGGTCGGGTCGCGCCAGCGGTTGACGATGGGATAGCGCCGGTCCAGCCAGAAAGCGCGGAACGTCAGCCGCGCGCCGGGGGCGGACTGATAGCGCTTGTATTCCGAGAGATAGATCAGATGCTCGACCTTCTTCACCACATCTCGGTCGAACCCGGCCGCCACCGCCTCGGCCACTGATTTCTCCTCGTCGATCAGCATGGTCAGGATCGCGTCGAGCACCGGATAGGGCGGCAGGCTGTCTTCGTCCTTCTGATCGGCGCGCAGCTCGGCCGAGGGCGGCTTGTCGATGATGCGGGGCGGGATCACCTCGCCCGCCGGACCCTTCATCCAGGGCCGGTGATTGGCGTTGCGCCAGCGGCAGGTTTCGAAAACCCGCGTCTTGTAGAGATCCTTGATCGGGTTGTAGCCGCCGGCCATGTCGCCATAGATCGTGGCATAGCCCACCGCCACCTCGGACTTGTTGCCGGTGGTCAGCAGCATCTCGCCGAACTTGTTCGACATCGCCATCAGCAGCAGCCCGCGCAGGCGCGACTGGATGTTTTCCTCTGTCGTGTCGGGGGCCAGCCCCTCGAACAGCGGCGCCAGCGTTTCGGTCACCACCTGCCGCGCCGGGCCGATCGGAACATAGTCGTAGCGGCAGCCCAGCACCTTTGCCACGGCCTCGGCATCGTCCAGCGACGCGCGAGAGGTGTATTCGGAGGGCAGCATCACGCAGCGCACATTCTCGGGGCCAAGCGCGTCGGCGGCGATGGTCGCCACGATGGCGCTGTCGATACCGCCCGACAGGCCCAGCAGCACCTTGCCGAAGCCCGACTTGTCGCAATAATCGCGCAGCGCCTCGACCATCACGCGGTAATCCTGCTCCCAGACGTCGGGGTGGCGGCTCTTTTCGCCCTCCACCGCGCGCCAGCCTTCGGGCGTCTCGGTGAAATCCACATGCACCACCGTCTCGTCGAACACCGGCAGCAGCGCCGCCAGTTCGCCGCTTGGGTTCAGCACGAAACTGCCGCCGTCGAACACCTGATCGTCCTGCCCGCCCACCATGTTGAGATAGATCAGCGGCAGCCCCGTCTCGACCACGCGCGCCACCATATGGGTCAGCCGCCGGTCGAGCTTGTGGCGGTAGTAGGGCGATCCGTTGGGCACCAGAAAGAAGCTCGCCCCGGTTTCGGCCAGGGTTTCACAGACATCCGGGTGCCAGGCATCCTCGCAGATCGGCGTGCCGATACACAGCGGTCCGATGCGGTAAGGGCCGTTGACCGGACCCGAGGAAAACAGGCGCTGTTCGTCGAACACGGTTTCGTTGGGCAGGTGATGCTTCAGGATCGTGGCCTGCACCTTGCCACCCGACAGGATGAAATACGCGTTGTAGAGCTTCTCGGCAAAGGCATAGGGCCCGCCGATACCGATCGCCGGGCCATCGGCGCATTCCTTCGCAAGCGTATCCACCAGGCGCATCGCGTGAAGGGTGAAGCCGGGCTTCATCACCAGATCCTGCGTCTGATAGCCGGTGATGAACATCTCGGGCAGCGCCAGCATGTCGGCGCCGGCCGCCTTGGCGGTGGCCCATGCCGCGCGCACCATGTCGGCATTCGCGTCCAGCGCGCCGACGGTCGGGTTAAGCTGTGCAAGTGTCAGGCGAAATCTGTCGGCCATCGGCACCTCCGTGTCGAAATTTGTCTTAGCAGAGTTCTGCGCGAGGGAAAGCCGATTGATGGCGAAAACCGTTGTCAGCCCCGGGCACCTCCACTAGGCTCGGGCCGCATTCGCTGGGGTGGACACAGCAGGGGCTAAGGGGGCAGTCGTGCATAAGGCAGGCGCAGTTCTGACGGGCATTTTCATCACCATGGCCGGTTTGGCCGTGGCGCAGGAGGCCGGTCAGGTCATCACCAAGCAATATGATGACGGCGGCATCTACGAAGGCACTTTCAAGGATGGCAAGCAGGACGGGCGCGGCACCTACCGGCTGCCCAACGGCTATGAGTATTCCGGCGAGTGGGTCGCCGGAGAGATCCGCGGCACCGGCATCGCACGCTTTCCCAACGGCTCGGTCTACGAGGGCAGCTTTGCCAGGGGCAAGCCCGAGGGCTTCGGCAAGATCACCTTCGCCGATGGCGGCACCTATGAGGGCGACTGGACCGATGGCAAGATCTCGGGCAAGGGCGTGGCCGTCTATGCCAACGGCGTGCGCTATGAGGGCGATTTCCTGAACGCGCTGCACCATGGCACCGGCACGATGACCAGCCCCAATGGCTATATCTATGAAGGGGCCTGGATCGAAGGCGTGAAGGAGGGCGCGGGCAAGATCACCTATCCCGACGGCGCGATCTATGAGGGCGAGATGAAGAACGGCCAGCGCGCGGGTCAGGGCACGCTGACCATGCCCGACGGGCTGACCTATACCGGATCTTGGAAAGACGGGCAGATCAACGGCTTCGGCACGCTGACCCAGCCCAACGGCGATGTCTACGAGGGGCTTCTGGTCAACGGTGAACGCCACGGCGCGGGCAAGGTGACCTATGCCAACGGCGACGTCTATGAAGGCGCCTTCCAGAATGACAAGCGCCAGGGCCAGGGCACGTTCCGCGGCACCGACGGCTATGTCTACGAGGGCGAATGGGTCGAGGGCCGGATCGAGGGACAAGGCACGGTGACCTATCCTGACGGGTCGGTCTATGTCGGCCAGTTCCGCGACGATCTTGCCGACGGCACCGGCAAGATCACCTATCCCGACGGCTCCACCTATGACGGCGAATGGTCTGCCGGGGTGATCGACGGCAAGGGCATCGCCACCTATGCCAACGGGCTGGTCTATGAGGGCGAGTTCCGCAATGCCAAGAACCACGGGCAAGGCACCATGACCTTCACCGACGGCTATTCCTATACCGGCAGCTGGAAAGACGGGCTGCGCGACGGTCAGGGCAAGGCGACCTATTCCGACGGCACGGTCTATGAGGGCGGGTTCGTCGCCGGCCAGCGCGAAGGTACCGGCAAGATCGTGATGCCCGACGGGTTCACCTATGAGGGCGAATGGAAGGCCGGCGAGATCCACGGCAACGGGATCGCCACCTATGCCAACGGCGATGTCTATGAAGGCATGTTCGCCGAGGGCAAGCGGCAGGGCGAAGGCACCATGCGCTATGCCAGCGGCGAAGAGGAAACCGGCAACTGGAAGAACGGGGTGCTGACCTCGGGCGAGGCCGCCCCCGCGCCCGATCCCGAAGCCCCCGCCGCGGAGTAGGCGCGCGGGCGCGTTTGCCCAATATTTCAGCTTTCCTTTCCGGCCTCAGCGCGTATATTTCGCGCCAATGACACGGGATCTTCATATCACCATCCGCACCGGGGCCGCTTCGCGCGCCCTGCTGTCCCGTGCCCTTCTGCTCCTTAGCCGCCTCTGAGCGTGCCTTCGGCGCGACCGCTCAGGGGTGACCAGCGCCGGATTGCTTAGCTGAGGACTGAAAGAGAGACACCACCATGACCGATATTTCCAAACAGGACCGCGTCCTGATATTCGACACAACCCTGCGCGACGGCGAGCAAAGCCCCGGCGCCACCATGACCCATGACGAAAAGCTGGAGATCGCCTCCATGCTCGACGAGATGGGCGTGGATATCATCGAGGCCGGGTTCCCCATCGCATCCGAAGGCGATTTCGAAGCGGTGCGCGACATTGCGAAACAATCTCAGAATGCCGTGATCTGCGGCCTGTCCCGCGCCAATTTCAAGGATATCGACCGCTGCTGGGAAGCGGTGAAACACGCCGCCCGCCCGCGCATCCACACGTTCATCGGCACCTCGCCCCTGCACCGCGACATCCCCAAGCTCAGCAAGGATGCGATGGCCGATCTGATCCATGAAACGGTCAGCCACGCGCGCAACCTGTGCGACAACGTGCAATGGTCGCCCATGGATGCGACGCGCACGGAACATGACTATCTGTGCCGCGTGGTCGAGATCGCGATCCGGGCCGGCGCCACCACGATCAACATCCCCGACACGGTGGGCTACACCGCGCCGCGTGAAAGCGCCGATCTGATCCGGATGCTGATCGAAAAGGTGCCCGGCGCCGGGGATGTGGTGTTTTCCACCCATTGCCACAACGATCTGGGCATGGCCACCGCCAACAGCCTGGCCGCGGTCGAGGCCGGCGCGCGGCAGATCGAATGCACGATCAACGGCCTGGGCGAGCGTGCCGGCAACACCGCGCTGGAAGAGGTGGTGATGGCGCTGAAGGTGCGCAACGATATCATGCCGTTCCGCACCGGCGTGGATACCACGCGGATCATGAACGTCAGCCGCCGCGTCGCGACCGTTTCGGGCTTTCCGGTGCAATATAACAAGGCCATCGTCGGCAAGAACGCCTTTGCCCATGAAAGCGGCATCCACCAGGACGGCATGCTCAAGAACGCCGAGACGTTCGAGATCATGCGCCCCGAGGATATCGGGCTGAGCGAAACCAATCTGGTGATGGGCAAGCACTCGGGCCGCGCCGCGCTGCGCGCCAAGCTGAACGATCTGGGCTATGATCTGGGCGACAATCAGCTCAAGGACGTGTTCGTGCGGTTCAAGGCTTTGGCCGACCGCAAGAAAGAGGTCTACGACGACGACCTGATCGCGCTGATGCATGACAGTTCCTCCGACGAGGCGCATGGCCGCATCCAGGTCAAGTTCCTGCGCGTGGTCTGCGGCACCGAAGCGCCGCAGACGGCCGATCTGACACTGACGATCGACGGGGCCGACCATCAGGTTTCCGCCATTGGCGACGGCCCTGTGGATGCGGCGTTCAACGCGGTCAAGGCGCTGTTCCCGCATACCGCGCGCCTGCAGCTCTATCAGGTGCATGCGGTGACCGAAGGCACCGATGCCCAGGCCACGGTCAGCGTGCGGATGGAGGAAAACGGCAAGATCGTCACCGGCCAGTCATCGGATACCGATACCGTGGTCGCCTCGGCCAAGGCCTATGTCAACGCGCTGAACCGGCTGCTGGTGCGGCGCGAAAAGACGAGGCCGGCGCCGATGGCCTCCTGACACGCGCGGGGAAACCCGCCTTTTTCCGCGCCCGCCGGTCGGGCGCGGAACCCGCGAAGGCATAATTGCGCTGATTTGCCCGGCCCGCCCCTTTACCCTGCACCCGCCCGCCGCCTATAAGGCATTTCGGCCCGCGCACGAGAGAGTCGCGGATGGGGATTTTGGGAAACGGGAACGCCGCATATGGCAGCTTTTGGTGGTTTGTTTTCGTCGGACATGGCAATCGACCTGGGGACGGCGAACACACTTGTCTATGTCAAGGGCAAGGGCATTATCCTGAACGAACCATCGGTGGTGGCCTTCCACGTCAAGGATGGGCGCAAACAGGTTCTGGCCGTGGGGGAAGACGCCAAGCTGATGCTGGGCCGCACCCCCGGCAGCATCGAGGCGATCCGCCCGATGCGCGAAGGCGTCATCGCCGATTTCGACGTGGCCGAAGAGATGATCAAGTATTTCATCCGCAAGGTCCACAAGCGCACCACCTTCACCAAACCCAAGATCATCGTCTGCGTGCCGCATGGCGCCACGCCGGTTGAAAAGCGCGCCATCCGCCAGTCTGTTCTTTCGGCTGGCGCCCGCCGCGCCGGGCTGATCGCCGAACCGATCGCGGCGGCCATCGGAGCCGGCATGCCGATCACCGATCCCACCGGCAACATGGTCGTGGATATCGGCGGCGGCACCACCGAGGTGGCCGTGCTTTCGCTGGGCGATATCGTCTATGCGCGTTCGGTGCGCGTGGGCGGCGACCGGATGGATGACGCGGTGATTTCCTATCTGCGGCGCCAGCAGAACCTTCTGATCGGCGAGGCAACGGCCGAACGCATCAAAACCTCGATCGGCACCGCGCGCATGCCCGACGACGGGCGCGGCGCGTCGATGCAGATCCGCGGGCGCGACCTGCTGAACGGCGTACCCAAGGAGATCGAGATCAACCAGGCCCAGGTGGCCGAGGCGCTGGCCGAACCGGTGCAGCAGATCTGCGAGGCGGTGATGACCGCGCTGGAGGCGACGCCGCCCGATCTGGCCGCCGATATCGTGGACCGGGGCGTGATGCTGACCGGCGGCGGCGCGCTTCTGGGCGAGCTGGATCTGGCCCTGCGCGAGCAGACGGGGCTTGCCGTTTCCGTCGCCGATGAATCACTCAATTGTGTGGCACTGGGCACGGGCAAGGCGCTGGAGTTTGAAAAACAACTCCGGCATGTCATAGATTACGACAGCTAAGCGAAACCGCACGCGCCCCGCGCCCGAAGAAAGGCCGCCGTGGCAAAGGACCGAAACTCACAGGCCGACTATGTCCGCCCGATCCGGCGTATCGTGATCGGCGTACTGCTGTTTTGCCTCACCGGCCTGTTCCTGATCTGGCGGATCGACAGCCCGCGCGTGGAACGGTTCCGCGCCGCGCTGGTGGACAGGGTCGTGCCCTCGTTCGATTGGGCTTTCGTGCCGGTGACCAAGATCGCGGGCATGGCCGATAATTTCCAGTCCTACACCAAGATCTACGAACAGAACCAGGAGCTGCGGCGCGAGCTGCGGCAGATGCGGGCGTGGAAGGAAGCCGCCCTGCAGCTGGAGCAGGAAAACGCCAAGCTGCTGGATCTCAACAAGGTGCGGCTGGACCCGAAGCTGACCTATATCACCGGGGTGGTTCTGGCCGACAGCGGCTCGCCCTTCCGGCAGTCGGTGCTGCTGAACGTGGGCGCGCGCGACGGCATCATCGACGGCTGGGCCGCGACCGACGGGCTGGGCATCGTCGGGCGGATTTCCGGCGTGGGCCAGAACAGCGCGCGCGTGATTCTGCTGACCGATTCCAACAGCCGCATTCCGGTGACGATCCAGCCCTCGGGCCAGCGCGCCATTCTGGCCGGCGACAACACCAACGCGCCCGCGATCGAGTTTCTCGAAAATCCCGATGCCGTGCGCCCCGGCGACAGGGTCGTGTCATCGGGCGATGGCGGGGTGTTTCCCGCCGGGCTTCTGGTCGGGCAGGTCGCCCAGGGGGCCGACAGGCGGCTGCGGGTCCGGCTGGCGGCCGATTATGAGCGGCTGGAATTTCTGCGGGTGCTGCGCAACCGCGGCAAGGAGGTCATCGGCGAACCGGGCGGGCTGGTGACGGATGGCCGCGCGGGTGATCCGCCAGCGGCCATCGGCCCCACGGCGGAGGGCGGATGATGGTTGCCTCTGTCGCATCGCAACGTCTGGTCTATCGTGTGGTTTTCGGGCTTTTGGGCGCGGTGCTGATCTTTCTTTATCTTCTGCCGCTCGATACCACGCCGGGCCGGTTTCCGGGGCCTGACCTGCTGTTGTGCCTGGCCTTTGCCTGGGTGCAGCGCCGCCCGGATTTCCTGCCGCCCTTTCTTCTGGTCGGGGTCTTCCTGATGGCCGATATGCTGTTGATGCGCCCGCCGGGGCTGTGGACCGCGCTGGTTCTGCTTGGGGCGGAGTTTCTGCGCAGCCGCCACGGCGGCACCGGAGAGCTGCCCTTTCCCGCCGAATGGGCCTTTACCGCGATGGTGATCGCGGCGATCTCGCTGGTCTATATGCTGGTGCTGAGCCTGTTCGCGGTCGATCACGGGCAGCCCGTCATGGCGCTGATGCGCGCGGCCCTGACCATCGCGTTTTATCCCCTGGTGGTGTTGTTCTGCCATCATGGGCTGACGCTGCGCCGGCTCAGCCCCGGCGATGTCGATCCGCACGGGGTGCCGCGATGAAACATTCGCAAAAGGACACCGAGGAAAGCGCCCGCAGGATCACCCGGCGCGGGCTGATTCTGGGCGGGGCGCAGGTCACCTTCATGGCCGTGCTTGGCCTGCGCATGCGCTACATGCAGGTCGAACAGGCCGATCAGTTCCGCCTGCTGGCCGAGGAAAACAGGATCAACATCCGCCTGATCCCGCCGACCCGTGGCCTGATCTTCGATCGCAACGGCACGCCGCTGGCGCAGAACGAACAGAATTACCGCATCGTCATCGTGCGAGAGGATGCCGGCGATGTCGAAGAGGCGCTGGCCCGCGTCGCCCGGCTGGTTCCGCTGTCGGAAGAGGATCTCGCCCGCGCCCGCAAGGAGATCATGCGCCGCAGCGCCTTTGTACCCGTCACCATCGCCGACCGGCTGAGCTGGGAGGAAGTGGCCGAGGTGGCCGTCAACGCCCCCGCCCTGCCCGGCATCACGCCGGAGGTCGGCCTGTCGCGCAGCTATCCCATGGGCAGCGACTTCGCGCATGTGATCGGCTATGTCGGCCCGGTCAGCGATTACGACCTGAGCAAGCTGGAAAACCCCGAGCCGGTGCTGCAGATCCCGCGATTTCAGATCGGCAAATCCGGGGTCGAGGCCAAGACCGAAGACCTGCTGCGCGGCAAGGCGGGCAACAAGCGGATCGAGGTCAACGCCGTCGGCCGGGTCATCCGCGAACTGGACAGGACCGAGGGCCAGGCCGGCGCCGACCTGCAACTGACGATCGATCATGGCCTGCAGAACTTCATGCAGGCGCGACTGTCTGCTGAAAGCGCCGCCGCCGTGGTGCTCGACCTCAACGAGGGCGATCTGCTGGGCATCGCCTCTTCGCCGACCTTCGACCCCAACAAGTTCGTGCGCGGCATCTCTGTCGGCGACTACCGGGAACTGACGGAAAACCCCTATCGCCCGCTGGCCAACAAGACGGTGCAGGGCACCTATCCGCCCGGATCGACCTTCAAGATGGTCACCGCGCTGGCGGCGCTGCAAGACGGGGTGATCACACCGGGCGAAACCGTCTGGTGCCCGGGCTATCTGGAAAGCGGCGGCCGGCGGTTCCACTGCTGGAAACGCGGCGGCCACGGGCATGTGGATCTGAACAAGAGCCTGGAGCAATCCTGCGACGTGTTCTTCTACGATATCGCCCGCCGCGTCGGGATCGAGAAGATCACGGCGATGGCCAACACGCTGGGCCTGGGCATCCGCCACGATCTGCCGATGTCGGCCGTGGCCGAAGGGCTGACCCCCACCAAGGACTGGAAAAGCATCTATCGCGGCGGCGACTGGGTGGTCGGCGACACGCTGAACGCGGCGATCGGCCAGGGCTTCGTGCTGGCCTCGCCCCTGCAACTGGCGGTGATGACCGGACGGATCGCCACCGGGCGCGCGGTGACGCCACGACTGCTGAAGTCGATCGACGGGGTCGAGCAGGCCTCGGGGCGCGGCGAGGCGCTGGAGGTCAACCCGATGCTGCTGACGCATGTGCGCAAGGGCATGTACGCCGTTTCCAACAGCCGCCGGGGCACCGGCTATCGCACCCGCGTGGTGGACGAGGCGATGCAGCTTGCCGGCAAGACCGGCACCAGCCAGGTGCGCAACATCACGGCGGCCGAACGGGCGCGCGGCGTGTTCCGCAACGAAGACCTGCCCTGGAACCGGCGCGATCACGCGCTGTTCGTCTGTTTCGCGCCCTATGACAACCCCAGGGTCGCCGTGTCGGTGGTGGTGGAGCATGGCGGCGGCGGATCGACAGCCGCGGCCCCCGTCGCCCGCGATATCGCCCTGCGCGCGCTTTACGGCACGGTGCCGCCGCTGACCGCCTATCCGCAGAACCAGCGCCAGGCGGTGGGAGAGCTGTTCGACAAACTGCCACTGCGCGATCCCGCGGCGCCCCAGACGGTACGGACCCGCGTATGAGCTATCTTGAGTATAATCTGAAGACCGTTCCCAGCGGGCTGCGCAAGGTTCTGTATCTGAACTGGGCGCTGGTGCTGCTTCTGACGGCGGTGGCCGGGGCCGGCTTCATGATGCTTTATTCCGTCGCCGGCGGCTCGATGTCGCCGTGGGCCGAGCCGCAGATCAAACGCTTTGCCATGGGGCTGGCAGCGATGTTCCTGGTGGCGTTCGTGCCGATCTGGTTCTGGCGCAACATGGCGGCGCTGGCGTTTTCGCTGTCGATCATGCTGTTGCTGTTCGTCGAGTTCTTCGGAACGGTCGGGATGGGTGCGCAACGCTGGATCGATCTGGGCTTCATGCGGCTGCAGCCGTCGGAGCTGACCAAGATCACGCTGGTGATGATCCTCGCGGCCTATTACGACTGGCTGGATATCCACAAGGTATCGCGCCCGGTTTTCGTAGCCATGCCGCTTTTCCTGATCCTGCTGCCCACCTATCTGGTGCTGCGCCAGCCCGACCTCGGCACCGCGCTGCTGCTTGTCATCGGCGGCGCGGCGGTGATGTTCGTGGCCGGGGTGCACTGGCTCTACTTCGCCGCCGTTCTCGCGCTTGGCGGCGTGCTGGTGACCGGCGTGTTCATGACCCGTGGCACACCCTGGCAGTTGCTCGAGGATTACCAGTACCGGCGCATCGACACGTTTCTCGACCCGGCGTCAGATCCGCTGGGCGCGGGCTATCACATCACCCAGTCGAAAATCGCGCTCGGCTCTGGTGGCTGGTCGGGGCGCGGGTTCATGCAAGGCACGCAGAGCCGGCTGAATTTCCTGCCCGAAAAGCACACCGATTTCATCTTCACCACCCTGGCCGAAGAATTCGGCTTTGTCGGCGCCTTTTCGCTGCTGGTGCTTTACGGGCTGATCATCGTGTTCTGCATCGCCTCGGCGCTCAAGAACAAGGACCGGTTTTCATCGCTGCTGACCCTGGGCATTTCGGCCACCTTCTTTCTGTTCTTCGCGCTGAACATGTCGATGGTGATGGGGCTGGCGCCGGTCGTGGGCGTGCCCTTGCCGCTGGTGTCTTACGGCGGGTCGGCGATGCTGGTGCTGATGGTGGCTTTCGGGCTGGTGCAAAGCGCGCATATTCACAGGCCAAGGGGAAGATAATGCTGAACATTCTGTTTGCGGCCAACGCGTCGCGCTGGTCGCAGTACCAGGTGCCGCTGCGGCGCGCCTTCGATGCGGCCGGGCTGAAGGTGACCCTGTTCACCGAAACCGATGCGCCGGAAACAGTCGATTACATCATCTACGCCCCCAACGGCGCGGTCAGCGATTTTACGCCCTTTACCGGCTGCAAGGCCGTGCTGGGGCTTTGGGCCGGGGTCGAAAAGATCGTGGGCAACACCACCCTGACCCAGCCGCTGTGCCGCATGGTCGACTCCGGGCTGGAGGAAGGCATGGTCGAATGGGTGACCGGCCATGTGCTGCGCCACCATCTGGGCATGGACGCCCATATCCTGCATCAGAACGGGGTGTGGGAACCGGTGGCGCCGCCGCTGGCGCGGGACCGCACCGTGGCGATACTGGGCCTGGGCGAGCTGGGACGTGCCTGCGCCCAGGCGCTGGCCGCGCTGCGCTTCAACGTGCTGGGCTGGAGCCGCAGCCCCAAGGATGTGCCCGGCGTTACCTGCCTGAGCGGCGAAGACGGGCTGGACAAGGCCCTGAGCCTGGCCGAGATCGTCGTTCTGCTGTTGCCACAGACGCCCGAAACCGAAAACCTGCTGAATGCGGCGCGGCTGGCCCGGCTGCCCGAGGGGGCCGTCATCATCAACCCCGGCCGCGGGCCGCTGATCGACGATGACGCGTTGCTGGCGGCGCTGGATGCGGGCCATATCGGCCATGCCACGCTGGATGTGTTCCGGGTAGAGCCCCTGCCGCCCGCGCATCCGTTCTGGGCCCATCCCAAGGTGACCGTCACGCCGCATATCGCCTCGGAAACCCGCCCCGACAGCGCCTCGCGCGTGATTGCCGAGAACATCCGGCGCGGCGAGGCCGGAGAGCCGTTCCTGTTTCTCGTCGATCGCGCCAAGGGCTACTGAGCGGGCGCTCGTCAGGCCTTGCGGCCTTCGTCGCTGCCTGCCCCCGCCTCCGCGCGGGTGCGCGAACTTCCGCCCTACCGCAGTTTCGGCGGTTTGTCCGGGTCCATGCCCGGCGCCGATGGTTCGGCGCGCTGCGGCCGGGCCAGCGCGGGCAGATCGAAGCGCAGGCCGACGCGCGCCAGCCTCGGGGCCACGGGATCGGAGGCATCAAAAAACGCCACGTCGAGCGCGCCCGCCTCGATGCCGGAAAAGGTCAGCGCCTCGCCCACGGCCTGGGCCAGCGCGCCCTCGGCCCCCGGCGCGGCATCGACGAAGGCAAGCATGTGCCCCCGCTGCCCGCCCTCGTAGGTCACGCCGGCCAGATAGGCCAGTGGCGCGAGCCCGGCCGCGCTGGCCAGCTTTGCGTCCAGCGCGCCGAGCAGAACATCGGGCAGGCCACCGGGCGCGGTGATCTCCACCGGCAGCGCCTCGACCTCGGTCGGGCGCTGCGCCAGCGTGACGGCCAGCCAGCCCACCGCCTCTGCCGGGATCAGGATCGACGAGGGCGCGACGCCAAGGTTCACCCCCAGCCCGATCCCCTGATCCTCGAGCATCGTGGCGATCAGCCGCCCGGACAGGGCCGCGAAGGGGGCCATGCTGCCCACGAAATCGGCCAGCCGCTCTTCCCGGTCAAAGACCAGAACAAAGGAACCACCTTCGAGTTCAAACACTTGCGGGGTGATGTTGTCACCATCGGGCTCTGCCGCCAGCAGCAGGAACAGCTCGCTGTCCGCCAGACGCTCGAAAAACCGCAGCCGCAGGGCGTCGTCGCCCGGCGCGGCCTCCATCGTTGCATGCGCCCGGTCGAGCGGGGTTTCGTCAGCCATCCATCACCTCTTTCACGCGGGTCCGCAGGGCCGGCAGCACCTCTGCCGCGAACCACGGGTTTTTCTTCAGCCACCCCGTATTCCGCCAGGACGGGTGCGGCAAGGGAAAGACGCGCGGCGCATGGGCGCGCCAGCCCTGCACGGTGCGGGTGACACCGCCCTTCGCATCCGCCCCGAGGAAATATTTTTGCGCATAGCCGCCCACCAGCAGGGTCAGCGCCACATCGCCCAGCCCGGCCGTGATCCGGTCATGCCAGGTGGCGGCGCAGACGGGCGGCGGCGGCAGGTCGGCGCCCTTGGCGTCATAGCCGGGAAAGCAAAAGGCCATGGGCAGCACCGACAGGCGGTCGCGGTCATAGAACTGTTCCGCCGTGATGCCCATCCAGTCGCGCAGCCGGTCACCCGAGGGATCGAAGAACGGCCTGCCCGCCTTGTGCACCCGCATCCCCGGCGCCTGCCCCGCCACCACGATGCGCGCGCCCGAGCGGAACCACGGCACCGGCCGGGGGCTGTGCCCCGTGGCGGTGGCAGCGAAGCGCGGGGCGCAGAGCGTGCAGGCGGCAAGCTCTGCGGCAAGGGCGGTCAGGGCATCGGACATGGGGTAGATTTAGGGGCGATGCGGACCGATGCCAAACGGGGACTTGACTCATTTCTATATTTCTAGAATTATAAAAATATGAAACACCACCTGTCAGATGACCTCTCTCTTGCCCGCGCCGCCTCGACCTTTGCCGCGCTCGGCTCGGAACAACGGCTTTCGGTGCTGCGCTGCCTGGTGCGCGCCGGGCCCGATGGCCTGTCGATCGGCGAGCTGGGCGCGCGCAGCGGCATAACCGGATCGACCCTGACCCATCATATGAAGATTCTGACCCAGGCCGGCCTGGTCACGCAGGCCCGCCAGGGGCGCTCCATCATCTGCATCGCGGCCGCCTATGACGAGATGGAGGCGCTGTCGCGCTTCCTGCTCTCCGAATGCTGCGCCGACATCGAAACCCCGCCAGAAGGCCACCGCCATGACTGACACCACCCTGCCCCCCGCCCGCCTGCCCGCGCTTTGGAAACGGTTGGACAAAGCCTGGCTTGCGATCCTGCTGATTCCGCTGGTTCTGGCGCTGCTTGATCCCGGGCGGGTCTGGCCGACGCTGGATTTCGCGGCGCGGGCGCTGGCCCACACCGGCATTTTCATCGTCTTTGCGGTGCTGGCCGTCGGCTACCTCAAGGCCACCGGCGCAGAGACGCTGCTGGCCAAGGCCTTCGAGGGGCGCGAGGTTCGGATGATCGTGCTCGCCTCGCTCGCCGGCGGGCTGTCGCCTTTCTGTTCGTGCGAGGTGATTCCGTTCATCGCCGCGATGCTGGCCGTGGGCGCGCCGCTTTCGGCGGTCATGGCATTCTGGCTGTCATCTCCGATCATGGACCCGGCGATGTTCCTGATCACCTCGGGCACGCTGGGCATGGGCTTTGCGGTGGCAAAAACGGTGTCTGCCGTCGGCATCGGCCTGTTCGGCGGCCTGACCACCAGCATGCTGGCCCGGTCGGCCCTGTTCGCCGACCCGCTCAAACCGACGAAAGCCTCCTGCAACAGCTGCGGCTGCGGCACCTCGTCCTTCACCGGCAAGCCGGTCTGGGCCTTCTGGAAAGAAGACAACCGCCGCCGGACCTTTCGCACCACGGTGCTGGAGAACGCGCTGTTCCTGGGCAAATGGCTGTTGCTGGCCTACATGGCCGAGGCGCTGATGCTGCATTACGTGCCGGCAGAGATGATCGCCACGGTGCTGGGCGGCGACGGGCTGCGGCCGATCCTGCTGGCGGCGCTGGTGGGGGCACCGGCCTATCTGAACGGATATGCCGCCGTGCCGCTGGTCGACAGTCTGCTGCAACAGGGCATGAGCAACGGCGCGGCGCTGTCGTTCATGCTCGCGGGGGGGATCAGCTGCATACCGGCGGCCATCGCCGTCTGGGCGCTGGTCAAGCCGCGGGTCTTCGCCGCCTATCTGGGGCTGGCCATGGCGGGATCGATTGCCGCGGGCCTGATCTGGAACGTGATCGCCTGATCGTTCCGGGAGCGGTTGCCCCCGCTTTTCACATGTTCTATTCCATCCCGATAGAAACGGGGGATTACGCGCATGTACAAGGTCTGGAACTTCGTCACCAACTATTCGCTGCTGCTGATTGCAGGCGCGGTGATTGCTTTGTTCTGGGCCAATATCGACCCGCATTCCTATCACGCCTTCGTTGATTTCGTCCTGATCGACGATTTCATCATCGGCCATGCGCATGAGGTCGACGGGCATATCGAGCGCACGCTGACCCTTCACTATCTCGTGAACGACGGGCTGATGGCCTTCTTCTTCGCCATCGCGGCAAAGGAGGTGTGGGAAGCGGTCATCCTCAAGAACGGCTCGCTGCGCGGCAAAAAGGCGGCGACGCCGCTGGTTGCCACGCTGGGCGGGATGCTGGGCCCGATCACCGTCTATCTGGGGCTGGCCGCCGTGCTCGGCTCGGAGACGTTCAGCGCGGTGCACCGCGGCTGGGCCATTCCCACCGCCACCGACATCGCCTTTTCCTATCTCGTCGGGCGCGTGGTCTTCGGCGCCGGGCACCCGGCGGTGCGGTTCCTGCTGTTGCTGGCAATCGCCGATGACGCGGCGGGCCTGATCATTCTGGCGATCTTCTATCCCTCGGGCGAACTGGCCCCCGAATGGCTCTTGCTGTCGCTTGGCGCGGCGGTGGTGGTGTTCGTTCTGTTCAACTGGCTGCCGCGGATGCTGGACCGGGGCGACCAGCTTCGCACGCGATCGACGCAGGTACGCAAGTATCTTTCGTTCTGGCCCTATCTGATCGCCGGCGCGCTGAGCTGGTACGGATTCCAGGAGGCCGGCCTGCACCCTGCCCTGGGCCTTTTGCCCATCGTTCCGGCCATCCCGCATGCCGACCGTGCCTTCGGCATCTTCTCGGAGGCCGAGCAGTATCTGACCGACCTGCTGAACCATATCGAACATATCCTGAAGCACCCGGTCGAGGTTATCCTGTTCTTCTTCGGCCTGCTGAACGCGGGTGTCGAGTTTTCGTCGATCGGTTCGCCGACCTGGCTGGTTCTTGCGGGGCTGCTGATCGGCAAGCCGCTGGGCGTGACCCTCTTCGGCTGGCTGGCCGCGCATCCGCTGCGCCTGGGCCTGCCGGCGGGCATGCGCACGACCGACCTGTTCGTCATCGGTTGCATCGCCTCCATCGGCTTCACCGTGTCGCTGTTCATCGCGGCGGTGGCGTTTGACGGCAGCGTGATGCTGGGCGAGGTTCGGGTGCAGGATGCGGCCAAGATGGGGGCGCTGTTCAGCTTCTTCGGCGCCGTGCTGTCGTTTGCTGCGGGCAAGCTTCTGCGGGTCGAGAAACAGACCTTCTGACGCGGCATTGCACAGCAATGCCGCCCGGCGCGGCCGGCTTGCCCGATTGCGGCCAGAATTCGGTGATTTCCGTTGAAAATTAACGGGAGTTTCCGACATAATGCCGCCTCAATAGCTGGGTATTGTCTTCGGAACAGAAACCGTCAGACGCTGGATGACGGCGCAGGGTGGGGCAGTACCGGATCGGGTGCATGATTGAGTTCGAGAATGTGAGCAAGTCCTTCTGGACCGGCAGACAGCGCAAGGTGATCCTTGACCGTGTGTCGTTCCGGGTGGATCTGGGCAGATCCATGGGCATCCTCGCCCCGAACGGCACCGGCAAGACCACCCTGATCAACATGATGGCCGGGCTGGAAAAGCCCGATGAGGGGAAGGTGATCCGAACCAGCCGCATCTCTTTTCCGCTGGGCTTCATGGGCGGTGTCGTCAACCGCCATACCGGCACCGAGAACGCGCGCTACATCGCCCGGCTCTACGGGCTGGACCCCGACTATGTAGAGGCGTTCTCGCGCTGGATGTGCGGGATCGAAGAGTATTTCGACATGCCGCTCGGCACTTACAGCCAGGGCATGCGGGCGCGGTTCAGCTTTTCGCTGATGCTGGCGCTGGATTTCGACATCTACCTGATCGACGAGGGCATGCCCTCGACCACGGATGTGGAGTTCAACCGCAAGGCCGGCAGCATCCTGCGTGAACGGCTTGAAAAGACAACGGTTGTAATGGTGTCGCATCAGGCCGAGACGCTCGAGAAATTCTGCCGCTCTGCCGCGGTTCTGCTGAACGGCAAGCTGCATATGTTTGACACGCTGGAAGAGGCGAAAAAGCTCTATGACTACCAAACCCAGAGCTAAGAAATACCGCATCCGGCGCAACGGGCCGCTTGGCAACGGACGCCCGCGCGCCGCCGCGGATGGCATGGCGGGCGCCGTGGCGGGTGCCGCCGCCAGCCCGATGCCCGAAACCGTCGGGGCGATGGCCTCCCCTGCCCCTTCCCCCGCCGCCGCGGCCACCGCCGTTGCGCAGGCAGCGCCCGCCGCCGCGCCGGAGCCTGCCCCGACGCCGCGCACCGAGCGCCCCGTCGACCAGGATATCACCGAGATCCGCCGCGAGGGCCTGACCGGCCGCCAGCTGCGCATGGCGCGCCGCGTGGCACAGAAACACGGCCTGGCGCCCACCTCCGATTTCGATGCCGTCCGCCTGCTGCGCAAACAGGGGATTGACCCGTTCCAGCGCAGCAACATGCTGGAACTGGTTGTGTCGGACAGCCCCGGCCAGCCGCAGGAAGCCCCGCCCCAGCTTCCCCAGACTGTGCGCCAGGGCGGCGCCGGCCTGCCCGCGACGCCGATCCCCGCCAGCATCTCGCCGGCCGAGCAGGTGATGCATATCCAGCAGGATATCGCCCGCCGCCGCCGCCGCCGCATGGTCACGATGCTGTCGCGGCTGGCGGCCTTCGTGCTGCTGCCGACACTGGTGGCCGGGATCTACTATTTCCGCATCGCCACGCCGATGTATGCCACGAAATCGGAATTCGTGATCCAGCAGGCCGAAAGCCAGATGAGCGGCGGGCTGGGCAGCATGTTCGCGGGCACCGGCCTTGCGGTGCAGCAGGATTCCATCGCGGTGCAAAGCTATCTCAAATCGCGCGACGCGATGCGCCGGCTCGACGCCGATCTGGGCTTCATGGCCCATTTCAGCCAGCCCCAGATCGACCCGGTTCAGCGGCTGGACCCAGACGCCACCAGCGAGGCCGCCTATCGCGTCTTCGAGCGCACCGTGAAAATCGGCTATGACCCGACCGAAGGCATCCTGAAGATGGAGGTCATCGCAGCCGATCCCGAAACCTCCGCCGCCTTTTCCGAAGCGCTGATTTCCTATGCCGAACAACGCGTCGATGGCCTGACCCAGCGCCTGCGCGAGGATCAGATGTCAGGCGCCCGCGCCAGTTTCCGCGAGGCCGAGACCCGCGTCGAGGAAGCACAGAACCGGGTGCTGGAGCTGCAGGAACGTCTGGGCGTGCTGGACCCGGTGACGGAAACGACCGCGCTGATGAGCCAGATCTCGAGCTTCGAAATCCAGCTGCGCGAAAAGCGGTTGCAGCTTGACCAGTTGATGGACAACGCCCGCCCCAACCAGGCCCGGGTGGACGGCGTGCGCGGCGATATCCGCCGGCTCGAAAACCTGGTGGCGGAGCTGCGCGCGTCGATGACCGAAAGCACCACCGGCACCGATTCCCTGGCCCGTGTCTCTGCCGAATTGCGGATCGCCGAAGCCGATCTCGCCAACCGGCAGCTCTTGCTGCAGCAGGCGCTGCAACAGCTTGAAACCGCCCGGATCGAGGCGAACCGGCAGGTGCGCTATCTTTCGCTCGGCGTCAGCCCCGTCGCGCCTGACGAGCCGACCTATCCCCGCGCATTCGAGAACACCATTCTGGCTTTCCTGATCTTTGGTGGGATATATCTGATGATATCCATGACCGCCTCAATTCTCAGGGAACAGGTTTCAAGCTAGATGAAGAATATCCAGACCGGCGCGCTGACCATCGGGAACGATCAGCCGCTCACCGTGATCGCCGGCCCCTGTCAGCTGGAAAGCGCCGAACACGCGCTGATGATCGCCCGAACCATGAAGGCGGCCTGCGAGGCCGCGGGCGCGGGCTATGTGTTCAAGGGAAGCTTCGACAAGGCCAACCGCACGTCGGCCAGCGGCAAGCGCGGCGTCGGGCTCGAGGCCGGGCTGCGTATTCTGGCCGAGGTGAAACAGGCGCTCGGCATTCCGGTGCTGACGGATGTTCACACGGCCGAACAATGCGCCCCAGCGGCGCGGGCGGTGGACATCCTGCAGATCCCCGCCTTCCTGTGCCGGCAGACCGATCTGCTGCTGGCGGCGGGCGAGACCGGGGCGGTGATCAACATCAAGAAGGGCCAGTTCCTTGCCCCTTGGGACATGGACAATGTCGTGGCCAAGGTCGAAACCACCGGAAACGAGCGCATCATGCTGACAGAGCGTGGCACGTCCTTCGGCTATAACACCCTGGTGACCGACATGCGCAGCCTGCCCCGGATGATGCAGACCGGCTATCCGGTGGTGATGGACGCGACCCATTCGGTGCAACAGCCCGGCGGCCTGGGCGGCGCCACCGGCGGCCAGCGCGAATTTGCCCCGGTAATGGCGCGCGCCGCCGTTTCGCTGGGCATTGCGGCGGTGTTCATCGAAACCCACGAGACCCCGGATACGGCGCCCTCCGACGGGCCCAACATGATCCCGCTGGATCAGATGGGCGCGCTCATCGAAACGCTGATGGCATTTGACCGTCTCGCCAAGGCCCACCCGATCCGCCTGGGCTGATCCCGAAATCGCGCCCTGCGAACAAGTTGGAAATTTTCGTGAAATTGGGCTTGAAGACCGGTGCGGTCCGGCGTAATTAACCGCCCACCGTTGGGGTGTAGCCAAGTGGTAAGGCAGCAGTTTTTGGTACTGTGTATCGTAGGTTCGAATCCTACCACCCCAGCCAGTCACTTCCTTGATTTGATATACTGAGACTTCAGCGCACGTTTATCGCGTGTTTCCCTGCCCTTGGCGTGTGCGAATTTCAGGTGAGACGCGAACCGGGGCGCCAAACGGGGCCACTTCGGGCCGCAGCCTCTGTTTGCGATTTCGGCGGTACGCATTCGGGAATGGCGCGGGGGTCAGAGCGCGGCGAACTGCGCGTGCTGCTCGGACCAGACCGTAGAGAAGCGGGTCTTGATCAGGTAGCCCGTGGTGAGGCCATCGGGCTGTTCACCCGTGGCGATGCCGTCAAGAACATCGGGCGCGAGCAATGCAAGGTTGGTCACGTCCTGAACACGGCGTTTCGACACTCCTTCGGCGTCAGCGATTTCGGAGAAGGTTTTACCCGTGATGACCATTGCCAGCCAGCTGCGCCCCTTCATGATGTTCTGCCCCAGCGTTCTGTCGATCTCTGCCGGTGCCTCACCCAGATACAGTTTCAGCTCAACGCCACACCGGCGCGTCTGGAATGGAGATTCGATTGTCATTTCAGCCAGATTGATTTGTTCCGGCAGGTAGCCGAGACGATCAGCAAGCATTGTCTTGTCCAGCATCACCGTCAGGGAGCCCGGTTGCAGATCGGTTCGTTCTATCAAAGCCAGTCGTTCCGTCACTTTGCCTTGTTCCTGAAGCCTTTTCGATACGTCTGTCAGTTCGGCTGCCGTCAGGTCTTCGGTCATTGCGATCGCGGCACCGGGTCTGGTCAGATGCTGCCCCATCAGTTCAGCCAGCAAGCCCTCAACCTGTGCTGCGGGCAGCCGCCAGGCATCCGGATGCGCCCGGCTGCGATCTTTGACCAGTCTGCGGGAGATGTAGTAACGAAGTCGTTTGCCATTCTTGCGCCTGTGGCTGGATGTCAGACGATTGCCGGTTTCATCAAAGAGCTTACCCGCAAGTAGTGATCTGGTTGCCTTTTGTCTGGAGCCGCGAGCAACCGCTGCCCCATTCTGCATCATGTCCTGAATTTTGTCCCAAACCGCCGGATCAATGATGGCTGGATGCTGTCCCTCATAGACCTGTTTCTTGTGCCGGATTCTCCCGGTGTCTGACGTCAGCGCCAATGGGCCAGTTTAGGGTGATTTGATAAGAGAGGGTTTCTGGCACATCGTAACCACCAAGGAGTGGAGATGAGACAGAATCCCGGAACCAAGCAGAGCCACGGCGAGAAGGTCGTCAAGGACATCCGTCGAGCGACCCGCAAACAGTATACGGCCGAAGAGAAGATCAGGATCGTGCTGGACGGCCTGAAGGGCGAGGACAGCATTGCCGATCTGTGTCGCCGCGAGGGTATTGCCCAGAGCCTGTATTACAGCTGGTCCAAGGAATTCCTCGAGGCCGGCAAGAAGCGTCTGGCGGGCGATACGGCTCGCGCGGCGACATCTACCGAAGTCAAGGATCTGCGCCGTGAGGCCCGCGATCTGAAGGAAGTCGTTGCCGAGCAGGCACTGGAGCTGCGGCTGCTCAAAAAAAGCATGATCGCGGATGGGGAAGACGACGAATGAGGTATCCCGCATCCGAGAAGCTTGAGGTTATCCGCTTGGTCGAAGGATCGCATCTGCCGACCAAGCGCACGCTGGACAAGCTCGGCATCCCCAGAACGACCTTCTACCGCTGGTATGATCGATATCTGTCGGGCGGCCCCGAAGCCTTGGAAGATCGCAGCCCCAGGCCGTCGCGGGTCTGGAATCGTATCCCGGAACCTGTTCGCGAGAAGGTCAAGGACCTGGCCCTGCAGGAAAGTGAGCTGTCACCGCGCGAGCTGGCCGTGCGCTTCACCGACACGGAAAAGTATTTTGTGTCAGAAGCTTCCGTGTATCGTATCCTCAAATCCTACGACCTGATCACCAGCCCGGCCTATGTGGTTCTGTCAGCGGCTGACGAGTTCCGGAACAAGACCACACGGCCGAACCAGCTTTGGCAGACCGACTTCACATACCTGAAGGTCATCGGTTGGGGCTGGTTCTATCTCTCGACGATCCTCGACGACTACAGCCGCTACATCATTGCATGGAAGCTCGGCACGACGATGAAGGCTGGCGACGTGACCGACACGCTGGACCTGGCACTGCAGGCTTCAGGCTGCGATCAGGCGACGGTCCTGCACAAGCCACGGCTGCTCTCGGACAACGGCGCCAGTTACATCTCGGGCGAGTTGACCAACTGGCTGGAAGACCGGCAGATGGGGCATGTCCGCGGTGCCCCGTATCACCCGCAGACCCAGGGCAAGATCGAGCGATGGCACCAGACCCTGAAGAACCGCATCCTGCTGGAAAACTACTACCTGCCTGGCGATCTCAGCCAACAGATCGACGCCTTCGTCGAAAACTACAACCACCGACGCTATCACGAGAGCCTGCAGAACCTCACACCGGCCGACGTCTACTTCGGACGCGGTCAGACCATCCTGCAAAAACGAGAACGGATCAAAAGGAAGACCATCGAAACCCGGCGCTTGCTTCACCGCAAACCCGCCGCATAATCAAACCAACCAGATGCGCCAGATACTCTCTTAGATCAGGCCGCCAACTGGCCCAAAAACTCTGACGACGGACATCCGTCAACGATTTCCGAGGGGAAGCCGGTCCGGCCGCTGTTGGGGGCAGGAAGGACGACGTGGTCGCTTCGAGACCCTTCGAGCCATGGATCGTTTTGTAGCTGAGACGAAGTCGTGGGAAGCGGCGCCGGAGGCTCCGGATGTCCGGTTCCAGAAAGCGGTACGGGCCGAGGATGAGGACGCTTGTCTCATGCGTCCCGTCGCCCCGCCGCTCCGATACAGCCGCCAGACGAAAGCGCATCAGGTCGATTTCACCCTCCACGCGGCGCACGTGATCGACAACGACCTCGCCCGCACTGGTCAGTTTCATTCCGCGCGGCAAGCGGTCGAACAGTGGCATCCTGAGATCGCGTTCGAATTCCAATATCTGCCGGTTGACCGCGGCAGGCGCGATGTTAAGCACCTCTGCCGCCTTGCGGACCGATCCGTGCCGGGACACTGCCAAAACATAGCGGAACGGTCTGGACTGGCGCATCTGATCATCCCTCGGGTGTTGTGGTATCACGGCGCATTGGATCCGGAATCCATGGCCACCACAAGCATCACCGCCGTTTGCGGTCGCGCGGGCTGTCACCATTGCAGACCGCTCTGCCCCGCGACGCCGCCGAATACCGCCCCAAACTTCGCGGTTGCGACGCGAGGCGGCACCGACGGGCCCTTCCGCCGCAAGATGGTGCCGCGGCCAGGCTCTACTCCACCAATCTCGACCACGGCGATGGCGATGGCGCGTCCGGTTTGTCACCCCGTGGCGAGCCAGTCCAGCGCGCGGTCCAGCATGGCATCGCACAAGGACAGTTGGCTAAGCTCAATAAACTCATCGGCCTTGTGCCCCTGTTCCATCGACCCCGGTCCGCAGACATAGGTGGGAATGCCGTGCGCGGCAAAAACCCCCGCCTCGGTGCCGAAATCCACCTTGCTCGCCGGGAACCGCGCACCGAAACCAATCAGCAACGCAGCCATCGGGCTGTCCGCCGCGGCGTCCAGACCGGGATAGCGGTTGGTTTCCGCCAATGTGGCGTCCGCCGCCGCGAAGCTCTCCGAAAGCCGGCCAAGATGCGCCGCCAACTGGGCGTGAAACCGGTCCCGCAATTCATCCGGGTCGGTGGTGGCCAGATGCCGGATCTCGAAGGTCAGTTCGGCGCGGTCCGGCACGATGTTCAGCGCCGTTCCCGCACGCAAGATACCGGCATGAATCGTCGTATAGGGCACATCGAAGGCCGGATCCCGGGTCTCTTGCGATGCCAGCCTGTCTTGCTCGGCGCGCAGCAGGGCCAACGCATCGGCCGCCAGGTGCATGGCGTTCAGATGATGCGGCGCGCGGGCCGAATGCCCGGCGGTGCCGTGACAGGTAAGCCGGTGGGATACCTTGCCCTTGTGCCCGGTGACCAGCCGCATCTGGGTCGGCTCTCCGACAAGGCACAGGGCCGGAGGCGCGATGGTCGGCGCAAGGCTGGGCATCATCTCGAAAATACCGAGGCAGCCATCCTCTTCGTCGAAGGACAGCGCGAATTTCAGCGGTGCGGCCAGGCTGCTCCCCGCCGCACGCTCGGCCAGCGCAAGGGCGCAGGCGACAAAACCCTTCATGTCGGTGGTGCCCCGGCCATAGGCTCGCCCGTCCCGGCGTGTCAGGGTGAAGGGGTCGCCGGTCCACGCCTGCCCGTCGACCGGCACGACATCCAGATGCCCCGACAGCATCACCCCGCCCGGTCCGCCCGGCCCCATGCTGGCGAACAGACCGGCGCGGCCAGTGCGGTGGCTTTCCACCCGGTGACACCGCGCCCCCGCGCCGGTCAGGATTTTTTCGCAGTAGTCGGTGATGGCGATGTAGTCGGGCGCCGTGAAAACCGACGGGATCGCGACCAGCGCCTCAAGATGGTCCAGCGTCCGGGTCAACGGCTCATTCCGCACCGGCAAAGGGGATGCGGAATTCGCTTTGCCCGCTCAGCGTCACGATCTTTCCCTCGGCCACCATCGCATTAGGTTCGACAAAGGTGTAGCCAAGCACGCCCCCCGGGCCGATGACCGCGCTGCCCAGATAGATCGCGGCGCAATTCTGCGGGTCGTGTCCCGTGGGTGCCAGCGGCGTCTCGATACGGTGCGCGACAAGGTTTCCATCCACCAGCACCCGGTGTTCGCCGCAAGACACCACGGGGCATCCTGCACGCACGACAATCTCTCCGATTTCGGGTCGCGGCGGATACATGGCCTCGAAGGCGACATCGGCGACAAGCCCGGCAAGGCTGCCGACGGGGTGTATCGCGTTGTGCAGCACCTCTACGGCGGCTGCTCCGTCCGGTGCCACGCGCCGCGCGCTCCCCACATCGGGCCGGGCCGCGACCAGCGCACTGTTCAGCGCCGCCATGCCGGCGCCGGGGCCTAAAGCGATCATGCCCGCGTCGGCCGCAGGCAGCGGGTCAAGCACATCGTGCAGGGCCTCAAGGGCGGTGCGGCCCGCCCGCATCGCCGCCAGAACGGATTGGTTCAGCGCGCGCCCATCCGGCCCGGGGGTGTTCGGCAGGCGGTGCCCGGTCACCAGCCCGAGCCCCGGTTCGGCCGCCAGAAACATCGACAATGGCGCGGGGCGATCCGGCCCGCTGGATATGACGGCGGCGTAGGGCGCGGCGGCAATATGCGCCGGGGGCGGACCGCCGGTCGTCTCGCCGTCGATGAACAGGGTCGCGGTCCCGCCGCGCTGCGTGTCGGCCCGCCACAACCGCCCCTCGGCATCCAGCACCGCATAGGCCGCAAAACCGCCGATGGAGCCTGTCCCTGCCGCCTCGGCCACGTGCAGCGCGCGAAAGACGGCCAACCCGGCGCCCGGACCAAAGGCAGCGATGCCGATGGTCATGCGACCGCGTCCGGCATGCGGACATGGCACGCCACCTTGTGCCCGCCGCCGGTCGGCAGCAGGTCCGGCAGAACCTTGCGGCAGATGTCCTGCGCAAACGGGCAGCGGGTCTGGAAATGGCATCCCGGCGGCGGGTCGATGGGGCTCGGCACGTCGCCTTTTAGCACGATCCGCTCGCGGCGGCGCGCGGCAGGGTCCGCCACCGGCACCGCCGACAACAGCGCCCGCGTATAGGGGTGTTGCGGATCGCCGAAAATCCGACGTCGCGACCCGATTTCGACAATCCGCCCCAGATACATCACGGCGACCCGGTGGCTGACATGCTCGACGACGCTCATGTCGTGACTGATGAACAGCATCGACAGCCCCATTTCCTTTTGCAGCCGGATCAGAAGATTGATGACCGAGGCCTGAATCGACACGTCCAGTGCCGAGACCGGCTCATCCGCGACGATCAGCTCGGGTTCGACGATCAGGGCGCGCGCAATCGACAGGCGCTGGCGCTGGCCGCCAGAGAATTCATGCGGAAAGCGGCCCATCTGATCCGCGCGCAGCCCCACCTTTTCGAATATTTCGGCGACCCGGCGGGTCTTTTCCGCACCCGAAGCGATGCGGTGGATCGTCAGCGCCTCGCCCACGATGGCCCCGGCGCTCATGCGCGGGTTCAGCGACGAATAGGGATCCTGAAAGATTGTCTGGACCTTGCGCCACATCGGCGTCATGGCCCGGCGCGACAGGCCCGCGATGTTGACACCCCGCAAAAAGATCGCCCCGTCCGACGGGTGGTGAAGCTTCATGATCAGCTTGCCGACCGTCGACTTGCCACAGCCGCTTTCGCCGACCAGACCCAGCGTCTCGCCCGGACCGATGTCAAAACTGACACCGCCGACCGCCTGCAGCGTACCGGATTTGCGCAGCAATCCGCCGCCGACATCGAAGCTCTTTCTCAAATCGCGCACGCTCAGAATTGTGCCGGCGGTCATGATGTTGCCTCCATCGTCGGCGCCAGCCGGTCGGAATGCCAGCATGCCGCAGAATGGGCCCCCACCCTATCTGCGAAAGGCGGATCCTCGGCGAGGCACTTGTCGGTGCTCAACGCGCACCGGTCGGAAAACCGGCACCCGTTCGGCAGATCCGTCAGCGCGGGAACCACGCCGGGGATCTCGTTCAGCTGCGTCCCTCCGACCTCGCCCGCCGTGCCCAGCACCGGCAGGGCCGCCAAAAGGCCGCGCGTATAGGGGTGCCGGGGCCGCGCGAAGATATCCTCGACCCGGCCCTCCTCGACCTTGCGGCCCGCGTACATCACCACAACGCGATCGGCCATTTCGGCGACCACGCCCATGTCATGGGTGATCAGCATTATCGAGGCGCCGGTGGTCGCCCGCAGATCGCGCATCAGTTCGAGGATTTGCGCCTGAATAGTCACATCCAGCGCCGTCGTCGGCTCGTCCGCGATCAGCACGCGCGGCGAACAGGACATGGCGATGGCGATCATGATCCGCTGCAACATGCCCCCGGAAAACTGGTGCGGATATTCCCCAAGCCGCTTTTCCGGCGCGGGGATGGACACGCGCCGCATCATCTCGACCGCGTGTTTGCGCGCCTCGGCTTCGGACATGCCGGTGTGCTGGCGGATGCCCTCGGTCATCTGCCGCCCGATGCTCAGCACGGGGTTGAGCGATGTCATCGGCTCCTGAAAGATCATCGCGATCTCGTTGCCGCGCAGCTTTTGCAGCGCCTTTTCGTCCAGCCGGGTCAGATCGCGGCCGCCATAGGTAACCGAACCGCCGGCAATGCGCCCGGGGGGATCGGGGATAAGCCCCATGATCGACAGCGAGGTGACGCTCTTGCCGGACCCGCTTTCGCCGACGATCGCAAGAATCTCGCCCTCGTGCAGGGTGAACGACACCCCGTCGACGGCGCGGCCAACCCCGGCTTTAGTGCGGAATTCGGTACACAGGTCGCGCACCTCCAGCACCGGCGCGGGGCGTGTGGCAGGTTCATCGTTCGGCGCCTCGATGGATTTGGTCGCGCTCATACTGTCTGCCTCGGATCCAAAGCCTCGCGGATACCGTCCCCCAGCAGATTGAAGGCCAGCACGGTGATCATGATCGCCACGCCGGGATAAATCATGATCCACGGCGCCTGATTGAAGTAGTCCCGCCCCGCCGACAGCATCGCGCCCCATTCCGGGCTGGGTGGCTGCGCGCCCAGACCGAGAAAGCTCAACCCCGCCGCCGCAAGCACCGCCGACGAAACCCCAAGGGTCGCCACCACGATCAGCGGCGGAATGATGTTTGGCAACAGATGAAGGAAAATCAGCCGCAGATGGCCCGCGCCCTGCACATAGGCCGCATCGAAATAGGCCCGGTTGCGCTCGACCAGCGTCACCGAATAGGCTACGCGGGCGTAAAACGGGATGGCGGCGATGCCGACGGCGATCATGGCGTTTGACAGGCTGGGCCCCAGCACAGCCACCGCGGCAAGCGCGATAAGTGTCTCGGTAAAGGAAAAGACGACATCGACCAGCCGCATCAGGATGCGCTCGGTCCAGCCACCGGCATATCCGGCGACCAGCCCGGTCAATGTTCCCACCGTCAGCGATATGCCGACCGCGATGACGCCCACCTGAATGGTCAGCCGCGCGCCCCAGATCACCCGGCTGAAGATGTCGCGGCCGAATTCGTCCGTCCCGAAAGGGTACGCCATCTCGGGCGTCAGCAGCGACATGCCGGCGCCCATCTCGTCAGGCGGATAGGGCGCGATCCACGGCGCAAAGAAGGCGACAAGCACCAGCACGGTCACCAGAACCATCCCGACGCGCGCGCCCCGGTTGCTCATGGCGCTGCGCCAGAACCGGCCCATCCGGCGCAGCAGCACGGCCCAGCCCGAGGGTGCGACGCCGGCGGCGGGCGTATGGGCCGCGCCGGCAAGCGCAATGGCTTTCTCAAGTCGATTCTGCATGGCGCGCCCCTTCACCGGTTGCGGATGCGCGGATCGAGCCACGCATAAAGCAGGTCCATCAGCACCGAGACGAGCACGACGACGACCGCGAACATTAGGATAAACCCCTGGATCAAGGGATAGTCGCGCTGAAAGATCGCCTGAATGGCCATGCGACCGACGCCGTTCCACCCAAAGACGTTCTCGACCACGATGGCGCCGCCCATCATATAGGTGAACTGCAGGCCGATCATGGTGACGATGGGCACCAGCCCGGCGCGCAGCGCGTGACGGTACAGCACCAGTGCACGTGGCAACCCCTTGGCATAGGCGGTGCGAATGAATTCCTGATCGAACACGTCTATCATCGAAGACCGCGTCAGCCGTGCGATGATCGCCGCATTCGTGACGCCAAGCGTAACGGCCGGCAGCACCAGATTGGCCGCACCGCTGCCTGCGACCGGCAGCCATTGCAGATGCACCGCGAAATAGAACAGCAAGATCAGCCCGAGCCAGAAATGCGGCATGGACACGCCAAGGATGGCCGATGTCATCAGCAACGTGTCCAGCCACGTGCCCCGCCTGTAGGCCGCGACGAACCCGCAAACCAGCCCGATCGCGCAGGCGATGACCAGGGCGGACGTGGCCAGGATCAAGGTGTTGGGCAGCCGCGCCAGCAAAAGCTCCAGCACCGGCTGATCGCCGCGGATGGTCCGGCCCAGATCGCCCTGCAGCACGCGGCCCATATACTGGATGTACTGAACCATCAGCGGCTGATCCAGCCCAAGGCGCGCGCGCACCTCCTCCAGCTGTTCCGGCGTGGTGCCCTGCGACTGGGCGTACATGATCTGTACCGGATCGCCCGGAACCAGATGGATCAGCATCGAGACGGCGACGGTGGTCACAAGGATGGTAAGCAGGGCCGCGAAAAGACGTTGCGCAAGAAAGCTGGCCATGACTGCGTTCTCCGGTGCCGGTTGTCAGGAACGGGCGGCGCCGGTGGCGCCGCCCGCCGCATGGTTCAGTGATCTATGGCGTTGAACAGCGCGCGGTTGAACGGCCCGATCTTGAAGCCGGGCGCATCGGCCGACACCGCATACAGCCACGACCAGCCCGGGGTATAGATCGGCACCTGCCCGGCCTCTTCCAGCAGGATCTTGAATGCGGCATGAACGATTTCCTTTCGGGCATCGGGATCGACGGTGGTGCGCATATCCTCGAGGATCTTGTCCAGTTCCGGCGTCTGGAAGCCCTGATAGGCGCCGGGCGAATGCCACAGCAGATACAGCAGATCCGGATCGAACCAGGTCCAGCCCATCAGGTCCATATAGCCCGGTCCTTCGGCCTTGTTGTTTTCCTGGGTGTCGCGGGCATTCAGGGTGCCGATGTCCATCACCTCGATATTGGCGACGATGTTCACCTTCTTCAGCTGGTTCTGCAACATCTGCAGCATCCGTTCGCGGCTGTCGCCAGTCCAGGTGGCCAGCGTCACCTCCATCGGCTTGTCAGGCCCATAGCCCAGTTCGGCCAGCAGCGCCTTGGCCTTCTCGGGGTCGTAATCCTGATCGTACTGCTTGCAGAACTCGGGATCGTTGCCGAAGACTCCCTTGGAGATCGGGCAGTACTGTCGCTCGACGATATCGCCGTACACGACCTTGATGGCCAGGTCCTTGTCGATGGCATGGCTGACCGCCTGCCGCGCACGCTTGTCGTCGAAAGGCGGTCGGTTCACCGCGAACTGCAGGAACATGTTCTGGCCGGTGCCCTGCGCAACGTAAACCTCTACGCCCGGATCGTCCTGCAGCGATTTCACCTCCTGGATCGGTGGCACGATCACCTGCAACTCGCCGGTGCGCAACCCTGCCATGCGGGTCTGCGCTTCGGGCATCGTGCGCATGATCAGCCGGTCCGCCAGCGGCGGGCCGGGGTTGTCGATCGGCCGGCCGTAATTCACGTAATCGGGGTTCTTCTCCAGCACCACCTCGGCCCCCTTCGTCCACGAGGCGAATTTCCAAGGCCCGGTGCCGATGGCCGAACCAGTCCCGAAATCGTCGGCCGCCGCGTTGCTGTCGCACAGCATCGAGGTGAACTGATCCGCCATGAACGGAACGAAGGCCCCGAACGGCGTGGCAAGATGGAAGGCGACGGTCAGGTCATCGATCTTCTCGACCTCGCCTATGTCGCCCCAGCTCGATTTGGTCAGGCTCGGGTTGTCCTCGCCAAGGGCGCGTTCGGCGGTCCAGATCACATCATCGGCGTTGAACGGTGTGCCGTCGTGGCAAGTGATCCCTTCGTTCAGAACGAAGGTAACCAGCGTGCCGTCCTGTGCGATCTCCCAGCTTTTCGCCAGGTTCGGAACGGGCGCCCCGCTATCGTCGAATTCCAGCAGCGAATCGTAGATCTGATACCAGACCTGACGCGACAGCGTGGATGTCGCCCTGTGCGGATCGAGCGAGTCGATATCGCCGTCCCGGGCCCAGATGATGTCTCCTGCTATGGCCGGTCCGCCCGCGGCAATGGCCAAAGCCGCGGCCAAAGCGGTTTTCCCCCAGTATTTCATGGAATACTCCTCTGTCGGATGTCATGCCCGGCGCTTGAGCCCCGGTCAGGTTTGGTGCGGAATGTCTCAACTGACAGGTCTAACGCTGATAATTTAATTTCACTCTGTCAACCCACTAAAACTTGTGTTTCAATTCCCGGCAGAAGAAGGAACGTTGAATGTCCGAGAAACCGCCAAAAGATGCGCCGCCCCGCTCGATCGAGCGCAGAATCAAGGCAATCTATGAAAGCATCCCCGCCAGCGAACGGGTGCTGGCCGACCGGGTGCTGGAATATCCCAGCGATGTTCTGATGTGCTCGGCGACCGAGCTGGCAGAGCTTGCCGGGGCCTCGAAGGCGGCGGTCACGCGCTTTGTGAAACGGCTTGAATACAGCGACTTCCGCGAAATGCAGCGCGAAATTCGCCGGGCGCAATCCACCGGCGACCCGATTTTTCTGAACGCCGGGCGCAGCCAGCGCGAGGGCGGGTCGAACGCTCTGCTGGTTCATCTGGATCAGGATATGTCATGCCTGCGCCAGACGATCGAACAGCTTGACCAGGAAGTGCTGATCGCCATCGCCCGCCGCATCGTCTCGGCGCGGCGGGTCGCCTGTCTGGGCTATCGCAACAGCTATTTCTTCGCCGCCTACATGCGGCGTCAGATCATCCAGATCCGCCCGGACGCGATGATCCTTCCCCTGCCCGGCCAGACCCTGATGGAGGATCTCGGCCAGTTCGGCCCCGACGACCTGCTGATCGCCGTCGGCCTGCGCCGCCGGCCGCCCGAACTGGGCCGGGCCATGCAACTGATGCAGCAGGCCGGCGTTCCCATCGCCTATGTCACCGACCGGCGCGCCATCACCTCGACCAAATTCGCCAAATGGGTGGTGCCCTGCCAGGTGCGTGGCACCTCGTTATTCGATTCCTATGTCGGGGTGATCAGCGTGCTGAATTTCATTTGCACCCGCGCCGTCGTGCTGTCCGGCGCGACGGGCCGCAAACGCCTGAACGACCTTGAGGAGATGATCGAACTGCTGAGCGAACTCGACCCAAAGAACTGACCCCATTTCGCGACGGCGCCACCAGAACCGGAGATAGCCTTGAAGATCGACAGAATTGACATCTACCACGTCTCCATGCCCCTGCTCGCCCCCTGGAAGACCGCCTTCAGCGATGAGCATGCCATCGAAAGCATTCTGGTGCGGATGGAGAGTGATGGCACCGTCGGCTGGGGCGAGGCCGCGCCCTATTCCGTACCGCAGTTCTGCGCCGAATGGTGCCCCGCGGCCTTTCTGCTGATCCGCGATGTATTCGCCCCGCTGCTGATTGGGCGGGACATTGCATCGGGTGGGCAATTGCAAGGCTTGCTTGCTCCCTTCAAAGCCAATCAATTCGCCAAGGCGGCACTGGACACGGCGTGGTGGGATCTGCAGGCGCGCCGGGCGGGGCAGCCGCTGTGGCAGATGCTGGGCGGCAGCGCTCCGCTGATCGAAGTTGGCGCCGACATCCCCGTTCAGGACAGTATTGAGGCGCTGCTTGCCCGTGTCGCGGCGGCACAAGAGGCCGGTTTCACGCGGACCAAACTGAAATTCCGCCGCGATAGCGGGGTGGCTATGGTCGCCCGCGTGCGTGAGAGCTTTCCGGACATGCCCGTGCATATCGACTGCAACTGCGGCTTTACGCTGGACGACCTGCCCCTGTTTCGCGAACTCGATGCGCTTGGGCTGGTGATGATCGAACAGCCCCTTGCTGGCGACGACCTTGTTCATCACGCCCGGCTGCAAGGGCGGTTGACGACGCCCCTGTGCCTTGACGAAAGTATCACATCGCTCGAGCGCGCCCGAAAGGCGATCGAGATTGGCGCCTGCCGCTGGATGAATATCAAGCACGGCCGTGTCGGCGGCCTGACCAACGCGCTAGAGGTCTATCAAGTCTGCCGTGAAAGCGATGTGCCCTGTTGGATCGGCGGCATGCTTGAATCCAATATCGGGCAAGGCGCGTCCATAGCTCTCGCCACCCTATCGGGCCTGTCCTATGCCCCGGATATCTTCCCGGCCGGGCGACTGTATCACAGCGACCTTGCCACGCCCGATCTGGTGGGCGTGTCGCCTTCCAGCATCCGCGCCTCGAACTTGCCAGGTCACGGCTTTCAACCTGTGCCGGAAAAGCTGCAGGCGATGACGCTGCAATCGGCAGCTGCGACATAGCTCGTGCCAGCCCGGGATACGCATCCGCTAGAACGCCTCCAGTTCATTGCGTTTTTCCTCGCTCAGCCGTGGCATTCTGTTCTCCTTCTTCAAAGATTTCGCCATGAAAGAAAATCGGAACACCAAGCCGCACGCCAACTGTGCATTCGATGAACGCATATTCAGGTTCCCCGCTAAGCAGAAAAACCACCCTGTTCGGCTCAATAAAGTTCCCTGTTATTATCGGCAGGGAAATTCCCGATAACTCTTTGAAGAGTCTTGATGAATTTCTCTGATATTGGCGTCAGACAGCCGAAATACGCTGTTACTTTCCCTGTTTGTAGCGAATTTTGCAGAGACGAGATAGCTCCAGACTGCCTCCACAGCCAGTCACTTCTCTTGCTCGAGATGATGCAAGTAGCGCGGCGGATAGTGGTGCGTTGTCCGTGCATTGCACGGATCGCGCCGTGGCGCGGACCTCGGATTGCGTCGGGAACGGGTCCGTTTCCCAGTGCGACGGCAGCGCATGGCGCAGGCACCAATCCGACGCAAACCCGAGCGCCCGTTTGCAGTCGAAGACCTCGCGCACGATGTCCGGGGGCAGAAACACAAGGTCGATCATCCGCCGGACACGACGCTTTCAGATATTTTCAGCGCTTGCGATCTCGCCAAAGGTCCGGCCGGCCCGTTAGTGAAGCAGCATCCGGATGATTGTTAGTGCGTGCCGGCCTCTGGGCTGCCGGGATGATGGTTTTGGCGTGTCGGTAAGCGGATCGCCTTTCACGCATCGCCCGGCGCCCCCGTCACCGTCACCGTCACCGTCACCGTCGATTGGTCGTTGCGATGTGAACCACATCGCGCCTGAACTCATCGCTGTAACTTAACACTATTTCTTGTCTCCTTCATTGTGGGCATCCCAAGAGACCGGAACAAATCAGCACGAATCCACGGGGCACCTCAACATGACAGGCCCCATCGATTACCCTACAGCGACATAACCGGTGGTTCCTTTCAAACCGCCGGCTTCCGATGCTGCGTCGCCTGTTCATAGGCATAAGCGCACTGGATCAGACACGCCTCGCTCCATTGCCGACCGAGGAAGATCAATTCGAAGGGTGCGCCGGAGGCATAATAGCCCGCCGGAACCGTGACACCCGGAATTCCCGCGATATTCAACTCGCCCACCGTTGTCTCGAGGATCGCCTCTCCCGAGTACAGGCCCGGCAATTCGCAAAGCATCTGCGGATAGACCAGCCCATCCAGTTGATGGCGTTCGAAGACCTCCGCGATCAGCCTGAGATAGCGTCTCTTGAGAGCCGTGAATTCGGGCAACGCCGGTGGCGTCGCGGGGGACTTCACAGCCTCCAGAAAATCCGGGAGTTCGTTCAGAAAGCCAAGGATCGCCCCCTCGGCCAGCGGGTTTTCCTCCTTCGTGGCCGCGACGAACGCATCCCAGGTTGTGAGTGCCGCATCGGGGCCAAGCCGTTGCAGGTAGCACGTCATGTCATAGGGGATAGACTCGAGCCCGCGCCCGTCAAAGAAAGGCGTGCCCGGGGTAATCTGGCGAAGCGTGGCAAATTCGGTGTTGGCGAAAGGATCTTCTATCAGAAGCGCGCCCTGAGCCGCGAGCTCTTTCTTGGCACGTTCGTACAAAGCGGCAGTCTCTTCCGACAGCGCATCCTTACGCCACCCCGGCCCGTAGACCCCCAGGCGCTTGCCTCGCAGCCCCTGTGCAGACAATCCAACCGCGTACCCGCCCTCTGGAATCTTGTCGACCGATGCCAGCGTTTTCGGGTCTTCCGTCGTGAACCCGGCGAGCACGTCAAGACAAAGCGCAGCATCGGTGACGTTTCGGGCAATCGGGCCAACGACGTCGCGGCTCCCCGAAAGCGGCACAACCCCCGCGTTTGGAACGAGACCGATGGTCGGCTTGATGCCGACAAGCCCCTGCGCCGACGCGGGGTTCTGGATGGATCCCCCCGTCTCCTCGGCAAGACCTACCACGCACATATGGGTGGCGACGGCGGCCGCTGTCCCCGCGCTCGACCCCCCCGGAGCACGGTCTTCGATGGCAGGATTGAGTGTCGGGCCGGCCCAGCTGTCATTTGCATGGGTCCCCGTCCAGCTGAGGATCGGGACGTTGGTCTTGCCGAGGATCACCGCATCCGCGGCGCGCATCCGCGCGACAACCGGGCTGTCCCGTTCGGGAAAAAGATCAATCCCGCCCGTTTTCGAGCAGAGCAACCGCCACCCCGCCGTGGTGGGAAAACCGACCATATCCATCGGATCCTTGACGACGACAGGTACCCCGGCCAGCGGGCCAAGCGGTTGGCCCGCGACGCGCCTGCGATCAATCTCGCGTGCCGTTTCCAGAGCCTGATCATTCTCGAAAATGATCGCGTTGTACTTGCCATTGAGTTTATGAATCTGGGCTATGCAGGCTTTTGTCAAAGCTTCGGTCGTAAACTCTCCGTTCGCAAACCCCTCTTGGATTCTTCCAATGGTCAACGTTCGCAAATCCGGCAAGGGATCTTGATTCTCGGGTGACTCGGTGGGCGCTGAAGTCATCGAATACTCCTGGTCTGGCGAAAAATCCGGCCGAAAGCAGGCGGAAACGGAAAACTCGGCACACGCGAGCAAACCTCGGGCTTGACCTGCCCTTCCCGCGTCACTTGGCGATTCCGATGATGGATTTGAGCACGGAGGCGCCCACTGAATATTTCGGGTCGACCATATTTCCCAGCCGGACACGGCCGCATTGGGTCAGCAGCATGTATGCGTCGATTTCCTCAAATCCGAAATCAGACGCCATCCAACGGATTAGCTCGCGGTAGGCACCTCGTGCCGCATCTTCCATAGGTCTGGCGGATCCGACCGTCATGTAAAAGGACTCGTTTTCGAGGCGCGGGCCGCGAATGGTCCAGTTCTTGATCAGATCGATACGGACCGTCGTCACCGTCGGGTGCTCGACCGCTACACCGCACAGCTCGCCGTCGCCCTGTGCCGCGTGGCAATCGCCGAGGAAGAGGTAGCCACCCTCGGTATTCACCGGCAGATAGACCACCGCACCGGGGGCCACGTCGGGAAGGTCCATGTTGCCCCCATAGTAATCGGGCACCAAAGACGAAATCGCCTCGGCCTCGGGCGCGGTTCCGATCGTGCCGATGAAGGGCTCGTACGGCAGGCTTATCTTGTCATTCCACTTCACGCCCGTTTCGACATCGACTTCGAGCTTTCGAACCCGCTCAGGCAAGGGCTGCGTCAGCATCGCGGTGTCGAACGTGGGCACTAGCCCGCCGAACTCGGGCATGATCGTCGTGGTCCCCCGCGGCTGCGGCCCGCGCGGAACGATGCTTTCGATATAGACAGCGATCGTATCGCCCTTCTCGGCACCGTTGACATAGATCGGGCCGTTCTGGGGATTCAGAAAGGGGAAATTCAGGATTTCGGAAGGCGAATCCGTCTCCTTCTGAATCTTGCCTTCGAAGGCATCATGCGTTTCGGCACTCACGACCGTACCGGGGTCGACGTACAAAATGGGGTCGATCCCCGCCGAGTAGATGTAGGGATAGTCGCCCTGCTCCGCCTCTGTCAGGCTGCGAGTATCCACACTCTGGCCTTTCGCCACCCCCTTGCGGGCCATAATCGACTCTTCAAACCAGCTCATAGCTTTTCCTTTCGCATTGGATTTGTCCTGCTTTGAAACATCACGGGATCAGACCGACAGGTATCGGCGGATGATGTCGCGGTCCTGAAGCATGTCCTTGTCGAGCTCGGCAACGATGCTGCCCTTGTCCATGACGTAACAGCGCTGCGCCATTGCTCGGATCATGTCGATGTTCTGCTCAACGAACACGACCGTCACGCCGGTCTTGCGGTTCAGTTCGACCGTGATCCGCGCAATGTCTTGCACAATGTTGGGCTGAATACCTTCGGAAGGCTCGTCGAGCAGGATCATCGAAGGCGTCCCCATCAGAACCCGTCCGATCGCAAGCTGTTGCTGCTGGCCGCCCGACATCGTTCCCGCTCGCTGATCCGCGCGTTCCTTCAGGATCGGAAAATAGTGAAAAATTTCGTCAACCTTGCCCTCGGTCGCCTGTCCGGCGATGGATTCCCCGACAAGCAGGTTCTCGAGCACGCTCATGCGCGGAAAGACATCCCGGCCCTGGGGTACATAGCCGATCCCGCGGCGCGCGCGCTGATGCGCAGCCAACAGATCAATCGACGCGCCGCGCAGGTTGATCGAGCCGCGATCGGTCGGCAACAGCCCGATCAGCGTTTTCATCAGGGTCGATTTCCCGACCCCGTTGCGCCCGATCACGGCGACGATCTCACCTTCGCGAACCTGGAAGTCCACGCCTTGCAAAACCGGCTTGCCCCCATACCCCGCGTGCAAGCTGATGACATCAAGAATGACATCCTTACGCATCGACTTCTCCAAGATAGATTGCGGCCACGTCTTCATTGGCGACGATCTCGTCGATCGTGCCTTGGGCGAATATCTTTCCGAAATGCAGAACAGTGACCTGATGTGCGATCTGGCGCACGAAGGCCATGTCATGCTCGACCGCGAGCAAGGTCATCCCTTCGCGATTGAGCTCCTGAAGCATCTCGCCCGTGGCGAAGGTTTCGTCCGGGGTCATCCCCGCAGTCGGTTCATCCAGAAGCAGGAGCTTTGGCTTGAGCGCGATCGCCATGCCGATTTCCAACCACTGTTTCTGACCATGGCTCAGATTGCCCGCGAGCTGTTTCTGATCGTCGGCGAGTTTCAGGAACTCAAGCAGTTGGTCGATCTCTTCGGCGAGCAGCTCGGGATCGACATGGTACTGCAGGGCGATCGTCAGGTTCTGGCGGACGCTCAGTTCCTTGAAAATGCCGGGAACCTGAAACTTGACGCTGATGCCTTTGCGGATGCGTTCAAACGGCTTGGCCCGGGTGATGTCGTGCCCGTCGTAGAGGATATCTCCGCTGTCGGGCAGATGCTCTCCGAGGATCAATTTGAAGAACGTGCTCTTTCCCGCCCCGTTCGGACCGATCAGGCAATGCATTTCCCCCGGATTCAGTGCGAAATCCACGTTTCCGGTCACATGCAGCCCACCGAAATGCTTGTTGAGCTTGTGCGTTTCCAAAAGTGGCATCATCGAACCTCCTCCGCTTTGGATTTCCGCCGATCGGACATCTTCGAAACGAACTCTACCAACGCCGTCACGATGCCCTTTGGCGCGATCAGCACAGTGATGACGAGCAGAAGCCCCATCGCCACGAGGGCGTATTGGCTGCCGTGAATGGTGAGCGACTGAAAGACGATCAGAACAAGAAACGTGCCGACGAGCGTTGTCGTCAGGTCGCTACGCCCGCCGACGGCCACCCAGACGATCGGGAGCGAAGCGGCAGTCATCCCCATCGAAGCCGGGGTGATATAGTTGCCCCAAGAGGTGTAAAGAACGCCCGACAACCCCGCGAGTGCGGAACCGATTACAAAGGCGCCCAACTGGTACTTGCGCACGTCATATCCCAGCATTTCCGCGCGCAAGGGGTTCTCGCGGATCGCGACAAGCACGTTTCCAAAGCGCGAATTCACCAACATCCGCAGCCCCAGATAGACGATCACCAGCAAGGCGAGTGTCAGGTAGTAAAGTGTTATATCCGGGTAGAGCACGATATTGCCCCCCGGCCAGGGAATGGTCAGAGACGGCATCGCCCCCATGCCATTGAACCCGTTCAGACGCGCCTTGCCGATCACCCATTCCGGCCCGGCGGTCTGCGCCATGAACCGCTCGAGCACAAGCGTCACAGACAGCGACACGATCCCGAGGAAGACACCGTTGATGCGTCCGAAAAACAGGAAGTACCCGAGTACGGCGGCAAAGAGCGCACTTATGGCAACCGCCATCACAAGCGAGAACAGCGTGAGCCCGTAGGCATCACCAAGATTGATCGTCAACACGCCGTAGCTATAGCCCGCTATACCGAAAAACGCGGTCTGGCCGAAACTGAGAGAGCCCCCATAGCCCCAGATCAGGCTGAGCCCCAGAGCCATGAAAAGCCAATTGAAGAAGTAGACGTTGTTGCCGACGTCATAGCTGTCCGCGAAGGCCGGATAGGAACAGGCCGCAAGCAATACCACAGCAAAGCCGGACCAGAACTTCGGGCCGTTTCCTAATGTCTGCGGCCCTTCGACCAGTTTGAGAAATGAGGTGAAACGGGATGCGCGGGACACGTCAGGCCCTCTCTTTCAGGATTTTGCCGCTGATACCGCGCGGCAGGATGCGGATAACGATGATGACGGCGACGAGCAGGCCAATCTGACCCGCAAACTGACCCTTCCACGAGGTGAGGGCAGCCTTGATCAAGCCGAGGACGACAGCCGCCGGCGCGGTTCCGAGAAATATATCCGCGCCGCCGACCACGACCGTCACAAAGGCCTCGACCATGAAGGACGCCCCCATGGTCGGCACCAGCGTCATGGTCGGGGCATAGAGGCCGCCCGCAAGCCCGGCGAGGGCTGCGCCAAGTCCGAATGTCAGGCTGTAGATGAGGTTGGTATTGACCCCGAGCGCCTCGGCGACATGCGGAACCTGGATCGTCGCACGGGCCAGGATGCCGAAACGGGTCTTGGTGAACATCAGCCACAGGGCCGCCAGCGTCACCACAGCCATCACCATCAGGACAACGCGGTAGATCGAATAGGAATAGGCCCCTACGGAAAAGCTGCCGAACGGCGTGCCGCTACCGGCCATCGTCGTTCCAAGGACGATCAGCGTGCCCTGCGTCACGATCATCGAGATACCCCAGGTCGCCACGATCGTATCGAGCGGGCGTGCATAGAGAGGCCGGATCACGGCCAGTTCGACGATCATGCCGGCGATGCCTGCGGCTATTGATCCGGCCGCGATCGCCAGCGGCAGGGGAAGCCCCATATGAGCCGCGCTGGTGGAAACATATGCACCACAGAGGATGAACTCGCCATGTGCGAGATTGATCACCCCCATCATGCCGAAGATCACCGCAAGCCCGCAGGAACTGAGAACGAGAAATGCGAAGGCGTCGCCGAACTGATACAGAAAACTGAAGATCGAATAGAGAAACTCCATGGACCGTCCCTTTCTTGGTGGCCGTCTTGCCGGAGGGAAACCTTCGGACCGGAGGCCGGAGGCGGAGGCAGACCCGCCGCATCCGGCCGTTTCAGATCATTTCGCCGGCGGCGGGCTCGACGGGGTGTACTGCGCGCTCGGATCTTCCATCGTCAGATCGCATCCGGCTTCGCCCAGCCAATAGGGCTGAATGCTCTCCCAGACCTTCGGGAACGCGATCGAGTGATCTTCGGTCACCTGTGCCAGGTAGATGGTGTGCGATGTGTGCTGGCTTTTCGGATCGATGCACATTTCGCCTTCGGGCGCATCAAAACAGATGTCTCCCTCCGCGATGACGCCACGGATGGCCTCGAGCTCGGTCGATTTCGCGCGTTCGACCATCAGCTTGTACAGGTAGACAGCGGCGTAGGAGTTTTCGGCCTCTTGGTTGATGTAAGGCTCGTCCGGGAATTTGGCGTGCCATTTCTCGACGAACGCCTTGCTTTCGGGGGTATCGACTTCCTCGATGTAGTTTACCGTCGCGTACATGTTCGCGAGGCTCGGCGGCGTGAACCGCTTGTGTTCATAGCCCTGGCCGACATTCACCGAAGACGCCATCGGCAATGCCAGGTTCGCAGCGCCCGCCTGTTCGTAGTAGGATGATTGCGCTGTCCCGACGAGCAGGGTCACGACAAAATCCGGTTTCGCTGCCTGAATGTTCTGGATCGTCTGCGAGAATTGCGACACGCCAAGCGGGATGAATTCCTCGCCCACCATCTCACCGCCGTTTTCATCGACAATCTGGCGTACCCACTCGGCCGAGATCTGGCCAAAGTTGTAGTCCGCGGCGATCGTGTAGACCTTTTTGCCGTAGGTCTCCATCATGTAAGGCAGCAAGGTCGAGAACTGCTGTTCGGGAACCGCGCCGGTGACGATCATGTTGGCGTCGCAAACACCGCCTTCATACTGGTTGTTGTAGAATGCCAGACCATCGAACTGGTTCACGATCGGGCGATAAGCCTCGCGCGAGGCCGAAGAGAAGCCAGCAAAGACCACGTCCACCTTGTCACGCTGCAGGACGCGCCGCATGAATTCCTGATAGCGGGTATTGTCCGATTGGGTGTCATAGGCGATGATCTCGATCGGGCGCCCGTCGATACCGCCAGCGGCGTTGATTTCTTCGACTGCAAGCTCGATCCCGTGGACCTTGCCGATGGTGGCCAGCGCGAAATCACCCGACTGGTCTTCAAGAACACCGAGTTTGATCGGCTCCTGCGCCTGTGCCGCGAACGGCCCGGCGATAGACAATAGGGTAGCGAGCGCCGAAGTGGCGCTGATTAATTTCATCTTCATTTTCGAATCCTTGTTGCGTGTTTTGGGTGTTTTGACCGCTAGTGGGCTCGACACCTCTTTGGGGTTGCGTTGCGATTTTCATCGCCCTCCGACGCTGTCTGCATCAAGATCCAGCAATGGTCCTCGATGCTGACACGAGCCCGCATGCTTTCTTTTCGCAAAAAGTCATACGCGGCATCTTCGTTGAGCCCGCGATGCCGCATCAGCATCGCCACGGCCTTGATAACATGAATTCTTTTTCTGCGCCGTTCCATGAGGCCAGCGACAGACGCGTTCAGCGCTTCCACGCGATTGAACTCGTTCACGGCGAGATAAAGCGCCGAAAAAACTGATCCTGCGTAGATCGGCTTGGGCAGGAACGCGAGCGCACCAAGCTGCATCATCGCTTTCAGGCGGCTGGGAGCCTCTGTTCCCACAAGTCCAATTGTCGGGCAAGGCGGCATCCCAACCGGTAAGTCGTAGCATTCCGGCCAGTTCACCGGCAGGATCTGGTCGCCGTCGATGAGCACCACATCCTGATGAGGTCGCAAATCCGACGGCAGTTCGAGCATCTTTCCCGGTTCGCTTGCAAAGACTTCAGGCAACAGCCCCAGACGGCGCAAAGTACTGTCGAGGATCTCCAGAGACCGGCCTGCGGAGGAAAAGATCACCACCCGGCGGCCTTTGAAGTTCTGGACGAGGCGCGGTGTTTTCATGAAACGGCCCTCAGCATTGAGCGCCGGAGCGCGGGTTCGTAGGTCATCGTCGAGGACACGAGATAAGGATCCGGCTTCACCGGCTCCGATGCTTCAAACAGCAGGTCGAATTCATAGTCAGAACGCGACAGCCCGATACGCGGCGTCAATGATGCATGCAGCGTGTCGGGATCAATCGTGACCTTCCCCTGCGGCGCGTCGAATTCCTGCCCGGCAACGGCCTGGCACACGGCTTGCACATCCGCCGTACCCGCCTTCGCAACGGATTTTGCGAGCATGTGAATTGCGACATAGGCTGCTTCTGCCTCTGCCGACGCGACGGGGCCTTCCGGAAACTCGGCTTGATAGGCACGGACGAAACGCGCATTCCTCGCGCCCGGCAGGGACGAGAAGTAAACGCTTGAGCTGATCTGCCCGTCCGCTCCGTCCGCTCCGATAGCGCGGAGTTCCGGCTCGGAAAGGTTGCAGCTCGCCACCGGATATTGCGCGACCTGATCGATACCCTTTTCGCGACAGGCGTTGCGAAAAGCGCGAAAGAAGGAATAAGAGGACTCGCCTATCAATGCGTTGAAAACGAAATTGGGGCGCGTTTCCAGGATTTCTTCGATAATATCATTCAGATCAGTTTCGCCCACGGGCACATAGCGTTCGGCCAAAACCTCGCCGCCTCTTTTCTGCAGGCCCTCACGCAAGACGCGGTTGCTTTCCCAGCCCCAGATGTAGTTCGAGCCGATGCAAAACGCGCGCTGCCCGAAACGGGTAAACAGATAGTCGATGAGTGGTGATATGTGGTGGTTCGGTGCAGCGCCGGTATAGATCACATTGGTCGTGCTTTCGAAGCCTTCATAGTGGGTGGGATACCAAAGAAGAGCATCCCGTTTTTCGATAAGCGGGATCACTTCCTTGCGGCTCGATGAAGTATAGCAACCGCAAATATGGCGAATGCCCTTGTCGAGCATGGTCTGCACCGCCGGCCCGTAGTTGCCAAGATTGCTTTGCGGATCGATATGGAGCGGCTTGAGCATCACCGAAGCGTTCGGGTCGGCATTGATCTCTTTGCAGGCAAGTTTGGCGCCGTTCAGCAACGTGTGCGCAACGGTTCCGTAGGATCCGGTATTCGAAAACAGCAATCCAAGCGGGACATCGATACGCGTCATCTTTTGCCTTCCAAACGACAAAAGCCCCAAAGCAAGAACTGCTTTTGGGGCTCATTTGCCGATATATTTAAGTCATTGCGAATGCGCCAACAGGAGCTCATTTGCTCGGCGCGTGAACTCGACGCTATGCAGGCGTCTGAAGGCTGTCAACACCGGGGGCATCCCCGCAGGCGCGCGCAGGCGATATCGATGATTTCGCACCAGATTGCGTCATCCATACACCCTGATGAGCATTTTTTGTGCGCGGCAAAGATGAATCACCGGAAAATCAGGGAAGGCTGGATCGATGCGGGCAACGCCCTGCCCTCGCGATATGAATGAAGTCGAGCACAGGCACCGCCGCGGCGTGGCCCGCGATCTGTCGCCCGACGAGCAGGCGCGCGGTTCTGCCGCCTGCGTCCGGTGTCATGCGCGATGCGAGGTCGATCCGCGACGGACCAGTCGCACCGGAATGACGGTGGTGGGCGCGGGCTCTTCCTCTCCCTCGACAAGTTCGATCAGCGCCGCCAGGCAGGCCGACACGACTGCCTCGGCATCCTGGGTTACCGTCGTGAGATCGTAGCTTGTCCATGCCGCCTCGGCGATGTTGTCACAGCCGACAACGGACAGGTCAGCGGGTACCCGCAAGCCATCGGACCGGATCCGATCGAGAAAACCGAGGGCGAGAAAATCGTTGCCGCAGTGCACGCCGTCCACCTCGCCGGCACGGGGAAGGAACTCTGCGGCGGCCTCGACTCCGCCCGCATAGTTGGGGCGTGCGCCGTTGGCCTCGAACCTACAGCGCATCCCCAGTTCGGCTGCGTGGCGCAGAAAAGCCGCCCGGCGCGCGTCGATCGTATACGACGGCCGCCGCGGTCCGGCATAGGCGACGCGGCGGCATCCGGCCTCGAACAGGGCTTCGGCGGCGAGCCGACCGGCGGCTTCGACATCGTGGAGCACGCGCGGCGCGTGAGCATCCACCGGTGCCTTGTTGACCAGCACCAGCGGCACGCCGTGCCGGGCGCAATGCGCGGCGATTTCGCCGGGGGGCGTGTCCGAGGTCATGATCGCGCCCGAGACGTTGTAGTGCAGCATCATGTCGATCAGCCGCCCGGCGTCGTCCCCGTCGCTCCAGGGCAGAAGGAACGGCCGGTACCCCGCCTTCACCAGCCCGCGCGACAGCAGGTCGACGATCCGGGCGCGGAACGAATGGTCCATGTCCGACACCACGAGCGCGACCAGTTCGGTCCGCTGCAGCGTCAGGCTACGGGCGAGGTAATTGACCCGGTAGCCCAGCCGGTCCGCCGCCGCCATGACCTTGTCCCGTGTCTCGGACGAGATGCTCGCACCATTGGTGAACGCCCGACTGACCGCCGACCGCGACACCCCGGCAAGCCGCGCGACGTCTTCTGCCGTGACCGACCTCTGCCCGTTCATGTGGCGGCCTTGAGCGCAGAAAGCAGCAGGTCCGCCCGGTCAAGATTGATCATCTCCGGCCTCCAGTCGACGATGCGAGCAAAGACACGCGGGTCGTCGCCGAAATACTTCAGCATCGGGCGCACCCCGTGCGCGCGGCACAGCGGAGCTTGCCGCTCCCAGTCCGCGACGGTGATTTCGCAGATTTGCGGGGCGAGCGTTTCCATCATCGTTTTGAAACTGCTGAAATGGGGGATGTTGGCCTTGATGTTGGCGTCCGGGGCAATCCTGCGTGTCTCCAGCAAAAGCTCGGGGGATGGCGACCAGAAGAAACACTGGTCAAGAAAGTCCATGCCCCGTACGAGATCAAGCAGCTTTCGGGCGTCCACGCTCTTGTTCTCGATATACATCCGCCGCCCCCGCGACTGGCAATAGCCGATGGCTTCGGCCAGCGTCGGGATCGTCTCGCCCCGCCAATGCCTGGCCTTCCATCCGCCCGCGTCGAGCAACCGTAGCGCGGCAAGGTCGGTTTTCGCCACCGCGCCCGTACCGGATGTCGTCCGGTCCAGCGTAGGATCATGGATCACGATGATTTCGCCATCGGCGCTTTCGCGCACGTCCAGTTCCAGCCAGTCGCAGCCCATGTCGTAGGTCAGCCGCGCAGCGGCCATCGTGTTTTCGGGAGCGATGTGATTGACGCCCCGATGGCACACGACCTCGATCCCGGTGGGCGGCAGGCTATCGAAACCGCCCAGCAGTTCCGGCTGGTCGGTGCAGATGCCCAGCACCGGCAGCGTGACGAGAGCGGCCAGCACCTCGGGCCGTTCCTCGTGCCAGATCACGATGCCGATGTCCCGCGCCTGCGCCTGGGCCAACAGGGCCGCAGTCACGAGGTTCTGTGGCCGCGCGCCGCCATGCTCCCAGCAAAGGTGAATGATATCCGCGCCTGTCGCCTCTGCCCGCCGAAACGGATCCTCACCCAGCCGAACGAGCACGGCGACTGGCCAGGGGCAGCCGTTTTCGATCAGCGCACGCGCTTCGCCCTCGTCGAAGGTGCCCAGAACCGCCTGGGTAAAATCGAGCGCGTGCAGCACCTCCATGCAGACCGCCCCCGCGCCCTCACCCTTGAGGTCGAGGTAGAGCGCTTGTCCGCGCGCGCGGGCCATCGCCACGATCTGGGCAAGCGTCGGCATTTCGGGGCAGCGGCGCGCCAGCTCAGCTGCGGTGAACGCCGCGATGGCCACAGGGCCGCCCTCACCCGCAAAGGTCGGATCATGCGACACCACAGGCTGCCGGTCCGCCGTCAGCCAGATATCGAGCTCCCACATGTCTGATCCCAGATCGGCGGCGCATTCATAGGCCGCAACCGTTCCCTCCTGCGCATGAGCCGAGGCCCCGCGATGGGCGATGCACAATGGCCGCCCGTCGCAGCGCGCGGGCCAGGAAAACTTCAGGTTTGCGCGCATCAGAGTCGTGTTCCCTCTGCATCGAAGGCCAGAAGGTTATCAACATCGATCGGCCAGGTGACAATGTCGCCGACCCCCACGTCCTCGCGCGCGGGCTGGACCGACCGCAGGATGACCCCCGGCGCCGTCTCGATGTCGAACAGGGTCTCGCGGCCCTGCGGCTCGACGAAGGTCACACGCCCGGTCGCCTGAGCGGTTCCGCCGGTACCGAAATGCTCGGGCCGGATGCCCAGAGAGATGGGCCGGTCGGCTGGCAGGCCGCGCAGACGCGGAGGCAGGGGCAGATGCAGCCCCTGATCCATCGCGAAACTGCCCTGTCCGGCGGTGCGGCCTTCCAGAAACACGATCGGCGGGTTCCCGAGAAAGCCCGCGACGAACCGGTTGACCGGCGCGCGATACAGCTCCGTCGGCGGGCCGATCTGAAGGATCCTGCCCCTCTCCATGATCGCCACGCGGTCGCACATGGACATCGCCTCGACCTGATCATGGGTCACGAGGATGGCGGTGATCCCTGTCTCAAGCTGGATGCGCCGGATTTCCGAGCGCATCTCGAGCCGCAGCCTGGCGTCAAGATTGGCCAGCGGCTCGTCCAGCAGCAGAATTCCGGGCCGCCGCACGAGCGCGCGCGCCAGAGCCACGCGCTGTTGCTGCCCGCCCGAGAGCTGCGCCGGTTTGCGGGCCAGCAGCTCCTCGATATGGATCAGCTCGGCGATCTCGCGCACGGCGCGGGCGACCTCGGCCTTGTCGCGCCGTATCCGGCCCACCGTCAGCGGAAACCCGATGTTTTCCTCGACCGACATATGCGGATAGAGGGCATAGTTCTGGAACACTACGCCCACATTCCGCCGTTGCGACGGCAGGTTGGTCACGTCGCGGTCGCCGAACAGGATGCGCCCGCCATCGGCGCGGTAGATCCCCGCGATGGCAAAGAGCGTCGTCGACTTGCCGCAGCCCGAGGGCCCGAGCAGCGCCAGCATCTCGCCATCCTCGACGACGAAGTTCATGCCTTCGATGACCGGATTGCCGTCGAAGCGTTTCGTGAAATTGTCGAGATGTAAGCGCATCAGCCCTTCGTGCCTCCGCCGAAGATGTTCATCAGCCGGTGCTGGAAGATGACGTAGAGAAGAACGACCGGCAGCGTGTAAAAGACACCCACGGATTTAAACAGATTGAAGTTGAACCCGAGCTGATCCGCCGCGATCAGCTCGTTGAGGAAGACAGACAGGACCTCCATGTCCGATCCGGGTGCGAGGATCCGCGGCAGCAGGTATTCGCCCCACCCGTCCAGAAAGCTGAACACCGATAGCGCGACGAGGCCGGGTTTGACCTGCGGCAGGATCAGCCTGCGCCAGACGGTAAAGCGGCTCGCTCCATCCTGAACCCCGGCCATCTCGATCTCCCACGGGACGGCATCGTAGAACCCCTTCATGATCCAGATGCCGAAGGGCAGCATCAGCGAGGATTTCACCAGGATGACGCCGATCATGCTGTTGTAGAGCCCGGTGAGGTTCAGCACGAAGAATACCCCGATCAGCAGCGTGACCGAGGGGAACGCGTGCATGACCAGCACCCCGGCCAGAAAGAACCGCCGGAACGGCAGGTTCAGCCGCGACAGCGCATAGGCTCCCGTGGTCGAAACAGTCAGCACGATCACCGTCATCGACCCGGCCAGGATCAGGCTGTTGCCCGCTGCTGCCCAGACATTTCCGATCTCGCCCCCGTCGAAGAGGAACCGCCAGTGTTCCAGCGTGAAACGGTCGGGCCAGAGTTCACCCGGCGGGGCGTCGGTGAAGGTGTCGAGTATGAGAAAGCCATACATGACCGTCAGCGGCAGGCTGATGACGATCAGCAGCAGAAGGAGCGGGAGCGTCGCGAAATTGCGTGTCATCGCGGCACCTCAGAACTCGATCCGGGGGCGGGTGACCAGTTCGTCAAAACGGAAAAGCCGCAGGTAGACGAGCGACAGGGCAAACCCGACGATCACCAGCATCAGCGCCATCGCCGAGCCCAGCCCGTATTCAAGATTGCCCGAATAGTTGAACAATGCCGTCCGGAACGCCTCGAGCGCCCAGACCGTCGTCGTCCGTCCGGGCCCGCCGTTGGTGGTCAGCCAGATCTCGGCATAGGACGCCAGCAACGACATGGTCTGGTAGGTGGTCACGAACAGGATCGGCCAGCGCATCTGCGGCAGGATGATCCGCCGGACTTGCTGCCAGCGCGTGGCCCCGTCCACCTCCGAGGCCCAAAGCTGCTGCATCGGGATCGTCCGCAACGCGCCCGAGAACAGGATCAGCCCGAAGGACGCACCGATGAACCCGTTGAGCGAGATCATCGTGATCCAGGCCGTCACCACCGAGCCCTTCATGTAGTTGAAGGATGGCAGGCCCACCTGTTCGGCAAGGATCGGCAGGAATCCCCCCTCCCAGGTGAACCATTTCCACAGGATCGCATAGAGCACGAGGGGCGTGATACGCGGCAGCAGCCAAAGCGTGCCGAACACACCCATCAGCCCTTTTGGCAAGTAGAACAGCGTGATCGCCAGAAAGAGCGCCAGACCGACGTTGAAGATCGCCAGCGTGGCGGAGACATAGAACAGCGTGTTGAGCAGCACCCGCCCCGTTTCGCGCTGGGTGGCGAGGCGGCGGAAGTTCTCGGTGGTGAAAACCGCGCCGGTGTAGCTGGCGTCGAGCAGCTGTTCGCGCGTCTCTATCGCGCCCTCGGGCGTGGCGATGGCAAGCGCCTCTGCCAATTCCTCCCGGGTCTCGAACCGCCGGTTCAGTGCAGACCGGCCAAATATTTCGGCGGCGGCGGTGATCGCGCGCGGGCTGCGGGGAGCATTTGGCAGCTCACGCAGGGCGCGGATGAAATCGCGTGCGGAATCGTAGGCTCTGCCGGTCAGGCGCGCGGAGATATCCGCGACAAAACCTTCATCCATACCTGCCGCCACGGCTGCGTCCAGCCCAGCCCGATCGACGATGTAGGTCTCGGCCATGACCTGCGCGGCGACATCTTCGGGCAGGCCTTCGTCCTGCAGGCCGCGCAGGGTATTGGGCGTGATGACATAGGCGCCCGTTCCGATCCCCGTCGCGGTCGACATGTCGGTGAAGGCAAAGGCCGTGGTCAGGGCCACCGGGGCAAAATAGAAACATGCCAGCAGGATCAGGGCGGGCGACAGCATGACGAGACCGAGCAGGCTGAGGGGGCTACGCAGGTTGCTCTCTCTGGCCGGATACCCCGGACGGCGCGCGGCCGTCCGGGGGCGGAGTATGGGATCAGCGGACGATGACATTGTCGCCAAGCGCCCGGGTTACCTGAGCTTCAACTTCGGCCACGGCATCCTCGACCGAGGTCACGCCGGTCCAGCTGGCTTCAAGTCCGTCATACATCGCATTCCAGTAAATTCCGAAGTCCGAACTGTTGGGCAGCGCGTTCGTATGCGGCGCGAGCCGCTCCGACGCCGCGCTCAGCCAGCGGTCGTTTGCATAGAGCGGGACCGAGTTTTGCTGCTCCGATATGCCCAGATGCGCCGATTTCACGGCGTGAAGCGCATTGATCCGAGGCTCCGAGGCAATCGAGATCAGCTCCGCAGCGATGACCGCCTCGTCCGCGGGCGCGGCGGAGGTGACGAGGTAGACCAGTGGGTGGGTGATCGAATTGGCCCGGCCGTTTTCGTTGCCCGCCGGGATCAGCGTATATTGTACGGTGTCGAAGAAGTCTTCCAGACCGAACTGGTTGGTCCACTGGGCATAGTGCCATGTTCCACCGTGCCAGGCGCCATATTTTCCCGCGGCGACGTTCTGGTGCCAGGTGTCCCATTCGGTGCCCAGAAAGGTTTTCGAGACGACGCCGCGCGCGGCGGCATCAACGAAGAACTGGTACATACCGGTCAGGGCCTTGGTGTCCAGCACCAGGCGGCCGGTTTCCTTGTCGATCATCTCGCCCCCGAACGACTGGTAGAACTGCCAGTAGTCCGGCCCGTTCGACACCCGCGGCGCAAAGCCCATGGAGGCATCCACGACGCCTTCGGCCTGCATCTTCTCGACGGCGTCCAGCATGTCATATAGCGTGAACTCCCCGCTTTCGACGCGGGCGGGCAGGTTCTCGATGTCCTGCGCGGACCATCCGATCGCCTCCAGATCGGGAATCGACCAGTAGAATACGCGTGCCTCGGCATCCTGCGGAATGCCCCAGACCTGGCCGTTGTAAGACGCGACCTCGATCAGGTTCGGGTAGATGGCATTCAGCGGCCAGGTGTCGAAAAAGACATAATCCTCGATCGGCACGATCAGCCCGGCCTCGGACCAGGGGCCAATGTCCTCATGCCCGGAGACAACGATGTCGGGCGAATTACCGGCCTCGGAGGCGAGCGTGAATGCCTGTTTGAAGTCGTCCCAACTGCTCCATGCCTGGCTTTCGACGGTGATATTCAGTTCCTCGCCGCGAACCTCGGCCTCGCGTTCAAGGATATCGGCCGCCAAGGCGATGGCGTCATAGCGGTAATTGGATTCGTCGCCAGTACCCCCGGCCCATACGGTAATCGTGTAGTCCTCGGCAGCCGCCGTGAAGGCGGTCACCGTCAGCACGGCGGCAGCGGCCCCGCGGCCCGCGATTGTCTTGAGAATGCTCATGATCTGTCCAACTCTCGGTTTGGGAAGCTCGACTTGCACACGTGTGCAAGGCAAGTTGTGCGCCGCAATCGTGACAGCGTGATTTAGCGGACATGTCATTTTCTTGAAGTTGAGCGGCCGCCCTGAAAGGAAGGTTTGGTGAAGGTTTTCTGAGGCGGGTCGCGGCAAAACGGAGCGCGTCGGGGCACCCTCGACCCGCTTTGGAAAACCGTCAACAAGCCGGTCATTGCTCGGACGATCCTGACAGAGCAATATCGCATCAATTATAGTTGAGAAAGCAACATGATCCGACCTGCCGTACCAAGCGATGAAACAGCAATCAGAGAATGCGCGGAGCGGGCATATGCACGTTATGTGCCGCTGATCGGAAGAAAGCCTGCGCCGATGGTCGCCGATTTTGCCACCCAAATCGCCAAAGGCGAGGTGTTCGTTGCGACGGATGACCGCGATAGTCTACAGGGCTTCATCGTGTTTTATGCCGAAGGGGGTCATATTCTCCTGGAAAACATGGCTGTCCTTCCCCGCGCTGCCGGACGCGGTTTAGGGACGGCGCTCATCAGCTTCTGTGAGAATGCCGCGCGAGAACGCGGTCTCGGTGCCGTTCACCTCTACACGAACGAAAAGATGACCGAAAACCTGTCGATCTATCCAAGGCTCGGCTACACCGAGGTGGAACGCCGCGTCGAGGACGGCTTCAAACGCGTTTATTTCGAAAAGACACTCGCTTAACAAGGTCAGCTCCGGGCCGTGATCCTCGCTCTACCGGGGCTCCATCCGCGCAGGCGAAACCCCTCCTCCGGCTTGCCCATGCTGAGTCCAAATTGCGCAATAATGTGCCCCCTACCCGCTGCAATTGCCCTCTTCTGAGGCGATCACCCGAGCCAACGGCCGGGATGGTCAGTAACAGACGTTGGCAGATTGTCTTTTACGACCAAGCCCCTCACGGTCCCGGCACCGGGGTCGTCGAGCCGAACAGGGCGGGCGATCCGTGTGGCAAGGCGAGGCATGACTGAAAGGCCAAAGGCTCCGCTGGCTGCCACTCACCGCACACAGCTTTCGACACCCATGCATGGGAGAGGTTTGATGACAAACAAGATAATTCTCGCCGGCGTTGCCGTGCTTTGCGTCTCGGGGGCCGCTTCGGCGGAGGATCTGGGGCTATGGGGCGCATATCAGGACATTTTCAAGGGTGCGAAATACGTCGACCTGACCCATGTCATTACCCCGACCATTCCTGTCTGGCCGGGCTTTGGCGACTCCACGTTCTCACCCGCCAAGGCCGGCGCCGACCTCGGAGATTACGCATCCGAAGGCGATACATATACCTACGACAAACACGGCTTCGTGGCGACCAGCTACCTGCTCAAGACGGATCAGCTTGGCACTCAACTCGATCCCCCGGCGCATTGGGCGCCCGAATATCCGACGATCGACGAACTTCCGGCCACCTACACACTGCGTCCGCTTGTCGTTATTCCGATGCAGGATCAGGTCGCCGAGGATTTCGGATATGCCCTGCAGGTTTCCGATATCGAAGCCTTCGAATCCGAGCATGGAACCATCCCCGAGGGATCCGTGGTTTTCGTCCGTTCGGACTGGTCGAAGGGGTGGCCGGACAAGGAGTTTGCCGCGCGTACGCCATTTCCCGGTGTCGGGCTCGACGCGCTGAAGTTCCTGCATGAAGAGCGTCACATTCTGTTCCACGGTCATGAACCGCTGGACACTGACGCCACGCCCAATCTCGAGGGCGAGTACTGGCTGATGCACAACGGATACGCGCAGGCAGAGGGGGTCGCCAATCTGGACCAGGTCCCGCCCACCGGCTGCCTGGTCTCTATAGGTTACCCAAAGTTCAAGGGCGGTGCGGGCGGCTATGCCCGATATGTAGCGATCTGCCCCGCCGACTGGACATATGGGGTAACGATTTCGGCGGCCGATGCCCCACTGCCCAAGAGCGAGAAGCCACTGCACTGGGACGACGAGCTTGGAATGCGTGTACGCTGACCTCGCTGAGTTCGGTTAGGCCTTCATCAGGCGGGTGACGGGTTCTCGCCTGATGCGGCATCGCCTCGGCGAGGAGCCGCTTCAGCTCTGTGCTCTCCTCCTCCAAGGCCCTCCGCCGCTTCGCGTCGACGACATCCATTCCGCCAAACTGGGCTTTCCAGGCATGGAACGTAGCTTCCGGCATGCTGTGCCTCCGGCGCAGCTCCGCCGTCTTCGCACCAGCCTCATGCTCCCGCAAAATGCTGATGATCTGCTCTTCTATGTATTTCAATGGTGACCTGCTCCGCTGAAAAGTCCTCAATTTGAGGTTAGCCTGTTCTCCGGTAATCCCCCCATTTTTAACGGGGTTCAGCCGCAGAATTCACGCGGCCATTTTCAGTTTCTGTGCGGGTGTGATGCCGCCGATGCCCATATTCGGGCGGTCGTTATTGTAAGTCCATAGCCATTGCGTGGCGTGATCTTGTGCCTCCTCGATGCTTTCGATGATGTATTGGTCGAGCCATTCATGCCGAACCGTTCGGTTGTAGCGCTCGATGTAGGCGTTCTGTTGTGGCTGTCCGGGTTGGATGTGCTGGATGGTAATTCCCTGTTTCTCGGCCCATTCCATTAGCTTGCCACTGATGTATTCCGGACGTTGTCGACCCTTATGGTGCCCGGCTTGCCGCGCCACTCGATGATGCGGTTGAGGCTTCGGATGACCCGTTCGGCTGGCAGCGAGAAGTCGACCTCGATCCCCCGCCCTTCGCGGTTGAAGTCATCCAGCACGTTCAGCAGCCGAAAGGCCCGGCCATCACCGAGGCGATCTGCCATGAAGTCCATGGACCAGGTCAAATTGGGCGCGTCCGGCACCGCCAGGATGTCAGGCTTCTCCCGTTTCAGCCGTTTGCGGGGCTTGATGCGCAGGTTCAGCTCCAGCTGGCAGTAGAGCCGATAGACGCGTTTGTGGTTCCATGGGTGCTCCTTCACGTTGCGCAAGTGCAGGAAACACAGGCCAAACCCCCAAGTCTTTCGCGCATCCGTCAGCCCCGTCAGAAGATCGGCGATCACCTCGTTCTCGTCCTTCAGCTTCGGGCTGTAGCGATAGCAGGTCTCGCTGACCCCGAAGGCCCGGCACGCCAGCGCAATGCTGACGCCTCGTCGTTCCACCGCCGTTTCGGCCATCTCGCGGCGCTGAGATGGCCCTGTCACTTTGTTCCAAGGGCTTCCTTGAGCAAATCCGCCTGCGTGCTCAGGTCCGCATACATCCGCTTCAACCGGCGGTTCTCATCTTCCATGGCCTTCATCTGGCTGATCAAGGATGCATCCATCCCCCCGTACTTCGCCCGCCATTTGTAGAACGAGGCGTTGCTCATCCCATGCTCACGGCACAGCTCGGCCACCGGCACACCGCCTTCGGCCTGCCGCAGGATCGCGATAATCTGAGCCTCAGTGTATCTGCTTGTCTTCATTCGAAATCTCCTCGTTCATCTTGCCGAGAAAATTCTACTTATGCAGCCCCTTACTTTCGGGGGGGATTACCCCTCGACGGATGCATGCGCGAGGAATGTCTGACCGAACACCTGTTCCCGTCTGTGCGCCATGCCGTCGTCCATTGTCCTCGGACCAATGGCGGAAAATGAACGGCCATGATTGCGGCGTGGCGCGTCGACTACAATCACCATCGCCCGCACTCGAGCCTCGACGGGCTTGCCCCGCGGGAGTATCACCAAAGGTCATAAGAGGCCCAAAACCTGAACAGAGCTAACCAATAAACGCGGACTCAGAGGGACGCGATGACCAAGAAACCGCGCGAGGACACCCGGCTGGCGAACGATATTGAGCGCCGAAGGCTCGACCTGAAGCCAAAATAGAACCAGGTGAAGATCGCCGCAGCGGCCGGGTACGTGGAGCCCTACCAAATCCGGCGGACGTCAGATCAGCGGGCGTTTGGGCATGGGGGCAATACCGGCCTGACCAAGCGCGGCCAGCGCGGCCAGGTCGTTGACCTGCAAAACGCCATCCGCCCACGATGCCAACTGTTTGACGCGCAGCTTGCGCAAGGTCTTGTTGGTGTGCACCAGCGACAGGCCCAATGCATCCGCCAAGTCCTGCTGGCGAAATGGCAGCGGCAAACGATCGTTCCGGGCCAGGCCGACCGAGCGGCCGCGCAAAAGAAGCTTGACCAGCGCCCAGGCAACGGCCGAGAGCGCGTCGCGCTGGCCGACGGTCAACAATGTCTCGCCAAGAAAATGTTCTTCGATGGCCGCCAGCCACGTGATGTCGAACGCGCGTTCCGGCTTGTCCTTGAAGAACGACCACAATGCCTTGCGGTCGAACACGCACAGTGTCATTGCCGTGCTGGCTTCGACGGAATGCGACATTTCCCCCATCACGCCAGCCTGCAATCCCACGAAATCGCCGGGGAACACAAAGTTGATGACCTGCCGGTCGCCCGACGGGAGTGTCTTGTAACGTATGCCCATCCCGTGCAGCGCGGTGTAAAGCTGCGGCGCGTTCGAGCCCTCCATCAAAATCGGCGTGCCTGCCTCGACCTTCAATTCACCCACCTTGAAACGTGCGATAAACGCCAGATCTTCGTTGGAAATATTCTGGAAGGCGTCGCATTTGCGCAGGGGACAATGTTGACACGCTGTTGTCATGGGCGCCGACCTCTCGTTGCTATGTCATAGTTTAATGCGGCGTCCCGGTTTGGGTTCCATATAAGACCCAGCTGCAGCCGGAGACTCACCATGTGCCTCAACGTACTCGTCCTGGAAAGCGACCCGTTTATCGCCGAGGACATACGAGAAATAGTCACCGCGCTCGAACCCCGGGCCGAGGTCCATCTGACGGACTCGGTGGGCCACGCCATCACGCTTCTGGATCAGGCGGAGAACTGGATTTGGGCTGTGATCGACTGCCGCTCCTATCAGCTCACCGATCCAGCTCTCCGCGTCGCACTTGACCAGCGCAACCTGACGCCCGTTGTACTGAACGAAGCCGCCGCTGAGGCCCGTTGCGGTGGTTGGGTTTTCCTGAACAAGCCCTTTTCAACGGCGTCGCTTGAAGATGCCTTGCGGGCTTCAAGTGCCCGGAACAGTGCTTTGGGCTGAATGTGAATAGACGGGCAAAAATGCGCCTGTAGCGGGTGATCGGCTTTCAGATTGCCCCCTACACCGATGATCATGATGCCCCCGAGGTCAACCTGGATGACCTGCCACAGGATTTTTTCTCCACTGGGGATCAGAGTCGGCCCCTCGAAGGGTCGGACAATGAAGCCAACGAGAGAACATACCCGTGCGCGGGTCTTGATCCGGGCACGGGCAGCCGATTTCAACGAAGCGATGCCACACCCGGCACTTGGCCGCGAGGCGCCAAGGGCGTTCGCCCGACACCTGCTCACACCAACCGACAGCCGCGCTGCGCAATCTGAAAGCTGCGCGCGGATGTTGGCGGCTCCGTTCCACCTGCGCCGGAAAGCGGAGCAACACAAGTGGCGCTGGTTCCGACCGGATGAAGACCAGGGGGCACAACACTGACGCATCAGGCGCGTCAGGCTATGGGTCCGGCGGACAATGCATGTCCGCCGGAATCCGCTATTCGCCGCCGGCACGTCAGGCGAAGAGGAACGCGTCGGCGAGGAACAGCAGCTGCCCCCCTTCCACGAGATCCGCGTCGGTGAGCCGGCTCTCCGCGTTGAAGGCCGCCTGATCCTCGATGCCGTGGGCCTGCACGGTGGCAAGGAACAGTGACCCGTCATCAATGCCGAACAGCTCGGAAACCTCGAGGATGCCCGAACTCTCCCAGGCGCCGGCGATGCCGGCGTCGACATCGACTGCGAGACCGGGGTCGGCGATCGAACCGTCGAGCACCACACCGCGGTCGACGTTGGCGATGCGGACGATCTCGCCGGTGTCCGGGTCCAGCGCGACGATGCCGGCCTCCTCGGGGTTGGCCGCCCCCGCGCCGAACAGGGGCTCGCCAGTGAGCGTATCGTCCTCGGCCTTGTCTTCCTGCACGTAGATCAGCCCGTCGCGCGCCCAGTCGAGGTTGTCCGGCGAGCGCAGCGCCCGCGCCGGATCGTCGTCGCCGTCATACGCGATCTTGAGCGTGCTCGACTTCAGCGCCGCCTTCCGCCCGAACTCCACCTCCATGGTGTAGACCGTGCCGAAGCTGTCGGCCCCGTTGCCGGTTTCGGGGTCGATGTCGTAGGTATCGACGCCGGTGGACGCGAGGACAAATTCGGATCCATTGTCCGGGTTCGTGGCCACGTCCTCCGGACGCGAGAAGCCGAAGGCGCCCGCCTCCTTCGCCTGGAGCCAGAGATTGCCCTGCGTCGGGTAGCCGTATTCGTCGAAGCCGGTGGTGCCGTCCTCAGAGGCCATGCCCGGCCGCGGCTCGTTGTTGATCTCGACCCACCGCCCCGCGATCTCGGCGCCGGTGCCGCTGAACTCCAGCGGGCTGTCGATGCTGTCGCCCGTCAGATCGACATCGAGACGCTCGGCCAGCTTCTCGAGCAACCGTTCGTCGTCCTCGTGGCGGTCGGCGAAGCTGTCGGCCCGCGCCAGTTTCCGCTCTTCCCAGCGCGCGAGATCGCCAGAGGCCAGCACCTCGGCGATATGCGCCTTGATCGCCTCGTACGGCGCGAGTTCCTCCGCCTCGGCAACCCAGACAAAGAGCTTGCCGTCCGCCAGCCCGTTGCGGGCCAGGAAGTCGTCGGAGTGCCGGTCCTTTTCGCCGACGTAGAGGAACAGCGGCGCGGCTTCATCCTCGCCGTCGCCATCGAAATCGTAGGGCGCCGTGTCGTCGGAGAGCACGAAGGCCACGTGCTTGCGGTCGCCGGTGTCGATCTGGGTGACATTTTCCCACGCACCGCGGCCCATGGCCGGAACCTGATGGAGCGCGCCGGTCTCGACGTCGAGCGCCCATTCGGCACCGCCCACCGAGTTGTACCCGCCGCCGTCCTCTTCACCGGCGAAATAGACAGTATCGACGAGACCGCGATCGTTGCCGAACTGCTCGGCCTCCACCAGCATGCCCGAGCAGAACCGGGAGAAGCCTTGCCACTGGCTCGCGCTTTCCGGCCCGCCGAAGAACGGGGCGTAGGCTTCCGAAAGGAAGGTCAGGTCGGAGGCGATGTCGCCGTTGCCGTCGTAGATCGTGTCATAGGCAAGGCCGGCGTCCACGATCTGACGGCTTTCGATATCGAAATCGAAATAGGAGATGCGGGCGCCCGTCATCGAGAACGTGCCGCCGTCGCCATCCGACACCTCGTAGGCGTTGCCGCGGTTGTTCAGCAGCTCGTGGTTGCCCAGAAGGCGCACCACATCGGCCGCGCCATCGCCATCCACGTCATGCGCGAAGGCGCCCAGGCCGTCGAGAACGCCGACCGGAGTGTAGTCGCCCGCCGTGGTTTCATTGAGCGCGCCCGTTGTGCCGGAGAACGTGTCGCCGATCGTAAAGACCGCTTCCGCCAGATAACCGTCCTCCGTCGCCAGCATCGTCGGTGATGGTTCGGGCGCCTCATCAGCCTGCGGGTCGACCACGAACTGGCTGACGATCTGCGGCACAAGGTCGGTGTTGCTTCCGGCCTGCTCGGGCGTGTAGGCCGGGATGCCCCAGGTGGTGACGGTCAGCGCCTGGGTGTCCGCGTCGATCTCGAACTGGGTCCAGCCGAAGGTATGGGCCGCCACGTAATCGCCGGACAGCAGCGTCGCGTCGATCAGCCCTTCGGCCTGCGCGAGATTGTCGTTCAGCCCGATCGGGTCATAGCCGCCCTGGGCCATCACCGAGTTGAAGGCCTGCTTGACGAAATCGTCCTTGTCGTCGGGCAGGTCATCGGTATCCGGCGCGACCGGCAGGCTCTCGTAATACGCCAGTTCCGCGGGGCTCAGGATACCCAGCCCGCCGGCCACCTCGACCGCGCTCGGTCCGAAGGGTGCGTCGAAGGCCACGGCGCCCGTGGTGATCTCCCAGGCCGAGCTGGCGATCTGGCCGGTTCCCGGAACGGCCTCGTAGGTCAGGTTGTTGACGAAGGTGGCGTGGATGTCGGCGGCCACGAAGACCACGTTGTTGATGTCATTCTCCTCGATGAAGGAGAGCAGCTCGGTCCGCTCCTCGGCATAGCCTTCCCAGCTGTCAGCGTTGAAAAAGCCGAGGTTCTGAATCGGCTCCGGCGTATGAACGAATTTCCAGGTCACCCCGTTTTCCTCGGCCGCCAGCAGGTCGGCCTTCAGATCGTCCAGTTGCGCGGCGCCCAGCAGGCTGCGGCCCTCGGTTCCCGGCATCAGGCCAAAGCTCTCGGCCTGGAACCGGGCGATGTCGGCCGGGTCGGTGAGGTTCGCGCCCGCAAGTGGCTCGTCGCGGAAGCTGCGCTGGTCGAGGATGAAGACGGCAGCGTCCTGGCCGAACTCCTGAAAGCGATAGAGTTCGCGCTCGCCCGCTGTCAGGGCGTCGCCGGTGTCGCCATAGAATTTGTCGGCGACCGCGTGGTATTCCTGGAACGCCGTCAGCCCGTTTTCGTAGAGCGTTGCGTCGTTGATGAAGGCCGCCGGGTCATCGTCCGGGAACAGATCCCGGAACTCGCTCTCTGCGGTTCCGCCGATGGTCCCGCCGCCGGCGAAGTCATTCGTGACCTCGTGGTCGTCGATGGTGGCAAAGATCGCGGTGGAGGCCTTAAGATCCGCGAAGGCGTTCAGGCCGTCGCGTGCGCCGTAGACCTCAGCATACTTCGTCCGGTAATCCTCGGGGGTGATCGCCTGCGGCTGGTCCAGCGCCGGGCTCGGATAATCGGAATAGATCGTGTCGCCGTGGAGGACGAAGAAGTCGAGATCCGCCTCGTCGGCGTTTGAAATCGCCGGATAGGGCGCGAGTTCGCCGCGCCAGTCGCCGGAGACGCCGAAGACGAGCCCGTTGTAGCCATCTTCGGCGGCGGTTCCGAAGCGGCCCGTGCGGGTGGCGCCCGCGGCATCCTCGACCTCGAAGACATAGTCCTTGCCCGGGGCGAGATCGTCGATCAGGACCTTGACCGGGACGTCGGTATCAGTGACCTCGACACTCTGTACCGCGACCTTCTTCAGCCTGCCGTTCGGCTTGGCCTCATAGACCTTGAACTCCACCTCGCCGAGCGCCAGCGAGCGGGCCCAGAGCACCACGCTGTCTTCGGTCACGTCGCCGGCGGATACGCCCTGCGGCAGCGTCTGCGGGGTCAGTTCGCGCGGGTCGAAGTCCGGGTTGGTTGCCTTGCCGAAGAGCGCGAGCACATCGCCAAGGTCGGAGAGCTTGAAGTTGACGTTCCAGTTCTGCACCTCGCCGTCGCCCGGCTCGGGGAAGACGACCTGGATCTCGTTCGAGCCGTCCTGGGTGACCAGCAACCCGTTCTCGAAGCCCGGCAGACTGCCGGAGTAGATCTCCGCGCCATCGGATTCCTCCACCCCGTCGATACCATTGTTGGCGCCGATGGCGAAGGAGCCGAGATAGCTGTGGTTGATCCTGTCGAACACCGCGAAGGTGCTGTCGCCCTGCGAGGAGACCAGGATCAGCCCGTCGCCATCATCGCCGTAGTAGATCGACACGCCCTCGATGTCGGGCGAGAAGAACGCGGCGTCGACCGGCGCCACGGTCTCGAAGGTGGCGGGCCCGTCCGGGTCGGCGCTGAAGCTCAGCAGGCCCAGTTCCTCCTCGACGGCGACATAGCCGATGCCGGTCTCGCGGTCGATCACGATGCCCTCGGCCTGGTAATCCTCGGCTTCCTCGCCATCGGCCACCGGCAGTTCGAGCGTCCGGACCAGATCGAAGGTAAAGTTCTTGCCCTTCTGCTTCAGTTCAAGCTGGGCGATCTTGTTGCCGTCCGCCTGGGTCACGAAGACATAGTCGCGGCCATCCGGGGCGGTATAGGCCGCCAGCCCGTAGGCCGTCGCCTCGCCGTCATCGACGCCGAAGATCGTCTCCGGGATCTTGCACGAGGTGGCATCCTTGAGCGTTCCGTCCTTCTTGAAACGGTAGATCGCCAGCGTGTCGTTCTCGCGGTCGGAGGCAACGGCAAGATCGTAGGTGTTCTTGCCCCTGCCCGCGCCGTAGAGAACATCGACGTTGTTGTAGCGGATGCCTTCCGGCTCGATCCGCTGGAGTTCATTGCCCTCGATATCGTAAACGCGGAGCCCGCCGTTCTTCATCGCGGTGACGATCGTGCTGGCGCCGGCATCCTTCGGGTTGAGCCAGACCGCGGGATCGTCCGGGTCCGGGCCTTCGGTCGTGTCGAAGGGGTTGTCGTAGCGCAGCGCGTCCGGTGTCTCCAGCACCGGCGCGATCGTCGGGATATCCTGCAGGTCCAGCGCCAGGGAGATGAACTGGCTGGCCTGCGGCCCGAAGGCCGAGAAATTGTCGTCCGACACGATGATCAGCGACTGGCGGCCATCGTCGAGAACCGGGCCGAGTGTCATGCCCTCGACGTTGTCGACGACGATGCCGAAGTCGCCCAGATCGGCCAGCAGGGTCTTCTTGACCGGTGCGTCGACGTCGATCTCCAATTCGCCGTCGTCCTCGCTGACCGGCAGGCCGTTCTCGCCGATGACGTTGGTCGCGCCGCGGGTGTCGACCAGATAGAGCTTGCCGGTGTAGCCGCGATCCGCCGCGCCGGTGGAGAAGGACCGCTCCAGGGCGAGCAGCGTGCCCTGATCGTCGAGCGCCAGCAATTCGACAAGCCCGCTGTCGGCAAAGGCGTCTGCCGGGACGGGTTCGTTCGCGATCTGGTCGACCTCATAGACGAATTCGGCGACCGGCAGGCCGGTCTCGAGATCATAGCGTATGATCCGTGCCGCCGAGCCGAGTTCGGTGGTGGCGGGCGCTCCATCCTGGACAAGCGCGCTTTCCGTCGCGGTCCAGAGCGTTGTCTGATCAGGCGAGATCGTCAGGCTCTCGAACCCCAGATTGTTGCGCACCCCGTTCGTCCCCGCCGGGGTGGGCAGAAACTTCGTATCGACCGGCAGCGCGCCGCCCAGCACGCCGTCTTTGCCGAACAGGTAGATCGCCGGATTGCCCAGCAGATCGCGCTCGGAAGAGATGAAAAGCTGGCCGTTGGCACCGATGGCGATGCCCTCTGGGTCGGGGCTGAGCGCGTCGAAGGTGGCGCCGCCGGGCAGGGTCAGCGCGGTAACGCCAAGCAGCGAGACATCGCCTTCGTCCAGCGATCCGTCGCCAAGATCTATGGAAACCTCGTAGAAGCGTGGCGTGCCGTCGGCCCCTGCTCCGCGATCGTCGGAAACCGCAAGGTAGGTGTTCGTCGCGGGGTCGAGTACGATGCCGGAGAGACCCCCGACAATCGTCCCGTCGAAAATGACGCCGGTGTCGATTTCCGTCATCCCGAGGAACTCCACACCCGTGACCGTCGTCCGGTCATCATCGGTCACCCGCAGGTCGGCATAGACCAGGCGGTGGTCGGAGGTCGGGAATTCGGCCAGCGGAAAGAGCGGGTCGTCCGGCGTCTGCCAGAAGACGCCGCCATCGAGATAGGCCAGGCCCGCCTCGGACGGCAGCACATAGTCGACCCGGAGGTTGCCCGGCGCGTCGTCGGGAGTGCCGGCGCCGGCGAAACCGAAGTCGGCGGTGTCGAAGGCGGGATCGCCGACATGATCATCGTTGGCGCCGCCCTGCAGCTCGGAGGCCACCGGGCCGCCGTCGCTGGAGGGGGTTACCGCCGGGTCGGTGGCAGAGCCGTTGATGAGGGGGCTGTCGAGCAGCTGGTTGGCGGCACCGTTCACGCTGTCGCCGTCGAAGGGATCGGCGTTGTAATCACCCAGGATCACGAAGCGCTCGCCCTCGGCAAGGCCGCCGTATGTGCCGTTGTCGTCATAGATGTAGTCTTCGCCGGCGACGTAATCGGCCCAGAAACGGATTTCGTCGTGATTGCGCGTGCCGTTACGATCCTCGGGGCCGTCGTAAACCGGCGGCGTCGGGTGTGCGGCCAGCACATGGACAGTCTCGCCATCGACGATCACTGGCACGTCCACATGGTTCTTCGAGGAAAGGCGCAGGACCTCGAGTTCTTCCTCTGTGTACCAGCTCGAGGTATCGCCGTTGCCATCGGCATCGAGCGGGTCCTCGGGCAGCAGAGCACCCGGCATGTCCTTCCAGAGAAAGTTCTGGAAGGTGCGGATGTTCGCGGTGTCGATCTCGTATTTCGAGAAGATCACGAAACCGTACTGGCCCTCGAAGAAGCCGAAGCCCTGGGCGTCATTCGGCGCGAAGTCACCCGCGGCGCCTGAATTGTCGAGATCAAAGCCGCTCGGGACGCCGGTGTTGGAGGGCGCGACGTAGACATGCGGATACTCGACAGGCGCCGCGCCATTCTGGCTCAGCGAGAGATAATTCTCCTGAAAAAGCCGGGCTGCCTCGCCGGCGGCCTCGTAGTCGAACTCGTTCATGAGAATGATGTCCGCATCCGAGCGCTGGATGATCTCGGCGACCGATTGCGCCTGAGTGTCTGCAGACGTACTCAGATCTGCGATCAACTCGCCCTCGGAGTTGCGGTTAAGCGATGCGTTAAATGTTGCGACACGAATGTCCATGCTCGAATCCCCCACTGAAATGGCCTAATGGGGGAACTGTCTCGCCCGGAGGAAACACTGATGTGACTTCCCTGTGATGGATATTTAAACCGACGCGCCGGAACTGTGGGAACCGCGCCGGGGTTTCGCAAAGCCTTCGAACAGAGCCTCGACAAGCGCGTCATCACGGGCGCACGGGCGCGACGAGGCGCCCGTGCGGGTTGTTTGGTGGCTCAGCTGTTCCGGCGCTCTTGAATGAGGCCTTTCAGGATGGCCCAACAGATCAGCAGCAGTATTACAGTGAACGGCAAGCCCGTGGAGATCACCATGGCCTGCAATGCGCCAAGCCCGCCGCCGATCAGAAGCGCAATCGCCACAAGCCCCTCAAATGTGCACCAGAACACGCGCTGCGGCACCGGCGCGTCAACCTTGCCGCCAGCCGTGATCGTATCGATGACCAGTGAACCGGAATCCGAAGACGTCACGAAAAACACGATGACCAGGATGATTCCGATGGTCGAGGTGATCGCAGCGAAGGGCAGCCCTTCGAGCATCGCGAACAGAGACAGGGGCGGGTTGTAGCTGTCGATCACCTGCGCCTTGACCGCGCTCGCGGCCGGGTCCGCAATCACTTGCTCGATCGCGGCACCGCCGAAAACGGCCATCCAGAGTACGCACACCAGAGACGGAATGATCAATACGCAGGTCACGAACTCACGGACCGTTCGACCGCGGCTAACCCGGGCTATGAACATGCCGACGAAGGGTGACCAGGAGATCCACCAGGCCCAATAGAAGGCCGTCCAGCCTTGCATGTAGCCCGTGTCTTCGCGCCCATGCGGGATCGAGAGCGGAATGACCTCCTGAAAATAGGCGACGATGCCCTTTCCGAACCCGGTCATGATTGTGGCCGCACCTGCCGCGAAGAGCACGAAAAGCAACAGCAACAGCGCCATGCCCATGTTGATTTCGGACAGCACCTTTACCCCCCCATCAAGGCCACGCAGGACCGAACCCAGCGCGACAAGCGTGATTGCGATGATCAGGATCACCTGCACGGTCACGTTGTTGGGCAGGCCGTACACATATTCCAGACCGGCATTCGCCTGCTGCGCGCCAAAGCCGAGCGAGGTTGCAAGACCGAAAAGCGTGGCAAACACGGCGAGCGTGTCGATGATATGCCCGGTCCAGCCCCAGACCCGTTCGCCGAAGATCGGGTAGAAGGCGGAGCGGATCGTCAGCGGCAAGCCCTTGTTAAAGGAAAACAACGCGAGTGCGAGCGCGACAACAGCATAGATCGCCCAGGGATGCAGCGCCCAATGATAGGACGTTGCCGCCAGTGCCATGCGCCGGGCGGCGGCCACGTTTTCGGGTATCAGGGCGCCGTCTTCCGTGAAGGGGCGAACGACGCCCAATGGCTCGTCCCCCCATGGCGTGCCGAAGTAATAGACCGGCTCCAGCACCCCGAAGAACATCAGACCGATCCCCATACCCGCGGCAAACAGCATCGCGAACCAGCCGGGGTAGCCATAGTCAGGCTTTGCGTCCTTGCCACCGAGCCGGACGGAGCCGAACGGTGAAACGATGAGGAACAGGCAGAATACGACGAAAATGTTTGCCGACCACAGGAAGAACCAGTCGAAATTCGAGGTCAGATAGGCGCGCATTCCCAGATCGCAAAAGGCACCGGCCTCGCAGGTATCGCTCGGGTCGATGCCGTTGAATACGGCATCTGCGCTTCCGGGCGCAAACAGCGCATAGGCCACAAAAGCCATGATGGAGAGCGCCGAGATCAGGAAGACCGGGTTGTGAATGTCGAGCCCGAAGGGCCCGACCTGCGTTTCGAAATTGTCCTGACCGATCTCGTAGTCCGTCTCGATAATGTGGGATGCGCCTTCTGGCGCGGGGATCCCCTGATTTGTGGTTTCGTCGGCCATCTGCGGCCTCCCTGTTCACTGTCGTTGTTTTGTCCGTGTACGACTCAAGAGCGTACCACCATCACCGAGCATTTCGCATGCTCGGCCAGTTTTCCGCCGTTGGAGGGCCAGATATAATCCATGACATTCGGCACGTGGCTGGCCATCACGACAAGATCGGCGCCGGTTTCATCGATTGCGCGCATCAGCGCATCGTCGACCTCGGTCGTCGGGTCATGTGCGATGGCGGTATGCGCCGAGGTTTCGACGCCGTGCCTGGCCGCCTCCGCCTCGGCGAATGCGGCAAGCTTTTGGCCGAACTCTTCCGGGTTATGCGCCAATTGGCTGGGTAGAGACGAGGTGACGCCCACATATACAACCGGCACGCCGTAGTGTTTTGCCAGATCGGCCGCGCAGTCGAGCGCGGGCCCAAGCCGTTCGACATGTGCCAAATCGACCGGTGCCATTATCCGTTTGAACATTACTTCTCTCCCGATTGACGCGGCCGAAGGTCGGCTTGCCGCTCGGGGCGCGTGGCCAAGCCTCCGGTGATTTGCAGGGCCGCCGGTTCTTTGTCCCCTTGGATCAGGCTAAACGAATCGTGGCCCCGAAAGCAAACGGGTGCGTCGAACCGTGCCCTGAATGCGACATGTCGGGCTGGGCCCTCGGGGCGCTAAGCGGCGATTGTCATCGCGACGGTCGTTGATTGAGCGAAGAAGCTTCTGTGCAACGCCGCTATCGCGGGATCGCGGTCCGTGCGGTTCAGAATGAACTGAGTGTCGACGTTGCGCGGGCCTTGCGCCGCGCCAAGGGGCGTCAGCTCTGCGTCTTCCAGGGCCCGAAGCCCGCGCGACATCACCTTCAGTCCTGTCAGGTCGCGGCCCAGCACACAGACCAGTGCCAGCTTGTTGGTGGTGATCTCGGCTTGCGGGTATCTCGCGGCAAGATCGGCCTCCACCCGGCGCATGGACTTCAAGGAGGTGTCGACGTAATGCGTGATCGTGTTCGCGTTCGAAACTTTCGAGACGATCCGCACATTGTGGCGTGTCAGAATCTCGAGGATCGCCGCGTCATAACCCTTCACGCCGACCATGTCCTGTTCGAACACCTCCAGCGCGATGATATCGAGGCCGGTGACCAACTCGACCGCCGGATCTCCAGCAGCCTGGTCGTCGACGATCGTGCCAGGGTGGCCCGGCTCGAACGCGTTGGTGACACGCAGGGGCACGCCCGCCTGGCGCAGTGTCTTTGCCGCGGACGGGTGGATCGCTTCCATCCCGAGATTGGCCATCTGGTCTGCCACGTCGTAATTCGTGTGACCGAGCGTTTGCACGGCATCCTCTCCGACAAGGTTCGGGTCGGCGGAAGAAAGATGGAATTCCTTGTGGATGATCGCCTCACGCGCACCTGTCAGCGCTGCGAGTTGTGAGAACGTCACCTCCGAATAGCCGCGGTCATATTCGCGCATCAGCCCCTGGCGGCATTGCGCGTAGCCGGTGACGATGGGCAATTCAACGTGTGTATCGATCCCCTCCATCGCGCTTTCGATCCGTTCATCCAGGGTCAGGTCATCCTCATCGCGCCAGCCCGACAGGTCTACGAAGCGCGCATTCACGCCTGCACGTTGCAGCATCAGGGTCGCGACATAGGCCGAATGCGCCTCTCCCAGCCCCGAGAGCAATTCACGGATCTGCATCAGGTGCGTGTTCAGGCGAAAATGCCCGTAGGAGCACAATCGCTGCAGGTCGATCAGGCAGTTGCGCGCACCTTCGATCCGGTCCTGCACAAACGTCGTCGCCTGCGCGATGTCTCCGGGATGATCGAGCACTGTCTGGTGGGCGTCCACCATTGCCGCGCTCGCACGGCTCAGCGCGTCATGCCAGCCGTGATCGTCCTCGGCATTGGCGAAGGCGGCGTAGACACCTGCCTGCCTGGTCTTCTTGTGCTCCAGCAGCAGGTTCGTGACCCCGCCAAAGGCCGAAACCACGAAGATACGGCCATAACGCGGCGCGCCGTCTTCCAAGAAAAGCGTATCACGCAATTCATGTAGACGGGACATGGACGTCCCGCCGATCTTTTCCACGGTGTGGGTCATCTCAGGCCTCGACGTTCTCAGGTGCAGCGTAGGAGCCATCCTCACGGTGCACTTCCTTGCCTGTCACCGGCGGGTTGAAACAGCAGGCCATGACCAGTTCCTCCTCCGCACGAAGGATATGCCGGTCGTGCTTGTCGAGCGCATACATCACGCCGGGCCTGATGTGATGGGTCTCGCCGGTGGCCAGATCGGTGATCGAGCCGGAGCCCTTCATGCAATAGACGCTCTCGAAGTGGTTCTTGTATTCGAACGTGTGCTCCGATCCCGGTTCGAGAAAGGTGATGTGGAAGGAAAAACCCATTCCGTCATCCGCCAATAGCATGCGCACGCTGGACCACTGCGCGTCCGATACCACGCGGTCGCGATCCGACTCGATGATCTCGTTGAAATCTCTGACAATCATTGTGTTACTCCGCTGCAACCTTGAAATTACTGGTGACGCTTCGTGCCGCATCGATGAGAATATTCAGCCCCTTACCGAGAGTGGCGTCGGAAATTGTCAGTGGCGCAAGGATCTTGACCACCTCGTCATTGGGGCCGGAGGTCTCGACGATCAGGCCCTCGCAAAAGGCATGGGCGCAGATATTGCCGGCCAGGTCACCAGAGCCCACATCGACCCCGCGCATCATGCCACGCCCCTTGAGATAAGCGCCGGGGATCATGGCTGCGATGGTTTTCAGTCCGTCCTCGACCATGGCGGCGCGGCGTGAAACATCCTCTTGCAGCCTGCCATCGGACCAGAACTTCTGAATCGCGACGCGTGCGGTGACAAAGGCGTGGGTGTTGCCGCGGAACGTGCCGTTATGCTCGGCCGGTCCCATCACATCATGTTCGGGCCGCACGAGGACCAGCCCCATCGGCAGACCGAAGCCGGAAACGGATTTCGCCAGCGTGACGATGTCGGGCGTAATCCCCATCTCGTCAAAAGAGAAGAAGCTGCCCGTCCGTCCGCAGCCGGCCTGGATGTCATCGATGATCAGAAGCGCGCCGTGGTCCCTGGCCAGCTGCGCAACGCGCGCGATCCATTCGGGGCTTGCCGCGTTCAACCCGCCTTCGCCCTGCACGGTTTCCAGCAGGATCGCGGCGGGGGCGTCCATGCCGGACGAGGCATCTTTCAGCATCGCCGCGAGCAGATCGCAGGTATCGAACTCCGCGCCCATGTAACCGTCATAGGGCATGCGCGTGACGTTGTTCAGCGTCGTGCCCGCGCCTCCGCGGTGGTAGCTGTTGCCGGTCGCGGCCAGCGCACCCTGTGTCACACCGTGGAAGCCGTTGGTGAAGGCGATCACATTGGTGCGGCCTGTCGCCTTGCGGGCGATTTTCATGGCAGCTTCCACCGCATTGGCACCGGTCGGCCCGACAAACATCAACTTGTGATCCATGTCGCGGGGCTTGAGGATGTTTGCCTCGAAGGTTTCAATGAAGGCCCCTTTGGCCTCGGTGTGCATATCAAGCCCGTGGGCAATCCCGTCGCCTGCGATATGATCGATCAGCGCCGCCTTCATATCCGGGTCATTGTGCCCGTAGTTGAGCGACGAACAGCCCGCGAGGAAATCGATATAGCGCCGCCCGGCGGTGTCCGTCATCTGAGCGCCCTGCGCAGTGGTGAAAACCGTGTCGAAGCCGCGGCAATAGCTGCGGGCTTCGGATTCACGGCGTTTGAAAATAGGCATTTTGGAGGTGTTCGTAGACATACGACCTCTATCAGGTTTGTTGATGAAAAGGATGAAGTGTGGCTCAGGCGGCTTGCGCCATGTCTCGCGCCAGGGGGATCGTCACGAGGTTTTCGGTCTGGTGCCGGTTCTGGAAATGCAGGGCCTGCGTGTAGTAAGGCTGCACATCCAGCTTGGCGCGCTGCACTTTGCCGAACTTGCGGAACAGCGCCCAGGATGCCTCGTTTTCAGAGGTGATCGTCGTTTGCACTCGCTTCACGTCATCACAGGCATCGCGGCCCAGAATCGCCTGCAGCATGAGCGTTCCAAGGCCGAGCCCCCGGGCATTCTCGGCGACGGCAACCTGCCAGACAAAGAGCGTCTCGGGATCGTTCGGCATCACATAGGCAGAAATCCAGCCGACAGCCTCGCCCTTGAGTTCAGCCAGCACACAGGTGTCCGCAAAGTGATCGCACTGGATCATATTGCAATACATGGAGTTTTCATCAAGCGGCTTGCACGCCCGCACCAGTTCCCAGATCGCAGCACCATCCTCGGCCCGTGGCATGCGCAGGTTCGGAATGTTAGCTCTGGCTAGATCGCGGGAATGATGCATCTCGTCTGCTCCTATTTGGTTTGAAATTCGAAATATCAAGGATAGGTCATTATTTCAACAGGCAAAGCATATTATTCACGATTTGCTCAAATATTGACTTTTTTCCTTTAGCTTATGGGTTGTAAAATCTTAACCCCCAAACCACATGCGTATAGACATGCTTTTTGCGACAAAGCAATAACAGCTTCACAAGGAGGGACATCCCGCATATACTTTGCTTTCCAAAACAATGAGACCCTGATGGATCGTATCGACACCAGTCTGATTGCCTTGCGTCGCATTCTGCGCGCGACCGATCTGTTCGGACGGGAAATCAAGCAAACCGCGGGTGTGACGCCGGTACAGTTCCGGGTGTTGCAGATCATTGCCGAAACCGGCAATGCAACGGCCAAAACCATCGCGCAACGCATGCGGGTCTCTCAGGGCACCGTGACATCGCTTGTCGACAGGCTCGTGCGCGAGGGTATGGTGCTGCGCGAAAAATCCACCCTGGACCGGCGTCAGACCAACATCCACATCACGCCAAAGGGCACCCAAACACTGGCCGATGCGCCCGACCCGCTGCAACAGCGCTTTGTGCGCAAGTTCGCGGCCATGGAGGATTGGGAACAGGCCATGCTGGTCGCAAGCCTCGAACGTGTCGCGGCCATGCTTGACGCCGACGACATCGACGCCTCACCGGTGCTCGATACCGGCGACATCAAGCAGCACAGCGAAAGCTGAGCCTGCCGCCCTACTCCTCTTCCCGCACGACGTCCGGCACACCGAGGCGGTCGATCAGGCGGTTGGTCTCGCGCTGGACCAGGGCGAGGTTGCTGTCGCGGACCGTGGGCAGGAGCGCGCGGGCCTTGCGGATATCGGCGTAATCGAGCCGGGCGGTAATCAGTTCTTCATCGCCACCGCCCTGTGCCAGCACACGACCGAACGGATCGAGGATGCGCGAGCCACCCCAGAAACTCAGATCGCCTTCCCGTCCGACACGGTTGGTCATGATGACGGGCGCTCCGTACATCATCGCGTAGAACTGGATCGTCGTCGCCCAGGACAAAGGATTGTCGAACTCATCGCCCACGGCTTCGCGCCCGCTTGAGATGGGCGCGGTCAAGAGCGTCGCGCCATGCAGGAAAGCAAGATGCGCAAGCGCCGGATTATAGAGGTCGGCGCAAATCAGAAGACCAAGCACCCAGTCCTCGGTCATGGTGTGTGTGTCCACGAACCGCCCGTGGGCGTAGTACTTGGTCTCGATGAGGCGCCCGTAAGAGGGCAGATTGATCTTGCGGTGGATATAGCGCAGCCGGCCGTTCTGAAACACGGCCGCGGCATTGTAGAATTGCGCCCCCCGCGCCTCTTCCACAAAGCCGACGATGATCTTCATGTCCCCCGCGGCGCGGCTGAGCTCCAGCAGGCGCGGGTCGTCTCGGGTCATCACGACGTCCAGCAGCGCCTCGGCCCCGTAGTGCCCAACAAGCGACAGCTCGGGAAAGACGAGCAGATCCACACCAATGGACGCGGCGCGGGCGACGTAGTCGTGATGCTTCGCGAAATTGACGTCGAGACCGCTGGTTTCAGACGCGATCTGCGCAGCGCCGACGGTGAGAATACGGCTCATGGTGATTGCTCTCCCGCGTGCGCTCAGACGGCGACGCGCTCGTCGGTCCAACTGCCTGCGTTCTCGAGAATCCGGTCGGCATCGATGAACTGCTCGCGCAGGATACGCTCGTAGAGCGCCGCCTCCTGTTCCCGGTCCACGGGCCTGTCCGTTCCCAGCAGTTTCCGCAGCGCGACCTGCAGCGCCTCCACCGTGCCCGAACCCTCGTCGAACTGCGCCTTCTTGCGCCAGACGAGATCGGTGGGCAGCAGGTCGGCACAGGCCTTGCGCAGGATCCATTTTTCGGTTGTCGGGCCGGTCGACTCGACAGTCGCGGGATCGGTCTTTCGAAGCTTCAACTCCGCCGGGATAGACTGCGCGAAGTCGATCAGTTCGCGGTCGAGAAAAGGCGTCCGGGCTTCAAGGCTCTCGGACATCGTGATCCGGTCGACGCGCTGGAGGTTGATGTTGTGCATCGTCCCGAGCGAGCGGGTAAGCTCGTCAGCCAGGGCGCGGGGGTCGTCGACATAGCCGTGGTGATAGGTGTACCCGGCAAAGAGCTCGTCCGCGCCTTCCCCGGTCAGCACGGCCTTGACGTCTTCGCGGGCAAGCCGGGCGGCGAAAAGCGTCGGGATGGCGCTGCGCACCAGATCGACGTCAGCCGATTCCAGATGGTAGATGACATGCGGCAGCGCCTCCGCGAGGTCATCGGCGGTAAAGACCCATTCCCGGTGGTTCGAGCCGATATGCTCGGCCACGGCCCGGGCGGCCGCGAGATCCGGCGCGCCTTCGAGCCCGACGGCGAAGGTACGCAAGGGGCCCCGCCCCGTCTCTTGCCGCACCTTCTGCGCGATTGCGGCGATGATCGAACTGTCGAGACCGCCCGACAGGAAAGACCCCACCTCGACATCGGCGACCATCCATTTCGCGACGGCCTCCTCCAGCACCAGCCGAAGTTCTTTCGCCGTATGCTCGACATCCAGACCCTCTTCCGCCTCGGCCGCGCCGTGCGGGGTGCGATACCACTGACGCCACCCGTCACGCGTGTCGTACAGACCGCCCGGCGGGATGAATTCGACGGATGTGACCGGAACACCATCGAAGGCCTTGAGTTCCGAGGCAAAGGCCACGCCCTCGCCCAGCCGGGCCATGTAAAGCGGCTTTATCCCGAGCGGATCGCGGGCGGCGATGATCCGGTCGCGCGTGGCAAGGACGAAGGCGAACATGCCATCAAGCTTGCTGATCCAGCGGCTGGCGCCGGACCGGAACAGGTGCAGGATCGTCTCGCTGTCGCTTGCGGTCTCAAAAGCGCTGTCGCCGAGGATCGCCCGCAGGTCTTCGTGGTTATAGATCTCGCCATTGACCACAAGAATATCGTCCGTCTGGTGGATAGGCTGCGCGCCATCTTCGGTCCCGATGATCGAAAGCCGGCAATGTGCCATGACCACCGGCGCGTTCGGCAGACGCGCAACCGCGAGCGCATCGGGCCCCCGGTGGGCAATCTGGCGGATCATACGCTCCGCAAGGTCTTCATCACCGACACGCCAAAGACAAACAAATCCGCACATTGGGTCACCTCCGCCGTCCTCTTACCAGAGGGCCGTCGCAGACGAAACCCAAGTCCCGCCCCGGTCGCGGAGCATTCGCGTTGCTGGCGTGACCTGCGCACAGCGCATGAAGCGTGGCTGCGCGTCGCACACACCCCATTCAGGGCCGGCGTGATCGGTATGAGCCGTGGCTGGTCAGGCCCGCGCGCCACAAAGCAGGCCAGGTGATATGACCGCCCGCAGAGCGCTTTGCCAGCCTTCGATACCGGCAGCTATCCGGCCAGCAGCGACGGGATCAAGCCCCGGCACCGGTTTGGCAAGGGCTTCGGCGGGTTTCTCATAGCGCATCCTTCTGATGATCTCAGATCAATGGACCACCACTTGCCGGGACCAAAGAGCTAGCGCGCGGCCACCATCGCCGGCCGGATCGTCTTTTCCAGAACCTGCGTGGTCATCGGCCCGGCGAAGCGCAATATGACCTTGCCGCTGCCATCGATGACAAAGGTCTCCGGCACCCCGTAAACCCCCCATTCCAGCGCCGTGCGCCCGGTGCCGTCGGCAACGATGGCGGCATAGGGATCGCCCAGCTCCTCCAGAAACCGCAGCGCCTTTTCCGGTTCGTCCTTGTAATTGATGCCGTAGATCGTCACGCCCTCGTCCGACAGCCTCTCGAGGATCGGATGTTCGGCCCGGCAAGGCCCGCACCAGCTGGCCCAGAAATTCACCAGCTTGACGCCGGGCGCCTGCAGATCCGCATCGGTAAAGGGCGCGCTGTCTCCCAGGGGCGTGACCGTCATCGCCGGAGCCTGCTGGCCGATGCGGGTCGATGGCAGCGCATCGGGATCTTCACGCACCATGCCGTACAGGAACAGCCCCGCCAGCGCCGCGAAGATCAGCGGCGGCAGGATCATCAGTATGGAAATCCTAGGTTTGGCCATTGTCACCCCGTTGTTTTTCGCCCCGCCGCTGTTCAACCGCATCAAGCTGCCGCCGCACCCGCGCGCCGCGCCACAAGGTCAGCCCCACAAGCCCCGCCAGAAGCGCCAGCGTGACACCGTAGGAGGAAAGCACCGCAACCGCGTATTTCCCCAGATCGGGCATCATGCCATCCGCTCCCGCGCGATCAGCGCCTGCAACCGCCGGGCGCGAATCTCGGTCCGGGTGCGGGCCAGAACCAGCGCCACGAACAGCAGCCCGAACCCCGCGATACAGATCAGCAGCGGGATGTAGAACACATCGGCCACGTTCTCCTCGGCATCCATCGACAGCGAGGCGCCCTGATGCAGGCCCTGGTTCCAGAAGTTCACCGCATAGCGGCTGAGCAGCGCGAAGACTGAGCCGACCATGCACAGAACCGATGTCAGATCGGCCGCCGTATCGGGGCTCTCGATCGCCTCCCACAGGGCGATGTAGCCAAGGTAGAACAGCAACAGGATCAGGAAAGAGGTCAGCCGCGGATCCCAGGCCCAGTAGGTCCCCCACATCGGTTGCCCCCACAGCGCGCCGGTGAACAGCGCGATCAGCGTCATCACCATGCCGATCGGCGCCGCCGCCCTGGCCGCCAGCGCCGAAACGTGGTGCCGCCGCACGAACCAGACCAGCGAGGTGACCAGCATCATAAGCCAGGCATTGATCGCCATCAGCGCCGCGGGCACATGGATATAGATGATCTTGACGGTCGCGCCCTGCTTGTAATCGTCGGGGGTGAAGAAGAACCCCCAGATCAGCCCAGTGCCCAGCGTCAGCGCCGCCAGCACCGCGACAACGGGCAGCAGAACCGATGTGGTCTGCATGAATTTCTTCGGGTTTGCATATTGCCAGAGCGATGCCATGGGCGTTTTCTTAGGTCCTTGTTGCGGGGTTCTCAACTGAATAGCGCGTGATCCCCCTAGCGCAGGTTGACGCGGATCGCCGCAGCGGCGGCAAAAGGCAGCAACGCGACCGAGGCAAGCGTGATCCCCGCCAGCATCAGCGCCGGCGTGCCCGCCGCCAGCCCGGCCGCCCCGCGCTTCACCGTTTCGGCGCCAAAGATCAGCGTCGGCACGTAAAGCGGCAGCACCAGCAGCGAAAGCAGCAGCCCGCCACGCTTCAGCCCCACGGTCAGCGCCGCCCCGAAACTGCCGATCACCGAAAGCGCCGGCGTGCCGAGCGCGAGACTCAGCACCAGCCAGCCATAGCCCGCCCCCTGAAGGTTCAGCAACAAGCCCAGCACCGGCGCGGCCAGCACCAGCGGCAGGCCGGTGGTCACCCAATGCGCCGCCGCCTTCATCGCCACGACCCCTTCCAGCGGGATCGGCGCCGTCGCCAGCAGATCCAGCGATCCATCCTCGAAATCCAGCGCAAAGATCCGGTCCAGCGACAGCAGGCACGACAGCAGCGCCCCGACCCACAGGATGCCCGGCGCGATCACCGAAAGCACGCCGCTCTCCGGCCCGACCCCGAAGGGCACCAGAACCGTCACGATCAGGAAAAACGCCAGCCCTAGGCCGAACCCGCCCCCGGCCCGCATCGCAAGCACCATGTCACGGGCAAAAAGCGCGATCATGCGAAGGCCTCGTCGAAATCGTCCAGCCGCTGCGGCGCCGCCCGGAAGCGGCTGACATCCAGCACCTCCGCCGTAAAGCCCAGATCGATATGGGTGGCGATCAGCGCCATGCCCCCCGCCGCCAGATGCGCCCGCACCGCCGCCCCGAACAACGCCACCGATGCCGCATCCAGCGATACGGTCGGCTCATCCAGCACCCAGATGGGGCGCCCGGTCACCAGCAGCCGCGCCAGCCCCAGCCGCCGCTTCTGCCCGGCCGAAAGGTTCTGCGCCTGCCGGTCCGCCAGGTCGCCCAGATCGAACGCCGCCAGCGCGCCCTCGATCCCCGACGTGCCAAAGATCCGCGCCCAGAACCGCAGGTTCTCGGCCACGCTCAACACTGCCTTCAGCCCGTCCGCATGGGCGGCATAGGCGATGCTCTCGGGCGGCGCCGAAACCGCCCCGGCCAGCGCCGGCTGCAACCCGGCCAGCGTCCGCAGCAGGGTCGTCTTGCCAATCCCGTTGGGACCGCGCAACAACAGCGCCGTACCGGGGCGCACCGCAAAGCACACCCCTTCCAGCACCGGCATCCCGCCGCGCGCACAGGCCAGATCTGTCACGGTCATATCCATGGGCTCACGGCTTATCCGATTGGAAAGCCCGGGCAAAGCGCGAACTGCCCGCAGGCGCGATGCGCCGCGGCCCTTCTTCATCTTTCCCGAAATATCCCCGCCGGAGGCATGAAACCGCCGCGCAGCGGCCGGCCCTCACGCCGCCACGGGCAGCAATGCCGCGGCGATGCGCCGCCCCTCGCTCAGAAGCACGTTATAGGTGCGCGCGGCGGCGGGGCTGGCCATGATCTCCACCCCCAGCCCGGCCTCCTCCAGCACATCGCGCAGCGCGGCGGGAATATGGGCGATCTCGCCCCCGGTGCCGATGAACAGCACATCGACCGACCCCGCAAGCGCCAGCAACGGGCCGGCATCCTCCAGCCCGCCCCACAGCGCCACACCCGCGTCCGACACCAGCACCGCCCCCGAATGCACCACGCCGCCGACGCGAAAGAAACCGGGGCCATAGCCCTGAATGGGCCGGGCGTTGGAATAGGTGATCTCGTTGAGCCGCATGAGGTGATGTTAATCCCAAAGCGGCAGGCCGACAAGCACCGCCCCGGCGATGACGCCATAGCCAAGCAGGCGGTACACCGACTGATAGGCCGGGTTGAACACCGCCTGGCCGATCGCCGTTCCCACCATGTAAACCGGCGTCGCCAGCAGGCCCTGCCACAGAACCGGCCCGGTGATCACCCCCTGCGCCGCCAGTTGCGGGATCATCAGCACCCCCAGCAGGGTCAGGAAACACAGCGTGTTGGCCCGCGTGATCACCACCGGCTCGTCGCCCGACAGGTTGAACAGAATCACCACCGGCCCGGTCAGCCCGGTCAGCCCGCCGATGAAACCCGCGGCGCCGCCCACCGCCGCCAGCGCGGCCCGGTTCGGCGCCATCGACCGGCGCCAGCCCAGCGTCATCGCCGCAAGGCTCAGCAGGATCAGCCCCGAGATCAGCCAGCGCAGCGGCAGCACCTCCATGCTGCGCAACAGCCAGATGCCCGGTACCAGCGTCAGAAAGGCGGGCACCAGCATCCACAGCACCCGCGCCCGGTCCGCCTGCCGCCAGGCGCGGGGCAGCACCGTCACCGTCGAGCCGAGCGCCGAAACCGCCATGATCCCCACCGCAAGCTGCGGCGGAACGAAGATGCTGGCCAGCGGGATGAAGATCAGCGCCGCGCCGAAGCCGGCAAAGCCATAGACCAACCCGGCCAGCAAAAGCACCAGAAGCAGCAGCACCAGGCCCTCGGTCTGAAGCGCGAGGGCCAGCCCCTCAGGCATCGGTGTTGCCGAACTGGGTGCCGGCGGCCTTGTCGGTCTTCGACCAGTCGCGCTTGACGCCCAGGAACAGCACGATGTTCTTGGCCACGAAAACCGAGGAATAGGTGCCGACGATCACGCCCCACGTCATCGCGAAGACGAAGCCGCGGATCACGTCGCCGCCCAGCACCAGAAGCGCGATCAGCGCGATCAGCGTGGTGCCCGATGTCATCACGGTGCGCGAAAGGGTCTCGTTGACCGCAAGGTTCATCACCTCGCGCAACTCCATCTTCTTGTATTTGACCAGGTTTTCGCGCAGCCGGTCGAACACCACCACGGTATCGTTGATCGAATAGCCCACGATCGTCAGCAGCGCCGCGATGATCGCCAGATCGAACCTGATCTGGAACGCCGCGAAAATGCCGATGGTGACGATCACGTCATGGATCAGCGCGGCCACCGCCCCCACGGCGAACTGCCATTCGAAGCGCAGCCAGATGTAAATCATCACCGCGCCCATCGCCAGGCCCACGGCCAGCAGCGCGGTCTGCACCAACTCGCCCGAAACCTTGGGCCCGACGCTCTCGACCGAGGCGAAGGTGATGGCGCCGTCCACCGCTTTCAGCGCGGCCTCGACCGCCTGGATGGTGCCCGGCGTGATCGCCTCCTGATCGCCTTGCGCCTGAATGCGGATCTGCGCCACGTTCCGCTCCGCGCCGAAGCCCGGATCGAACACCTGGGTGATGGACACGTCACCCAGGTTCAGCGGCGCCAGGGCCGCGCGATAGGTGGCCACATCCACCGATTGCGTGCTTTCGGTGCGGATGGTCGTGCCGCCGCGAAAGTCGATGCCGAAGTTCAGGCCCAGCACCAGAAAGGCCAGGATCGAAAGGATCACCGCAACCACCGACGCGCCGAAGGTCAGGCGCGCGTGGCGGAAGAAATCCCAGTTGGTCTCGGAGGAAACGAGTTTCAGGCGCATCATATCTTTCCTACACCGTGATGGTCTTGGGACGGCGGCGTTCCATCCAGATCACGATGATCAGCCGTGTGACGAAGATCGCGGTGAAGACGGAGGTCAGGATCCCCGCGCCCAGCGTCACCGCGAAGCCGCGCACCGGACCCGAGCCCAGCATGAACAGGATGACCGCGGTGATCAGCGTCGTGATATTGGCGTCCACGATCGCCGACAGCGCCTTTTCATAGCCCAGATCAATGGCCCGGGCCGGGCCCTTGGCACCCTTCAGCTCTTCGCGGATCCGTTCGAACACCAGCACATTGGCGTCCACCGCCATGCCGATGGTCAGCACGATGCCGGCGATGCCCGGCAGGGTCAGCGTGGCGCCAATGGCCGACAGCAGGCCAAACACCATGCCCACGTTGATCAGCAGCGCGATATTGGCGATGATCCCGAACCAGCCATAGCTGAACGCCATGAAGATCAGCACGGCGGCAAAGGCCACAAGGCAGGCCACCTTGCCCGCCTCGATGCTGTCGGCGCCCAGTTCGGGGCCGATGGTGCGCTCTTCCAGAAAGGTCAGCTCTGCCGGCAGGGCGCCGGCGCGCAGCAGAACGGCAAGCTGGGTGCTTTCCTCGACCGTGAAATTGCCCGAGATCTGGCCCGAGCCGCTGCGGATCGCCTCGCGGATCACCGGGGCCGAGACCACCTCGTTATCGAGCACGATGGCGAAGGGCGAGCCTACATTCTCTACCGTGTAGTCGCCGAACTTGCGCGCCCCGGCGGGGTTGAAGCGGAAGGTGACCACCGGCAGGCCGTTCTGGTCAAAAGCGGGCTGCGCGTCGGTCAGATCCTCGCCGCTGACGACGGGGGTCTGTTCGATGATGTAATAGGTGGCCGGATCGTCAAGCGAGGGCAGGATCAGGTTGCGCGCCCCGGCGGGCTGATCGGGGTTGGCGGTGCGCCCCACCACCGGGTGAAAGGTCAGGCGCGCGGTGGTGCCGATCAGCGCCTTCAGCTCATCGGCCGATCCGATGCCGGGCACCTGGATCAGCACACGGTCATCGCCCTGGCGCTGAATCGTCGGCTCTCGGGTGCCGACCTCATCCACGCGGCGGCGTATGATTTCCAGGGTTTGCTGGATGGTGCGATCGTCGGTGGCCTGCTTTTCGGCCTCCGACAGGGTCACGACGATCACGTCGCCCTCGCCCTGCACCTCGATATCGTTCGAGCCCACCCCCGTCAGAGAGACGATGGGCCGGGCCAGTGCGCGCACGGCCGACAGCGCGGCCTGCATCCCCTCGGGCTGGGAAATCCGCACCCGCAGCTGATCGGGCGGCGAGGGCTGCCGGCGGATCGTGCCCACCGTCGCGCGTTCATCGCGCAGCGCGTCGCGCACCTCGGGCCACATACCATCCAGCCGGGTGGCATAGACATCGGCCACCTTCACCTCTGCCAGCAGATGCGCGCCGCCGCGCAGATCAAGGCCGAGGTTGACAAGCCCCGAAGGCAGCCAGCCCGGCCACGCCCCGGCGGCGGCCTCCCTCTCCGGCGTGGCGCCGGCGGCCTCGATGGCCTTCACCGCGTCGTTATGGCCCTCGACGCGCTCATAAAACAGGTTGGGCATGGCATAGAGCAGACCCAGCGCACAGACCGTTGCGATAACGATCCGTTTCCAGAGAGGGATGTTCAGCATGGAGCGTCAACTCAGGCTTTTTCTGCGGGTTCGGTCTTGGACAGTACGGTGGCGATGGTCGACCGCACGACACGCACCTTCACGCCTTCGCCCAGTTCAACCTCGACCTCGTCATTTTCCTTGACCTTCAGAACCTTGCCGATCAGCCCGCCCTGGGTGACGATCTGGTCGCCCCGGCGCAGGCCCTCGACCATGGCGCGATGCTCTTTGACCTTCTTCTGCTGCGGACGGATCAACAGGAAATACATGATCGCGAAGATCAGGATAAGCGGAACGAAGCTGGTGAACGCGCTCCCGGCGCCCCCGGCGGCCTGAGCGAAAGCAGGCGTTGCAAACATGTGTATGTCCCCGTGTGATGTGCGGCGGTTTCCCGCCCTGTCGGAATGGCGCGCACCCTAGCCGTGCCCCGGTGGCTTGGCAAGGCGATGCGGACGCGTCGTTTTCACGGTTCAAACCGGCCCCCGCCTGAGGCATATGGGAAGCTACGCCCGGCCCGTCAATTCGGGGGATCGCCGAAATGCCACAAGTGCCGAAACCACGCGCGCGGCGCCTTGCCACGGCGTTCTGCCTGTCGCTGGCCGGTTCGGCGCTGGCCGATCCCGCGCTGCCGCCCGCGCCGCTGCCCGAGGCCGAGCAGACCGCCTGGCACGCCATCGGCCGGCTGACCCGCTACAGCCCCGACAACCCCAACACCTGCACCGCCACGCTGGTCGCGCCCGACCTGGTGCTGACGGCGGCCCATTGCGTGACCGCGCCCGGCAGCGGCGCGCCGGTCCCGGCCTACCGGCTGCACTTCATCGCCAGCGGCCATGCCGAGCGCTATCTGCCCCACCGCATCGGCGCCGAGGTGATCCTGCCCGAAGGCTTTTCCGGCCCGGCCCGCGCCGGCGCCCCCGACGACATCGCGCTGCTGCGCCTCGCCGCCCCCTTCCCGCCAGAGATCGCCACGCCCCTGCCGCTGGTGCCGCTGGCCTTCGCCGCGCCTCCTTTCGCCATCGTCGGCTATCGCGGCGATACCCCCGGCCTGCTGTCGGGCCATGACGATTGCACCCTGACCGCGCGGCGCCCCGATGTCATCGGGCTGAGCTGCGCGGTGGTCACCGGCAATTCCGGCGCGCCGGTGCTGACCCGGCTGCCCGACGGCTGGTACGTGGTCGCGGTGGTCTCGGCCAGCGCGGGCAGCCACCCGATGCTGCGCGCGGTCGCGGTGCTGCCGGCCGGGGCGATCGCGGCACGCATCAGGCGCGGCGGATAGGTGCGGCGATTTCATGGTTTAAAACGCTCTGGTCATCGGGCATATGAGGCGCCAGGACCGCGCCAACCGAGGACACCGAAATGCACGACATCAAAACCATCCGCGAGAACCCCGCCGCCTTCGACGCGGCCCTCTCCCGCCGCGGGGCCGCACCGGTGTCTTCGGCAATCCTGGCGCTCGACGAAGCCCGCCGGGCCAAGATCCTGGCCGCCGAAACCGCGCAGGCCGAACAGAACAAGGCCTCCAAGGAGGTCGGCAAGGCCAAGGCCAGCGGCGACGAGGCCGGGTTTGAACGGCTGCGCGCGCTGGTGGCCAGCAAGAAGGCCGAGATCGCAGAGCTGAAACAGGCCGCAAGCCTGGATGACGCCGCCCTCACCGATCTGCTGATGACCATCCCCAACCTGCCCGCCGACGATATCCCCGACGGCGCCGACGAAAGCGGCAATGTCGAGATCCGCCGCTGGGGCAACCCGCGCAACTTCGCCTTCACCCCGAAAGAGCATTACGACCTGCCCGCCGTGCAGGACGGCATGGATTTCGAAACCGCCGCCAAGCTTTCGGGCGCGCGTTTCGTGCTGCTGTCGGGCGCGGTGGCGCGGGTGCACCGCGCGCTGGCGCAGTTCATGCTGGACACTCATACCGAGGAAAACGCCCTGACCGAAACCATCACCCCGGTGCTGGTGCGCGAAGAGATGATGTATGGCACCGGGCAACTGCCGAAATTCGGCGAAGACAGTTATCAGACAACGAACGGCTGGTGGCTGATCCCCACCGCCGAGGTGACGCTGACCAACATCGTCAACGGCATGACGATCGAGGAAAGCTACCTGCCGCGCCGCTACGTGGCCCACACCCAGTGCTTCCGCTCCGAAGCTGGCAGCGCCGGCCGCGATACCGCCGGGATGCTGCGCCAGCACCAGTTCGAAAAGGTCGAGATGGTCAGCGTGACAAAACCCGGCGAGAGTGATGCCGAGCACGCCCGGATGACGCGCTGCGCCGAAATGATCCTTGAAAAACTGAACCTTCCCTACCGCACCGTGGTGCTGTGCACCGGCGACATCGGCTTCGGCGCGCGCCGCACCCATGACATCGAGGTCTGGCTGCCGGGCCAGAACTGCTACCGCGAGATCAGCTCGGTTTCCACCTGCGGCGATTTTCAGGCCCGCCGGATGAACGCGCGGTTCAAACCCGCGGGCGGCGGCAAGCCGGAATTCCTGCACACGCTCAACGGCTCGGGCCTTGCGGTCGGGCGCTGCCTGATCGCGGTGCTCGAGAACGGGCAGCAGGAAGACGGCTCGGTCACCCTGCCCGACGCGCTGCACCCCTGGCTGCGGGGCAAGACGCGCATCACCCCGCAGGGAGAGCTGGCCTGATGGATCCGATCAAGGCCGTCCTCACCTTCTGCGCAACGCTGTTCTTCGTGCTCTCGCCATTGCTGCAGGGCGGGTTCGGCGGGTTCGATCCGGCGCAGTTCCCGGTGCCGCAGGATGGCCCGCCGGCCCAGCCCGCCGGATACGCCTTCGCGATCTGGGGGGTGATCTACCTGTGGCTGCTCGTCTCGGCCGGCGCCGGCCTCTTTCTGCGCGCCAAGGACGCGGCGTGGGAGGAAACCCGCCTGCCGCTGATCCTGTCGCTCGCACCCGGCGCGGCATGGATCGGAGTGGCAAAGCTCAGCCCGGTCTGGGCCACCGCCCTGATCATCTGGATGCTGGTCACCGCGCTGGTGGCGCTCAGCCGTACCCCTCAGCGTGACCGCTGGCTGCTGCAGGCGCCGGTGGCGCTCTACGCGGGTTGGCTGACGGCGGCCACCTGGGTATCGGTGGCCCTGGTCGGGGCGGGATACGGCATCGGGCCGGGAGAAACCGGCTGGGCCGTCATCGCACTGCTGGGCGCGTCGGGCACCGGCGCGCTGATGCGCACCCGCGCCCCGGAATACGGTCTGGCGCTGCTCTGGGCGCTGGTCGGCGTGGCGGTGGCCAATGCCGGGCAGAACACCCCGGTGGCCCTGCTGGCCGGGGCCTGCGCCCTCGCGGCCGGCGCACTCACCTGGTGTCGCCGCTGATCCCCTTCATCTTTCCGAAAATATCCCCGCCGGAGGCATAAAATCCAGACCCCCTTCCGACAGGCGCGACGGCAGGCTACCTATAGCCTCAGTACCCCAACCCGAGGACAGCCCCATGACCCCCGCCGCGGCCAGTGAAAAGACGATGGAACTCTGCCAGCTCGCACCGGTCATCCCGGTGCTGGTGATCGAGAACGCCGCCCACGCCCGCCCGCTGGCCGAGGCGCTGGTGGCCGGCGGCCTGCCGGTGCTCGAGGTCACGCTGCGCACCCCCGCCGCGCTGGATGCGATCCGCGAGATGGCGCAGGTGCCGGGCGGCATCGTCGGCGCCGGAACGCTGCTGACCCCGGCCGATGTCGACGCGGCCGTCGCGGCCGGGGCGCTGTTCGGCGTGTCGCCGGGCGCCACCGACCGGTTGCTCGGCGCCTGCGAAGCAGCGGCGCTGCCGATACTGCCCGGCGCCGCCACCGCGACAGAGGCGATGCGGCTGCTCGAACGCGGCTACAGGGTGCAGAAATTCTTTCCGGCCGAGGCCGCAGGCGGGGCGAAATTGCTCAGGGCGCTGGCCGCGCCGCTGCCGCAGGTGCGGTTCTGCCCCACCGGCGGGATCAGCCTCGCCAATGCGCCGAGCTATCTGTCACTGCCCAACACGGTCTGCGTCGGCGGTTCCTGGGTCGCGCCGAAAGAGCTGATGGAGCGTGGCGACTGGGATGCGATCACCGCGCTGGCGGCGCAGGCGGCGGCACTCGTCACCGCCTGAGATCACGCCTTGCGTCGCCCCGCATAGCCGCCCCGGCGCCGCGGCGCCGGCGGGCTGGCCAGCGCGGCGCGCAGCACGTCTGTCATCGGATGCTCGGGCGCGTCGGCCCCGTAAAGCATCAACAATGTCTCGAGCGGCGCGCGCATGTCCGCCGGCGCGCCGAGCGCCCAGTCCAGAAAGATCGTCCGGCAATCGGCCGGTGTGATCCCCTCGATCCGATAGGCTTCGCGGATCAGCCCCGTCGGGTCCGCCTCATCCCCGGTCATGTTCCCGCCTTTCCGCGGCTCAGCACCGCTTCGATGGTTTTCTCTGTCTCGGCTTGCACCTGTTCCAGCCGCAGCGCCAGCGCCCCGGCGCTGTCGGCCCCGGTCGCGCGAAGGAAGAAATCACAGCCCCCCGCGCCCAGGTCTTCGGGCACCACCGGCCTGTCGCTCAACAGCTTCGCGGCGACCTGAACCCGGCGAAAGAGGTCGTAGGCCGCGATCAGCGCGCCGGCCTCGGCCTCGCGCAGCCAGCCGGCCTCGACCCCCGCCCGCATCTGCAGCGGCACCTGGGTTTCGGGGCTGCCGGCGACAAGCGCCGCGGCCGAGGCCAGCATTTCTATGTCCTGCCCGCGCCCCGGCCCCAGACGGCCATCCCAGATCCCCTTGGCGGGCTTGGCATCGGCCAGACGGGCGCGCATGTCCTGCACCGCTTTGGCGATCTTCGCGGGGTCGGCCTTTTCCTTCAGCAAGGCGCGCCGGAACACCTCGACCCGCTCGCCGAGCGCGGGGGCGCCGGCCACCGGCCGGGCGCGGGTCAGGGCCAGATGCTCCCATGTCCAGGCCTCGTTGCGCTGATAGTCGCAAAAGGCCTGAAACGAGGTCGCCACCGGCCCCTGCCGCCCCGACGGGCGCAGCCGCATATCGACATCATAAAGCTTGCCGCCCGCCATCGGCGCGCTCAGCGCGGTGACCAGCGCCTGGGTCAGCCGGGCGTAATAGGCCCGCGCCGCCAGCGGCCTGCGCCCGTCGGACGTTTCCACCCCGTCCGCGTCATAGATCACGATCAGATCCAGATCCGAGCGCGCGTTGAGCCGCTCGGCCCCCAGCGAGCCCATGCCCAGCACCGCCGCGCCCTTGCCCGGCGGTGCGCCATGCTTTTGCGAAAACGCGGCCACCACGGGCGCCCAGAGCGCGGCCACGACCGCCCCGCCCAGATCGGCATATTGGGCGCTGGCCTCGTCGGGCTCGGTCAGCCCGCGCAGCAGATGCACGCCGATGCGGAAATGCCATTCGCGCGCCCAGCGGCGGGCGGCGTCGAGCTGGGTTTCATAATCATCGGCCTCCGCCAGACGCGCGCCCAGCTGGGCCTGCAGCGCCGCCCTGCCCGGCCAGTCGGCGAAGAAATCACCGCCGATCACCGCATCCAGCACATCGGCATTATGCGACAGGTAGCGGGCCAGTTCCGGCGCGGTGGCGGCGATATCGACGATCAGGTCGATCAGTTGCGGGTTCGACTTGAACAGCGAGAAAAGCTGCACCCCGGCAGGCAGGCCCGACAGGAACCCGTCGAAGGCGGCCAATGCCTCGTCCGGGCGGCCGGCCTTTTGCAGCCGCTTCAGGATATCGGGCTTCAGCCGCGCGAAAATCTCGACCGCGCGCTGCGATCGCAGCGCGGGATAGGTCGGCCAGCGTTCCATGATCGCGGCGGACTTGTCGCTCAGCGCAACGGGCGCCTCTTCGGCCGGGGCCGGGGCAAAGAACCCCTCCGTCAGTTCGGCCACGCGGGTCAGCCTTGCGGTCAGCCCGGCGCGAAAGGCGGCGGTATCGCCCTGCCCCATGAAGCGCGCGATACGGTCGAAGCCCTCGGGGTTGTTGGGCAGCGCGTGGGTCTGCGCGTCGCCGACCATCTGCAAGCGATGCTCGACCTCGCGGTGATGGCGGTAATTGTCGGTCAGCACCCCGGCCACATCCTCGGGCACCCAGCCCTTCGCGGTCAGCCGCGCCAGCCCTTCGACCGTGCCGCGTACACGCAGATCGGGATCGCGCCCGCCGGCGATGATCTGGCGGGTCTGGGTGAAGAATTCGATCTCGCGGATGCCGCCCTGCCCCAGCTTCATGTCGTGGCCTTCCAGGCAGATCGCGCCATCCGGCCCCCCGTGCAGCCCCTTGTGCGCGCGGATGCGCAGGCGCATGTCATGCGCATCCTGTATGGCGGCGAAATCCAGATGCCGACGCCAGACAAAGGGCCGCAGCCGTTCCAGATAGGCCCAGCCCGCGCGAAGATCACCGGCGCAGGGCCGCGCCTTGATATGCGCCGCCCGCTCCCACGTGCGGCCGAGGCTTTCGTAGTACCGTTCCGCCGCCTCCATCGCCAGGCAGACCGGCGTGACGCTGGCATCCGGGCGCAGCCGCAGATCCGTGCGGAACACATAGCCATCGCCGGTCTGGTCCGACAGAAGGCCCGTCAGCCGCCGCGTGACGCGGATGAAACAGGCACGGGCGTCGTGATAATCATCCGGCGCGAATCGGTCCTGATCGAACAGGCAGATCAGGTCGATGTCCGATGAATAATTCAGCTCATGCGCGCCCTGTTTGCCCATGGCCAGCGCGACCATGCCGCCCGCGGTTTCCACATCCGCCTCTGTAGCACCGGGCAATTTGCCGCGGGCGATCTCTGCGCCCACAAGCCGGTTGAGCGCGGTATCGACGCAGATATCGGCAAGGTCCGTCAGCCGCCCGGTGACGCTTTCCAGCGGCCAGACGCCCCCCAGATCGGCCAGCGCGATCAGCAGCGCGGCGCGGCGCTTGGCCACCCGCATCCCCGGTTTCAGATCGGCCAGCGCCAGCGCCCGCACATCCGAAAGGAGGCCGTCGATGGCCACTTCCGGCGCACCGGCAAGCGCGGACTCGAGCCAGTCGGCCTCGCACTCCATCAGGCCTTTCAGATAGGGGCTGCAGCCGGCCGTGCCCGCCAGAAGCGCGCGAATCTCGGGGGGCTGGCCGGCGAAACGGCCAAGCACCTCGGCGCCGCGATCGGGGTCGAAGGCGATGGGCTGACGGGTGATACGGCGCGCGAAACTCATCACCAACTGATGCCGCGCCGCGCCGGGCAGGTCAACGGGGGTTGCGGGCCCTGGGCACCATGCCGATACTCGGGCCGGACGATGGAGGCGACGATGAGCAAGAGCCTGAAACGGGTGACGGCCGCGCTGGAGGCCGCGGGAATCGACGCCAAGGTGCTGGAGGTCGGTCAGGCCCGCACCGCCGCCGAAGCGGCGGCAGCGGCCGGGTGCCACATCGACCAGATCGCCAAATCCATCATCTTTCGCGGCGTGCAGAGCGGCAGCGCGATCCTGTTTCTGACGGCGGGCGGCAATACCGTCTGCGCCGACAAGGCCACCGCGCTGGCGGGTGAGCCGCTGGGCAAGGCCGATGCCGCGCTGATCCGGGCGCAGACGGGCTTTGCCATCGGCGGCGTCGCGCCCGTGGGGCACCTCAATCCGATCCGCGCCTTTCTGGACCCGCGCCTGACGGAATTCGACGTCATCTGGGCCGCAGCGGGCACGCCGCGCCATATCTTCCCCGTCTCTCCGGCCGATCTTCGGCGCATAAGCGCCGCGCAACAACATGATTTTACTACATAAAACAGATTAATGTAAAAATCATTCACATCAAGTCTTGACCAGCGGGGGTGAAGACCCAATCTTGAGGATGTGAAAGGCATTCACATTCACCTCTGACCCAAGGAGTTACACATGAGTTCCGTCGCCACCTGGCCCTCACAAGCCGAGAACTGGCTCGATCAGCGCGGTAAAGGCGCCTGGATCGCGGCTATGGTCCTCGGTTTCATTTTCTTCTGGCCCGTGGGCCTTGCCCTTCTTGCCTATATGATCTGGAGCAAACGCATGTTCAAAGGCTGCAACAAACGCAAACATTTCCACGCCCGCGCCCATGGGTTTCAATCCTCGGGCAACACGGCGTTCGACGCCTATAAATCCGAAACCCTGCGCCGGCTCGAGGAAGAACAGGAGAATTTCGAGGCTTTCCTCAAGCGCCTGCGCGAAGCCAAGGACAAGTCCGAATTCGACCAGTTCATGGACGAGCGTGCCCGCAAGGCGCGCGAGACAGGCAGCGGCGATCCGGTCGAGGCCTGACGCCCAGAAAGGGCGCCCCGAGAGCCGGGGCGCCCTTCCCCTTTGCCCTTCGCATCCCTAGTTAGGACCCATGAGCGATATATTCTGGGGTCTCCCCGACCCGGACCTTCACGAAGACTTCTATGCCGATGTGCCCGTCAAACGGCTGATCGCATGGGTCATCGACACCCTGCTGATCCTGCTTCTGACGGTGCTGGTGCTGCCCTTCACCGCCTTTACCGGGCTGTTCTATTTCCCGCTTCTGGCCACGGTCATCGGGTTTGTCTATCGGACCGTGACACTGGCCGGCGGATCGGCCACCCTGGGCATGCGCCTTGTGGCCATCGAATTTCGCCGTGCCAATGGTCAGCGATTCGATGTGGTGACCGCGGCGATGCACACGCTGCTGTTCTCGGTCTTCTTCTCGTTCCTGCTGCCGCAGGCGGCCTCGATCATCCTGATGCTGACCGGCCCGCGCCGGCAGGCGTTGCATGACCTGCTGCTGGGCACCGCCGCCATCAACCGCGCCGCCGCGAGCTGAGCTAAACCCCTTGGCGCGCCCGGATAGCTTTGCTAGCGTTGAATGTAACGAGAAAACAACGCTGACCCCATGCGCCACACGCTGCCCATCGCGCCCCAGTTCTATGTGACGGCTCCGCAACCCTGCCCTTATCTGGCGGGGCGGATGGAGCGTAAGCTGTTCACGGCGCTGCAGGGCGAACATGCCGAAAAGCTGAACAACACGCTCAGCAAGCAGGGGTTCCGCCGCTCGCAGAACGTGCTTTACCGCCCTTCCTGCGCCGATTGCAACGCCTGCCTGTCGGCCCGCATCCGGGTGAAGGATTTCACCCCGACCCGCAGCCAGCGCAAGACGCTGCGGCGCAATGCCGAACTGACGCGGGCGCGCACGTCGCCCTGGGCCACCGAGGCGCAATACGCCCTGTTCCGCCGCTATCTGGAGAACCGCCATGCCGATGGCGGCATGGCCGACATGGATATCTTCGAATTCGCCGCGATGGTCGAGGAAACCTCGGTCCGCTCCCGCGTCGTCGAATACAGCCGCCCCGACCCGGAGGACGGAACCACCACGCTGGCGGCCGTCTGCCTGACCGATGTGCTGGAAGACGGGCTGTCGATGGTCTATTCCTTCTACGATCCGGAGATGGCGGCGCGCAGCCTTGGCACCTATGTCATCCTCGACCATCTGGAGATCGCGCGCGCCGCGGGGCTGCCTTATGTCTATCTGGGCTACTGGGTGCCGGGCAGCCCGAAGATGGGCTACAAGGCCAATTTCTCGGCGCTGGAAATCTACAAGAACGGGGTGTGGCAGGATATAGGCGACCCGGCTGATCACAGCTCTGAGACCCATCCGCTTTCGGTGGCGCCGATCGCCGAACAGGTGGCGCGTATCACCCTGCCCGACGGTCGCCCGACCCGCCGCTGAGCAGCGGGCCCGCGATGGCGGAGCCGTGACAGCAAAGATGCAAACCCGCCCCAAAAGGGCGGGCTTTTCTTTGGGTCAGTTCGGCAGCAGGTTCGGCACGATGGTGACGATGGCCGGGAAGAACCACAGGATCGCCAGCCCCGCCATCTGGATCAGCACGAAGGGTATGATGCCGCGATAGATCTGGCCGGTCGACACCTCGGCCGGGGCGACCCCGCGCAGATAGAACAGCGCGAAACCGAAGGGCGGCGTCAGGAACGAGGTCTGCAGGTTGACCGCGATCATGATCGTCACCCACTTCGGATCGAACGTGCCGCCATAGATCACCGGCCCCACGATCGGGATCACGATATAGATGATCTCCAGGAAATCGAGCACGAAGCCCAGCAGGAACAGCACCAGCATCACGATCAGGAACACCGTCAGTTCATTGTCGAAGCTGCGCAGGAATTGCTGGATATAATGCTCGCCGCCAAAGGAGATCACCACGAGGTTCAGCAGCTGCGAGCCGATCAGGATGGTGAAGACCATCGAGGTCACCTTTGCCGTCTCGCGCACGATCGGCGGCAGCACCGCAGAGCGCCACAGCACCCAGCATCCGTAGAGAATGCCGAACATCGCGAAGTGATAGGCGCCCTGGGCGATGATGAAGGCCACCCAGTCTTCGAACGGCACATCGGCGCGGTTGATCCGCAGGTCGAAATCCGTTCCCGCCAGGATCATGATCACGATCGCCAGCGCCGCCCACAGGATGAGCCGGCCGCTCTTGTTCTCTTCCTGCAACTTGCGGAAGGCGGCCAGCATGATCGCGCCGCCCGCGCCGAGCGCGGCGGCCGGGGTCGGGTTGGTGATGCCGCCCAGAATGGAGCCGAGCACCGCCACGATCAGAAGCAGCGGCGGAAACACCACCCGCAGCAATTCGTTCCGGCCCAAAAGCCCCATGGCATAGCGGCAGCCGTAAAGCGTCATCGCCAGCGGAATCGCCAGCCGCATATAGGTCTGGCCCGGCGAGCTCAGCGGGGTGATGAACAGCGCATCCACCACCAGCGCCAGGGCAACGCCGGCCGCGCCGATCAACAGCGGCCGCGGATCGGAAGAGGGCGAAACGCCCCGCGCGGCACTCAGCACCAGCGCCAGAAGCACGAAGGCCGTCAGGATGCCGCTTGAAATCACCGGGGCGGCGGCAATCTTGTCGGCGCGCGCGCCGGCGATTTCCTGTTCGGTCAGCTTCTTGCTGGCGACGGCGCCGCCCGCGGCCTCGATCGCCTGTTGCTGGGCAACGGCGAGATCCCATTTCTCCTGCCCGTGGAGTTCGATCATCGACTCGCGGCACTGATCCGACACGTTGGTGCGCAGAACCGCCGCCGGGGAACTGTCGGAATAGCTGTCGACGGTGATGCTCTGGCTGCCGGCGATGTTCAGATACCCCGCCAGAACCGCGCCGCCGATCATCGCAAGCGGAACGAACAGGAACCATGTCAGTGTCTCGCGGCGGGTCACCGCTTCGCCGGAACGGGCCCCGAACGCCACGGGCGGCGCCTTGTGGGGCTTCACGAGCGCATAGACGAAGGCAAAAGCGCCATAGAGGAAGGCCAGCATGATGCCGGGCAGGATCGCCGCCTGAAACAGCGTGCCCACAGAGACCACCGCCGCTTCGCCCAGATAGGTCAGCGCGTCGGAACAGCCGGCAAGCTGCGCCCGGTTTTCCTGCGCGGCGGAATAAAGATCGCCCGCCAGCGTGCCCAGCAGAACGATCACGATCGAGGGCGGAATGATCTGCCCCAGCGTGCCCGACGCGGCGATGACGCCGGTGGCAAGCTCGGGCGAATATTTGTTGCGCAGCATGGTGGGCAGGCTGAGAAGACCCATCGTCACCACGGTAGCGCCGACAATGCCGGTAGAGGCCGCGAGGAACGCGCCCACCACCACCACCGAAACCGCCAGCCCGCCCGGCAGCGGGCCAAACACGCGCGCCATGGTCGTCAGCAGTTCGTTGGCGATCTTTGAGCGTTCCAGCGTGATGCCCATCATCACGAACATCAGCACCGCCAGCAGCGTCTCGATGCCCTGCCCGGCCAGCACCCGTTCGTTCATCCGGTTGACGACAAAGCTGATGTTGCGGTCCATCGCCACTTCCCAGCCCTGCGGGAACAGCGGCGTGTCATAGCGCGGCAGATCGGGGTATCGGAACACCGATATGGCATCGGGATGCAAACCTTTGGCGATCAGCGCGTTATACGCCGCCGATCCGGTATCGACCGCCTGATGGATCAGCAGCCCGGCACTGTCCAGCCCGGCGATGATCGCGAAAGAGATGACCCCGGCCCCGGCGATGGCGAAGGCCACCGGAAAGCCCGAAAGAATGGCCCCGAAGAGGCAAAGAAAGACGATGATCAGGCCGATCTCGACGCCGTCAAGTCCGAATAGCATTTATCCCGCCCCTATCAGTGTGTGCCTTCATAGGCTTCTTCACCCGCGCCGAGGGTGTCTTTATCGAGGTATTTCCCCTCGCTCGGCTCTCCCTCCACCAGTTCCAGATAGGAGCGGTAGAAGAAGGCGATGGCCTGCAGGAACACCAGCCCGCAATAGGCCAGAAGCAGGATTTTGAACACGAAATAGGCGTTGAACCCGCTCGGCGAAAAGCCGATGGTCTCGACGTTCCAGCGCACCGCGCGGGCCTTCAGCATCAGCTTGTCCAGCGTGTCGGAGGCCGAAGGCTTGGGCGTGATCAGGTGGCGCCACAGGAAATACCAGGCATACATCCAAGTCAGCACCGCCACCGGCATCATGAAGATCAGCGAGCCGGCCATGTCGATGATCCGCTTGGTGCGGTGGGAGACGGCGGAATAGACCAGATCCACCCGCACATGCCCGCCCTGCACGAATGTGTAGGTGACGCAGAGCGCCACGATCATAGCGTTGTAAAGCTTCAGCTCCTCCGACCACCAGGACAGATCCTTGGTGAAAGCCATGCCCATCGGGCCGAAAGAGATTTCGGAAACACGAAAGATGCGCTGCAGAAAGACGATGACGATCTGCTGAAGCACCATCAGCAGGCCCGCCCAGGCAAAGAACCGGCCAATCCCGTTGGCAAACCCCTCGAGCACCCGCACGGTGCCCCACATGATGGTGCGGCGCCACAGCCCCAGCGCCGTCAGCGCCAGAAACAGCACGAAGACGACCGTGAAGAATTCAACCGAGCCACCGTAGTAGACGATGCGCATGATTGCCTGTTTTTCAGATAGCTCCAAGCGGCCCCCCGTCTGCCCGTCCGTGCATTTCGGCGCGTGTTACACAGGGCGCCCCCCGGCCCGGACCCGGACCGGAGAGCGCATTCGTTTCAAAGCTGCAGGGCTTAACCCAGAATGCGGTTGCGCTGCGTGGAATAGGCGCCTTCCGAACGGCTGATCCACTGCGAGGAATTCCTCATCGACGCCATGTAGCTGTCGTGGATTTCCTTGTACAGATCGTCGTTCAGGTTCGCAGCGACAACTTCCATCGCGGCGCTTCCGAAGGCATCCCAGACGCTATCGGGGAACTCGAGCACCTTGACGCCGCCCGCCTGCAGACGCTGAAGCGCCGAGGCGTTGTTCGCCATGAACTGCGACAGGCTCCAGGCGTTGGTCGACATGGCCGCGTTTTCGATGACCGACTGAAGCGCCGGGCTCAGTGAGTCGTAGACCTCGCGGTTGGTGGCCAGCGAAAGACCCGGCCCCGGCTCGTGGAAACCGGCGGTGTAATAGAACTTGGTGATCTCCTGGAAGCCGGCCTTTTCATCCGCCCAGGGGCCGATCCACTCGGTGCCGTCGATCGCGCCGGAGGCCAGCGCCTGATACACTTCGCCGCCCGGCAGGTTCTGCACACTCGCGCCCAGCTTGGCCAGCACCTCGCCGCCCTGGCCCGGCATCCGGAACTTGAGGCCCTGGAAATCCTCGGGGCCGTTGATCTCCTTGCGGAACCAGCCACCCGATTGCGGGCCGGTGTTGCCGGCGAGGAAGGTCTTGAGGCCGAAGATCTCGGTCAGCTGATCCTGCAACTGCTGGCCGCCCTGATGGTAGTACCAGTTGTTCAGCTCCTGCGCCGTCATCCCGAAGGGAATGGCCGAGAAGAACGAAAAGGCCGGATGCTGGCCAAGGAAATAGTAATCCACCCCGTGGTACATGTCGGCCTGGCCCGACGATACGGCGTCGAACACCTCGAAGGCGCCCACAAGCTCACCCGCCGCCTTGACTTCGACCGTCAGCGCGCCATCGCTCATCGCGGTGACGGTGTCGGCGCAGCGCTGTGCGGCGTCATGCACGCCGGCCAGGCCGCGGCCCCAGGTCGTGACCATGGTCAGCGTGCGCTTGCCCTGGGCATAGGCCGGTGCGGCCAGTGTCGATGCGGCGGCCGCGCTGCCGCCAAGTGCGGACGTGCGCAAAAAAGAACGACGATCCATTTGGTCTCTCCTCCCGAAAAATTTCGCCCACCCTATGGCGGGCAGATCACTTTATGGTGCGGCGAAACTATCTGCAGTTTCCGGGAAAAAAAACCATAACCTAGATGCCGCCCCGGAAAATTTTCATTTCACCGTTGGAAAATCCGCATATGTCGCATTTTCGGTCAGGTGCGCAATAATTGGAAAGTTTTTTCTGGCCACACGACACAAAACTCATGATTTTGGCGGTTGACGGCCCTGCGCCCCGCTCCTAATGTCCCCGCGCACGCAAACGAAGGATCCCCGGGAATGGCTGACATTCTTGTACTCGTAGAAGAAAGGCGCATGGGCCGGTAACGGACACCAGAAGGTTACCCCATGCGCCCCCGTTCACACCGGGGGCTTTTTTGTTGGCGCAGACGCGAAGCACGGAGAGAGAGATGACCAAGTCGATGACCGGCGCGAGGATGGTGGTTGAAGCCCTGAGGGATCAGGGGGTCGAGGTGGTGTTTGGCTACCCCGGCGGCGCCGTGCTTCCGATTTATGACGAGATCTTCCAGCAAAACGAGATCCGGCACATTCTGGTGCGCCACGAACAGGCCGCGGTTCACGCCGCCGAAGGATACGCACGCTCGACCGGCAAGCCCGGCGTTGTGCTGGTGACCTCGGGCCCGGGCGCCACCAATGCCGTCACCGGGTTGACCGACGCACTGATGGATTCCATCCCGATCGTGGTTCTGACCGGCCAGGTACCGACCTTCATGATCGGCACCGATGCCTTTCAGGAAGCCGATACCGTGGGCATCACCCGCCCCTGCACCAAGCATAACTGGCTGGTGAAAGACACTGATCGCCTGTCGGAAACCATCCACAAGGCGTTTCACGTTGCCACCACCGGCCGCCCCGGCCCGGTTCTGATCGACATTCCCAAGGATGTTCAATTCGCCTCGGGCAGCTATACCGATCCGCGCCGCTCCGAGATGGGGCATTACAAGCCGCAGGTGAAGGGCGATATCGAGATGATCACCCGCCTCGTCGAAGCGATGGAACAGGCCAGGCGCCCGATCTTCTATACTGGCGGCGGCGTCATCAATTCGGGCGACGCGGCCACCCAGTTGCTGCATGAGCTGGTCGAGGCGACGGGCTTTCCCATCACTTCCACCCTGATGGGGCTGGGCGCCTATCCGGCCTCGGGCGACAAATGGCTGGGGATGCTGGGGATGCATGGCCTCTATGAGGCCAACCTGGCGATGCATGGCTGCGACCTGATGATCAACCTGGGCGCCCGGTTCGACGACCGGATCACCGGGCGGCTGGCCGATTTCAGCCCCAACTCGATGAAAGCCCATGTCGATATCGACCCGTCGTCGATCAACAAGGTGATCCATGTGGATCTGCCGATCCTCGGCGACATTGCCCATGTTCTGGAAGACCTGCTGCGCATCTGGAAATCGCGCGGCCGCAAGGTGAACAGGGACGGGCTGGCGAAATGGTGGGCGAAGATCGAGGATTGGAAGAAGGTGGATTGCCTGGCCTATGCCCCCTCTTCCAAGACCATCAAGCCGCAATACGCGCTGCAGCGGCTGCAGGCGCTGACCAAGGATCACGACCGCTATATCACCACCGAGGTCGGCCAGCATCAGATGTGGGCGGCGCAGTTCCTGCATTTCGACGCGCCCAAGCGCTGGATGACCTCGGGCGGGCTGGGCACGATGGGCTATGGCTTTCCGGCCTCCATCGGGGTGCAGATGGCGCATCGCGACGCGCTGGTGATCAACGTGGCGGGCGAAGCCTCGTGGCTGATGAACATGCAGGAAATGGGCACCGCGATGCAGTTCAACCTGCCGGTCAAGCAGTTCATCCTGAACAACGAACGGCTGGGCATGGTGCGCCAGTGGCAAGAGCTGCTGCATGGCGAGCGCTATTCGCATTCCTGGTCGGAATCGCTGCCCGATTTCGTGAAACTGGCAGAGGCCTTCGGCGCCAAGGGCATTCAGTGCCATGATCCGGCCGATCTGGATGACGCGATCATGGAGATGATCAACCATGACGGGCCGGTGATTTTCGACTGTCTGGTGGAAAAACACGAAAACTGCTTCCCGATGATCCCCTCGGGCGCGCCCCATAACGAAATGCTGCTGGGCGGTGCCGACACGCAGGATGCAATCGGCGCCAAGGGCGCGGTGATGGTTTAGGAAAGGTCTTCAAATGTCTGCTCTACGTCTGAAAAAAGGTCTTTCGAAACACTCCGCATATGATCTGCGCGATCCCAATGCCGAGGTGATCGAAAGCCACACGCTCGCGGTGATCGTGGATAACGAGGCCGGGGTGCTGGCCCGTGTCATCGGCTTGTTCTCGGGCCGTGGCTATAACATCGAGAGCCTGACCGTGGCCGAGGTCGATCATCTGGGCCACCTGTCGCGCATCACCATCGTCACCAAGGGCACGCCGCAGGTGATCGAACAGATCAAGGCACAGCTTGGCCGCATCGTGCCCGTGCATGAGGTGCATGATCTGACGGTCGAAGGCCCTTCGGTGGAACGCGAACTGGCGCTGTTCAAGGTGGCTGGTCAAGGCGACAAACGGATCGAGGCGTTGCGTCTGGCCGAGATCTTCCGCGCCAATGTGGTCGACAGCACGTTGGAAAGCTTTGTCTTCGAAATGACCGGCATGCCGCAGAAAATCGATGCCTTTGCCGATCTGATGCGGCCGCTGGGCCTGATCGAGGTGGCCCGCACCGGCGTCGCGGCGCTGGCGCGCGGCACCTGAAACGACGACGCCCCGGTGTGAACCGGGGCGCCGCATTCTGCCCGTGTCAGCCTTCGCTCGACATCGGCAGCAGGCCGGCCTGCTCGGCCGCGCTCAGCTCTTCCTGGCTGATCATTCCGTCTTCGTCCGTATCCATGGCCACGAACCCGTCTTCCGTCAGCGTCGGAAGGGCCACCAGCATTTCGGTCATCGACAGCATCCCGTCGTTGTCTGCGTCCATGCTGGTGAAATCGGCCTGCGCAAAGGCGGCCCCGGCAAGGCCAAGGGTTGCCGCAACGGTCAAGATCATCGGTTTCATGTCATAACTCTCCTGAGTTTCGGTTGTGAGCGACGGCAAGATTGCCGCCCTCACCAGACAAGAGCGCGTGCCGGCGGTTTCCATCCCCTGCCCCGCCGCGGCGCCCCAGCATCCGCGACGGTTCGCCGAAACCCGCCCGCGCGGCGCGCTGAAAGCCGCCCAAACGGCCGGGTGCGGCCGATCGGCGGAAACCCCCGGCCTTGCCTATGCGTTTCACTGCGCGCCCAATAGCGGGCATCCGCGAATGGAGGGCAAGGATGACCGATTCCGGAGATGACCTTACCGCGCTGATCCCCGAGCTGCGGCATCTGGCACGGGTTCTGACACGCAATCGCGACACTGCCGACGATCTGGCGCAAGAGGCGCTGCTATGTGTCTGGGCGCGCATCGCGGCGGGCGAGGATATCCAGACGCTGCGCCCCTATCTGATGACGACGCTGCGCAACGCCCATCGCCGCACCCGCCACCGCGACAGCGACGTGACCCTGGGGGATGACGATACCGCCCTGCCCGCCCAGCCGGCCGAGGCGCCCGGCCGGCTGGCCCTGCGCGAGGTGATGCAGGCCATCGCCGCCCTGCCCCCGGCCCAGGCCGAACTACTGCGCCTGCTGGCGACGACAGGCGCGGACTATGCCGATCTGGCCCGGCAGACAGGGCTGCCGCTGGGCACTGTCACCTCGCGCCTGTCGCGCGCCCGCGCCCGGCTGCGCGCGGCGGTGGACCTGCCCGAGAATGCCCCCGTCACCACCCTGTTCGACGACCGCGCCGCCTGACGACCCTGCAACCGCGCACAGACCGTGTTTGCCGGCTCCAGTCGCGCTGACGGATGCAAAACGCCATATTCCCTGCAAAGAGACAGGAGAAAGACGATGACATTCCGCCCGATCAAATCCCAGACCAGGGCCATCCCGGCGACCGAAGGCGCGGGCGTGCATCTGCACCGGGTCTTCGGCTTCGGCGATCCGTCCGACAGTGATCCGTTCCTGCTGCTGGACGATTTCCGCAACGATGACCCCCGGCTCTATTCCAAGGGTTTCCCCTGGCATCCGCACCGTGGGATCGAAACCATCACCTATGTTCTGGAAGGCACGGTCGAGCATGGCGACTCGCTGGGCAACAGGGGGCTGCTCGGCCCCGGCTCGGTGCAATGGATGACCGCCGGGTCGGGCATCCTGCATCAGGAGATGCCCAAGGGAAACAAGGCCGGGCAGATGCACGGCTTTCAGCTTTGGGCCAACCTGCCGTCGCGGCTGAAAATGACCGCGCCGCGCTATCAGGACATTCAGGGCAGCGACATCCCCGAGATCATCGACGATGACGGAACGCGGGTGAAGATCATCACCGGCAGGTTCTGGGGCAAATCCGGCCCGGTCGACGGAATCGCGGCGGAGCCGATGTATCTGGATGTGTCGGTGCCACCCAACACCCGCAAGAGCCTGCCCGTCGATACCTACGCCAACACCTTTGCCTATGTCTTCGCCGGCGAGGGTTCGTTCCGGGATGCCTCGGCCCCCGAGGGCGTGCGGGTCGAGAAGGAATTCATGGGCGAGGAGCTGAATATCCACGACAGAACCGGCAACCGCACGCTCGTCCGGTTCGACAGCGGCGATGAGGTGACGGTGCAGGCCGGGCCCGAGGGGATCCGCTTTCTGCTGGTCAGCGGCCGCCCGCTGCAGGAGCCGGTGGCCTGGCACGGCCCGATCGTGATGAACACCCGCGCCGAACTGATCCAGGCAATGGAAGACCTGAACAACGGCACCTTCATCCGCGCACAGAAATGACAGGCTGAAAACAAGACGCCCCGATCCTGCGACCGGGGCGTTTCGCGATCACGGGCGGGCGGTCATTCCGACATCGGCAGCTCGCCACCCTCTTCGGCGGCGGCAACCTCGCCCTCGTTCAGAAAGCCGTCGCCATCCGTGTCGATCCCGGCAAACTCCTCTTCGGTCAGGTCGGGGTAAGCGACCAGCATTTCCTCCATCGAAAGCTTGCCGTCGCCATCGCTATCGAACGCGGCGAAGTCGCCGGCCGCGAGGGCCGCCCCGGAAAGCGCCAGCGTGGCGGTAAGGATCGTGATTTTCAGTTTCATATCTGAAGACTCCAGAATTCAGATTTTCAAACGGCACGGCGCCGTCCCTCGCCATATGTGCTCGCGCACGGGCGCTTGCAGCCCGCCGGCAACAGGGAAAAATTCCTTATTCGCGGGATGGCCGCGTACAGTGCCGCACCGCACAAAAAGAAAGGGGCGCCCGAAGGCACCCCAGTTTCGCTGATCAGGCTCATTCTATGTACCGCCCGGTTTCTGCCTGCGGCCCGATCTGCGTCAGGGGCGAGCGCACCCGCCCCGGAACTCAACTTCTATGTAAAAACGCCCGCCCATACTTGGTGATCCGAAATCCGCGAGGGATCTCCTCCAAGAGACCCTCGGCAAAAGGGTTTCCAGGGCTTTTTTGTGGCTTTTGATATTCCTTACCACCTGATCAATTCGACAATCTGGGCGGTTTTTCAAAGGCTCATAATCCGATGCATCCAATGCAATCCGCGCCTTAATTTCTCTGCGCAGATCGGTGGTTGAAAGCTCACCGAGCAAGCTCTCATTTAAGGCCTCAAGGACAGGGCGAGTTAATTCATATTCGTGAACCATTTATTTTTAGCTTTCTGTTGTTATCCACAGGTCGCGAGCATTAGTTGGTGGCAAACCTGTGCGTAAGTCAGCACGCTATTGATCCCAAGTTCCGTCCATGTCTTTCCTTTTGTCATGGCCCCAAAAAGGGCCAAACTGGTTTCTCCCGCAGCGTGCTAGGCTAGTGCGGGAAGAGCCGGGGATCAGCGCGCCAACGCTGATCCCCAACCCTCAATTCCTCAGCTACACCCCGACGTTCCGCCGCAGGTGTTGCATTTCATGCAGGTGCCGTTGCGCACCAGCGTGTAGTTGCCGCAATCGCCGCAGGGGTCGCCCTCATAGCCCTGCATCTTTGCCTTGGCCCGCGCGTCCATGCTGACCGTGCCGGAGGCCAGCCCCGTCGCGGTCTGCCCGACGGCGGGCACCAGCGTCTGCAGCGTGGCCACCGGATCGGCCGAACTGTCCAGCGCGGTGGCCCCCATGCCGCCGCCCTGCAGCACCACCAGTTCCTGCGGCATCCGCTTGCGCAGATAGCCGGTGGAACTGATCTGCTTCAGCACCTCGAGCGATTTCGACGCGGCGCTTTCCGACATCTCCTTGATGTTGGACACGCCCTCTTCCTCGCCCCGGCCGATATCGTCAAAGCTGGCGCCCTCCGGCTTGACATGGGCCAGATCGGTGCGGTCGAGGTAGGACACCGCCAGTTCGCGGAAGATGTAATCCAGGATCGAGGTCGCGTTCTTGATGCTGTCATTGCCCTGCACCATGCCCGCCGGTTCGAACTTGGTGAAGGTGAAGGCATCGACGAACTCTTCCAGCGGCACGCCGTATTGCAGACCGACCGACACGGCGATGGCGAAGTTGTTCATCATCGCGCGGAAGCCGGCACCTTCCTTGTGCATGTCGATGAAGATTTCCCCCAGCGCGCCGTCCTTGTATTCGCCGGTGCGCAGGTAAACCTTGTGCCCGCCGACGATGGCCTTCTGGGTATAGCCCTTGCGCCGCTCGGGCAGCTTTTCGCGGCCGCGCGCAACCTCCTTGATCACCACTTTCTCGATGATCTTCTCGGCCAGCACCTGGGCCTTTTCATGCGCGGTACCGTTGGCGAGTACCTCTTCGGCCTCTTCGTCATCCTCGACCAGCGCCGAGGCCAGCGGCTGCGACAGTTTCGAACCGTCGCGATAGAGCGCGTTGGCCTTCACCCCCAGCGACCACGAAAGCTCATAGGCTTTCTGACAATCCTCGATCGTGGCGTCATTGGGCATGTTGATCGTCTTGGAGATCGCCCCCGAGATGAAGCTCTGCGCCGCCGCCATCATGTGGATGTGGCTGTCGACCGAGAGGAAACGCTTGCCCTTCTTGCCGCAGGGGTTGGCGCAATCGAAGATGTGGTAATGCGCCGGGTCCAGATGCGGCGCGCCTTCCAGCGTCATGGTTCCGCAGACATGATCATTCGCGGCCTCGATATCGGCCCTGGTGAAGCCCAGGTGGCGCAGCAGATCGAAGGTGGGATCGTTGAGCTTTTCGGCGGGAATGCCCAGCGTGCCGGTGCAGAACGCCTCGCCCAAGGTCCACTGGTTGAACACGAACCGGATGTCGAAGGCCGAGGGCAGCGCCGCCTCGATCTTCTCCAGTTCATTGGCGCCGAAGCCATGCCCGATCAGCGAGGTGGTGTTGATCGCCGGGCAGTTGCCGAGCGAGCCGTGGCCGACGGCATAGCCGACGATCTCTTCGATCTGGGCCGATCCGTAGCCGAGCTTTTCAAGCGCCGCGGGCACCGAATGGTTGATGATCTTGAAATAGCCGCCTCCGGCCAGCTTCTTGAACTTCACCAGCGCGAAGTCGGGCTCGATGCCGGTGGTGTCGCAATCCATCACCAGGCCGATGGTGCCGGTCGGCGCGATGACGCTGGTCTGCGCATTGCGGTAGCCGTGCTTTTCCCCCAGCGCCAGCGCCTCGTCCCAGGCGCTCTTGGCCAACTCGACCAGCCGCGCGTCGGGGCAGTTGGCGTGATCCAGCGCCACCGGCTTTACCGCCAGCCCCTCGTAGCCCGAGGTCTTGCCATAGGCTGCGGTGCGGTGGTTGCGGATCACCCGCAGCATATGCTCGGCGTTGCGGGCATGGCCCGGGAATGCGCCCAGCTCGCTGGCGATCTCGGCCGAGGTGGCATAGGCGACGCCGGTCATGATCGCGGTGAGGGCACCGCCAAGCGCGCGCCCCTCGGGGCTGTCATAGCCATAGCCCATATTCATCAGCAGCCCGCCGATATTGGCATAGCCCAGCCCCAGCGTGCGGAAATCATAGGAAAGCTGCGCGATTTCCTTCGACGGGAACTGCGCCATCATCACGCTGATTTCCAGCGTCAGGGTCCACAGCCGCGAGGCGTGCATGTAATCCTCGGCCTGGAACGCGCCATCCTTGTAGAAGGTCAGCAGGTTCATCGAGGCCAGGTTGCAGGCGGTATCATCCAGAAACATGTATTCCGAGCACGGGTTGGAGCCGCGGATCGCACCGTCTTCGGGGCAGGTGTGCCAGGCGTTGACCGTGTCGTGATACTGGATGCCCGGATCGGCGCAGGACCAGGCGGCGTGGCCGATCTGTTCCCACAGATCGCGGGCCTTGATGGTCTTGGAGACCTTGCCGTCGGTACGGCGGATCAGTTCCCAGTCGTCGTCGTTCTCGACAGCCTTCAGGAAGGCGTCGGTCACCCGGACGGAGTTGTTGGAGTTCTGGCCGGAGACGGAGCTGTAGGCCTCGGAATCCCAATCGGTATCGTAGGTCGGAAACTCGATGCTGGCATAGCCCTGCTTCGCGTAATCCAGCACCCGCTTCACGTAAGCCTCGGGGATCGCGATCTTTTTGGCAGAGCGGATGGCCGCCTTCAGCGCCGGGTTGACCTTGGGATCATAGGCATCTTCCGCCTTGCCATCCCAGGTGCCGATCGCCGCGAAAATCTTGTTCAGATGCTCTTCGTGCATCTTGGAGCCGGCCACGAGAGAGGCGACCTTCTGCTCTTCCTTGACCTTCCAGTTGATGAATTCCTCGATATCGGGGTGGTCGGCGTCGCAGATCACCATCTTGGCCGCGCGCCGCGTGGTGCCGCCCGACTTGATCGCGCCCGCCGCCCGGTCGCCGATCCGCAGGAACCCCATCAGGCCGCTGGACTTGCCGCCGCCCGAAAGCTTTTCGCCCTCGGCCCGCAGGCTGGAGAAGTTGGTGCCGGTGCCCGAGCCGTATTTGAACAGCCGCGCCTCGCGCACCCACAGATCCATGATGCCGCCATCGCTGACCAGATCGTCCTTGACCGACTGGATGAAGCAGGCATGCGGCTGCGGATGCTCATAAGCGGATTTGGAGCGCGTCAGCTTGCCGGTCTTGTAATCCACGTAATAGTGGCCCTGCCCCGGCCCGTCGATGCCATAGGCCCAGTGCAGGCCGGTGTTGAACCATTGCGGGCTGTTGGGCGCGGCGCGCTGGGTGGCCAGCATATAGCGCATCTCGTCGTAATAGGCACTGGCGTCGGCCTCGGTGGTGAAATAGCCGCCCTTCCAACCCCAATAGGCCCAGGCCCCGGCCAGACGGTCGAACACCTGCTTGGCCGAGGTTTCGCCGCCGAAGCGTTCGTCTTCGGGCAGGTCGGCCAGCGCGGCCTCATCCGGAACGGAGCGCCACAGGAATTCCGGCACGTCCTTTTCCCGCACCTTCTTCAGCCGCGCGGGCACGCCGGCCTTGCGGAAGTACTTCTGCGCGATCACGTCGGAGGCCACCTGGCTCCAGCCCGCGGGCACTTCTACATTGTCCAGGCAGAACACGACGGTTCCGTCCGGGTTGCGGATTTCGGAAACCGTGCTGGTAAACTCCAGTTCGCCGTAGGCCCCGGTATCCGTTTTGGTGAAATTGCGTTCGATTTTCATTTTATGGTCTGCCCCGTCGCATTTTTTTGTCGTCCCGCAGGCGTCAGGCGAACCGTTGCGCCCAAGCCAATCCATCGCCACGGCGGTCGCGCAGACAAATCCCGCCCGGCGCGGCGCATCGTCTCGCCGCGTCGGCCCCCGCCCAATCCGGGGAGTATCATGTGGTTTTGTCCCGTTCCCGCGTCGGACACAAAATGTTGTGTTGCGTCCACCGGCCAACACAAGGTGGCGTAGATTGGAGGGCCGGGTCAACGGAAAAGTTTGAACTAAATGCCAGATTTTTTCATTGACCGGGCGGCGGCGCCATGCACCTGCGTGGCACCGGAATGATTCATTCGTGTGACAGGCACGGCACGCATATTTTGTAAGCAAAAGAAAATCGGCCACCACATGCAGGCTTAGCGGGAAAAGCTGACAGATCGCTTCAGGCCGGTACAGGGCCCTGCGCGGTGCGTGCGTTCAATCTGTTGGGAGGTGGTCGGGACGGCAAGATTCGAACTTGCGACCTACGGTACCCAAAACCGTCGCGCTACCAGGCTGCGCTACGCCCCGATCAGGCGCTTCAATAGCCGCGTGTCGCGGGAATGAAAAGAGCTAAGGCGCGTCGCAGGGCCAGGCCGCGCCCGGGCCGAAGGCGGGATGGCGCAGAACGCTGCCTTCAGTGATCCCGAGCCGCCGCGACAGGCCACCATTGATCTCCAGCACCGCCAGAACGCCGGGCCCGCCGTCGATCTGGGTGGTGTCATGCGGGATGGCGTTTTCGTGGATCCGGCGCACCCGCCCCTGCGTGTCGACAAAAAGCATGTCCAGCGGGATCAGCGTGTTCTTCATCCAGAAGACGGCGTGCTGGGGATGGTCATAGACGAACAGCATGCCGTGGCTCGCCGGCAGCGTCTCGCGGAACATCAGGCCCCGGCTGCGTTCTGCCGGATCATCGGCAAGCTCGACCGTGAAGCGCGCCTGCCCCCAGCCGCCCCTCAGGTCGACAGCCCCATCGGTGCAGGCCGCCGCCAGCGGCGTCGCGGCGATGACCGCGAGCAGCGCCAGAAGCGCGCTCAGGCGTCGTCGCCATCCGGTGTGTTGCCGTTGCTGATCGCGCTTTCCCATGAGCCCACCATCGTTGCCATTCTGCCGCGCTTGCCTTCGACGACACGCAGGCAGACCGCCTCTCCGGGTTGCAGATCCGCCAGTCCCGATCTGCGCAACACTTCGATGTGAACGAAGACATCGTCGCTTTTTCCGAAAACATTGGCGAAACCGAATCCCTTGCCCTTGTCGAACCATTTCACCCGCGCCGGCTCCAACGGCGCGGAGGAGAGCGCGTCGGAATCAGCTTCGGCGAGATCTTCGAGCGGCGCGTGTTCCGTGGCCTCGGGCGGGTCGATCCGCAACACCTGGACCGCCTGCATCCCGCGCTCGGTTTCCTGAACGCGGATCTCGACCCCCGCGGAATCCGCAACAGAACTTTGTCCGAAATTGCGCAGCACATTGGCATGCAAAAGGATGTCGGGGCCGCCCTCGTCGGCAACAACAAAACCGAAGCCCTTGGTAGGGTCGAACCACTTCACCCGGCCGGTCACCGTCCGCAGAGCATTTTCATCCATATCGTTCATCGTTCTTTTTCACATATACGGCACTGTACGCGACTTGTTCTGTTGTGACAGACCCGTCGCAGACTGCAATCAAAATTCACATTCTTTCCATAGGTTTGTCATTCACGATGCGTGAATGTCATGGGCTCAGCCTCTGTATCTGCCATGCATCCAGCACGGTTTCACGCCGCCAGCGAAAGCGGTCGTGCAACCGGAAATCGCCGTCGGCCCAGAACTCGATTTCCAGTGGTCGCACCCGGTAGCCGCCCCAGAAAGGCGGTCGTTCCGTGGCCAGTCCCCGCTGCGCCGCAACCCGGGCCACCTCGGCCATCAGCGAGGCCCGTGACTTGAGTGGTTGAGATTGGCGCGAGGCCCAGGCCCCCAGCCGGCTTTTCGGCGAGCGAGAGGCGAAATAGGCATCGGCCTTGGGCCCGTCTTCCCTTTCGGCAAGACCGCGCACCCGGATCTGTCGACGCAGTGATTTCCAGTGTAGCACAAACGCTGCCTTTCCGGCGGTCTCGATTTCACCGGCTTTGGTACTTTCGTAGTTGGTGTAAAAGACGAAAGCATCGTCCTCGATGTCTTTCAACAGAACCATTCGTATATTCGGCATACCATTCGTATCGACCGTCGCCAGCGCGATCGCGTTGGGGTCGTTGATTTCGCTCTTTTCCGCCTCGGCCAGCCATGACCGGGTCAGGGCGAAGGGATCGTCGGCTGCGAATATACCGCTACGGTCAGTCATGGGCCTCTCCTTCGAGAAAGCGCGCAGATAACCATTCTTGACCATCCGGTCAACTGCGACGCTGCGTCCTGATACCCTTGATGGCCCCCCCGGTTTGCCCTAAAGGTCGGGCACTTAAAATAGGGATGTCGAGGGGCGGCAAATGTCATCAAAACTCCTGGAAGGCAAACGCGGGCTCATTATGGGTCTTGCGAACGACAAGTCCATTGCCTGGGGAATCGCGCGGGCCTGTGCCGATCATGGCGCCGAACTGGCGTTTTCCTATCAGGGCGAACAGCTCAAGAAGCGCGTCGTCCCGCTGGCCGAGCAGGTCGGATCTTCGCTGGTGCTGGAATGCGACGTCAGCGACGAAGGCTCTGTCGACCGGCTGTTCGCCGGGATCGAGGCGGAATGGGACAAGCTGGATTTCATCGTTCACGCCATCGGCTTTTCCGACAAGAATGAATTGCGCGGGCGGTATGTCGATACCAGCCGCGACAACTTCATGATGACGATGGATATTTCCGTCTATTCCTTCACCGCCGTGGTGCGCCGGGCCGAAAAACTGATGACCGAAGGCGGATCGTGCCTGACGCTGACGTATTATGGTGCGGAACAGGTTATGCCGCATTATAATGTAATGGGTATTGCCAAGGCAGCGTTGGAGGCATCGGTGAAATACCTGGCCGAGGATCTGGGCAAGAAGGACATCCGCGTGAACGCGATCTCCGCCGGGCCGATCAAGACCCTGGCCGCCAGCGGCATCGGCGATTTCCGCTATATCCTGAAATGGAACGAGTTGAATTCGCCCCTGCGTCGGAATGTCACGCAGGATGAGGTCGGCAAATCCGCCGTCTACCTGCTGTCCGATCTCGGGTCCGGGGTGACGGGCGAGAACCTGCATGTGGATGCGGGCTATCACATTGTCGGCATGAAGGCCGTGGATGCGCCCGATATCGCCGCTGTCACCGGCCGCAACGGCAAGGACAGTTGAACGATGAGCGACCGCCTGCCCCATGAAAAAGGCTTTCACATAAGCTGGGATCAGATCCACCGTGACAGCCGGGCGCTGGCCTGGCGGCTTGACGGGCGCGGGCCGGACAACGGCGCCTGGCGCGCCATCGTCGCCATCACGCGGGGTGGCATGGCCCCGGCGATGATCATCGCCCGCGAGCTGGATGTGCGGGTGATCGATACGATCTCGGTCAAATCCTACAACCATCAGGAGCAGATGGACGCGGTCGTGCTCAAGGCGCCGGACCCGGCCACGGTAGGCGACGGCACCGGCATTCTGGTGATCGATGATCTGGTGGACAGCGGCAAGACGCTGGAACTGGTCCGCAAGCTCTACCCCAAGGCGCATTTCGCGACGGTCTATGCCAAGCCGCAGGGGCGCCCTCTTGTCGATACTTATATCACCGAGGTCAGCCAGGACACGTGGATCTTTTTCCCCTGGGACATGGCCCTGCAATATGTAGAGCCATATCGGGCCAGAGACTGAGGCCGCGCCAATGCTGCCGCATCCCCCCGCCGGACGGCTTCGCCAATGGCTGCTGCACGAGGCCTTCGAGGCCAGCCTGCTGCTCAAGGGGCTGATGGCGCTGGCAGAGATCACGGCCGGGATCGGCCTGCATTTCGTGCCTTCCGGCGGGATCCTCGCATTGGCCGACTGGCTGACCCGCACGGTGCTGGCGCGCGATCCGTCGGGGGCGGTCGCGGGCTGGCTCGTGGCGCAGGCGCAGGGGGTCACCGATCCGGCGGGGGCGTTTCTGGCCTTTTATCTGGCGGCCCATGGCGCGCTGAAACTGGCCATGGTCGGCGGGCTGGCGGCGCGGTGGCGTTGGGCCTATCCGGCCTCGATCGTGGTGCTGACGGGGTTCATCGCCACCCAGATTCACCGCTATGTGGCCACGCAATCGCCGATGATGATCGTGCTGACGCTGTTCGACATGGTGGTGATCACGCTGATCTGGCGCGAGTATCGGTTGATGCGGGGGCAGATCCCGTCCTAGATGGGCGGCGCGGGGCCCGCGCCCCGCCCACAGCCCGAGGATATTGCGCCAGATGCCCCTGCCCCTGAACCCGAACATGGCCGCCACCTTTCCGCCCCCGGTGATGGAGGCGCGGCGCTGGCTTGACGGGGTCACCTTTCGGGCCGACCGGCCGCTGCTGAACGTCAGCCAAGCCGCCCCGGTGGATCCGCCGCCGCGCGCGCTGCGCGAAGCCATCGCCGATGTGGCGCTGAACATACCCGAGGCGCATCTCTACGGCCCGGTTCTGGGCCTGCCGGCCCTGCGCGAGAAGATCGCCGCCGACTGGTCGGGCGCCTATGGCGGGCAGATCGCATCCGGGCAGGTCGCCATCACCTCTGGCTGCAATCAGGCCTTTTGCGCGGCGCTGGCGACGCTGGCCGCCGCCGGGGATGAGGTGATCCTGCCAACACCCTGGTATTTCAACCATAAAATGTGGCTCGACATGAACGGCATCGGCGTCGTGCCGCTGGCCACCGGCGACGGGCTGATCCCCGATCCGCAGGCCGCCGCCGCGCTGATCACGCCGCGCACCAAGGCCATCGTGCTGGTCACGCCCAACAATCCGGGCGGCGTGGAGTATCCCGCCGAAACGCTCGCCGCCTTTTACGAACTGGCGAAGACGCGCGGGCTGGCGCTGATCGTGGATGAAACCTACCGCGATTTCGACAGCCGCAGCGGCGCGCCACATGCGCTTTTCACCGATCCCGACTGGGCCGATACGCTGATCCATCTCTACTCCTTCTCCAAGGCCTACCGGCTGACCGGGCATCGGGTGGGGGCTATGGTGGCCTCTGACGCGCGGCTGGCGCAGGTGGAGAAGTTCATTGATACCGTCACCATCTGCCCCAACCAGATCGGCCAGCGCGCGGCGCTGTGGGGAATGGAGAATCTGGGCCAGTGGCTGGCGGGCGAGCGTGCCGAGATCCTTGACCGGCGCGCCGCGATCGAGGCGGGCGCGCCGCGTCTGGCCGGTTGGCGGCTGCTGGGCGTCGGCGCCTATTTCGCCTATTTCGAGCATCCCTTCGCCCTGCCCTCCGACCGGCTCGCGCAGCGGCTGGTGGCGGGGGCCGGTGTGCTGCTGCTGCCCGGCACCATGTTCACCCCCGCGGGCGATGCCGCCGGCGCGCGGCAGTTGCGCGTCGCCTTCGCCAATATCGACAGGGCCGGCATCGCCGCCCTTTACGACAGGCTGGCCGCTTTCACGCCATGACGCTTGCGGCGCCTTTGCCTTCCGCTTACACAGCCACGACAGAATTTCGGCAATAAAGGGCGGATCGCCATGAGCGCGGGCAAGAAAACCGGCAATATCCTGGTCTGGATCATTCTGCTGCTGCTGATCGTCGGGCTGGGCGGGTTCGGCGTCAGCAATTTCGGCGGCTCGGTGCAAAGCATCGGCAAGGTCGGCGATACCCCGATCCCGATCGACGATTACGCCCGCGAATTGCAGCGCGAGCTGCGCACCGCCGAAACCCAGACCGGCGCGCCGGTAAGCGTCGCCCAGGCAGAGGCGTTCGGCCTTGTGGCCCGTGCGCGCGGCAGGGCCGTCACATCGGCCACGCTGGACAATGAGGTCAGCCGGCTCGGCCTCTCCGTCGGCGATGCGCAGGTGCGCGACCAGGTGCTGGGCTATGCCGCGTTTCAGGGGCTCGATGGCACGTTCGACCGTGAGGCCTATCGCTTCACCCTGCAACAGAACGGCCTGACCGAAGCCGCCTTCGAAGAGCAGATCCGGCGCGAGACCGCGCGCTCGCTGCTGCAGGCCGCCGTGCTGGGCGGCAACACCCTGCCCGAAACCTATGGCAAGGTTCTGCTCGATTTCATCGGCGCGCGCCGCAGCTACACGATGATCGAGCTGACGCCGCAGGATCTGGAGGTGCCGGTTGGCACGCCCGACGAGGCCGCGCTGCAAACCTATTACGACGCAAATGCCGAGGCTTTCACCGCGCCCGAAACCAAGGCGCTGACCTATGCGTGGCTCACGCCCGACATGCTGATCGACAGCATCGCGCCGGACGAAGACGCGCTGCGCGCGCTCTACCAGGCCCGGATCGACGAATTCATGCAGCCCGAGCGGCGGCTGGTGGAACGGCTGATCTATCCCACCGAGGAAGAGGCACGGACCGCAAAGGCGCGGCTCGACAGCGGCGAGGCGGATTTCGAAACCCTCGTCGCCGAACGCGGGCTGGAGCTGAGCGATATTGATCTGGGCGATGTGACCCGCGCCGCACTGGGCGCGGCGGGCGATGCGGTATTCGCGCTGGAGGCCCCCGGCGTCATCGGCCCCGTCGATACCGATCTGGGCCCCGCGCTGATCCGGATGAACGCGATCATCGCCGCGCAGGAAACCCCGTTCGAAGACGCGCGCGACGATCTGGAAAGCGAACTGGCGCTGGACCGCGCCCGGCGCATCATCTCTGACAGCATCACCGATATCGACGACAGGCTTGCCGCCGGCGCCACGCTGGAAGAGCTGGCCGACGAAACGGAGATGACGCTGGGCCGGATCGACTATGCCGGCGGCCAGGATGACGAGGCGATCGCGGGCTATGACGCGTTCCGCGCGGCGGCGGACGCGGTCCAGAGCGGCGATTTCCCCGAAGTGATCCAGCTGGAGGATGGCGGCATTTTCGCGCTGCGGCTGGATGAGATAACCCCGGCCCGCCTGCGCCCGCTGGACGAGGTGCGCGCCGCCGCCATCGAGGGTTGGCAGCAAGGCGAAACCCGGCGCCTGCTGGTGGAAAAGGCCGAAGGGCTGAAGACGCTTCTGGATGCGGGCGATGCGCCAGAGAGCTTCGGGCTGACCGTCGAGACGGCCGATGCCGTCACCCGCGGCGGCGTCACCCCTCAGGATCTGTCGGAGACGGTGTTCGCCCTTGAAAAGGGGCAAAGCCAGGTGGTCGAAAGCGCCGGCGGCGTCTATCTGCTGCGGCTTGACGATATCCTGCCGCCCGCCGAGGATGACGCGACAGACCGGCTCTTGCTCTCCGCGCTCGAAACGCAGGCGGCGCAGGGCATCGGCGAAGATATGTTCATCTACTTCTCCCAGTCCCTGCTGGATGCGGCGGGGCTGACCCTCGACCAGGCGGCGATCAACGCCGTTCACGCTCAGTTTCCGTGAGGCCGGCATGGCAGCTTTGATCCCCGCATTCGAGGCCTTCGAGGCCGGATATGACGCAGGCCGCAATCAGGTGGTCTATGCCCGGCTGGCAGCCGATCTGGATACCCCCGTCAGCCTGATGCTGAAGCTGGCCGAGGCGCGCAAGGACAGCTTCATGCTGGAATCCGTCACCGGCGGAGAGGTGCGCGGACGCTATTCCGTGGTCGGCATGAAACCCGACCTGATCTGGCAGTGCCACGGAGAGATCAGCCGGATCAATCGGCAGGCCCGGTTCGATGCGGATGCCTTCACGCCGCTGCCGGGCCATCCGCTCGACACGCTGCGCGCCCTGATCGGCGAAAGCCGCATCGACATGCCCGAGGATCTGCCGCCGATCGCGGCCGGGCTGTACGGCTATCTGGGCTATGACATGATCCGGCTGGTCGAACACCTGCCCGACGTGAACCCCGATCCGCTCGGCCTGCCCGATGCGGTGCTGCTGCGCCCTTCGGTGGTGGCAGTGCTGGACGGGGTGAAGGGCGAGGTGACCGTGGTCTCGCCCGTCTGGGTCGGGTCGGGCCTGTCGGCGCGCGCCGCCTATGCGCAGGCCGCCGAACGGGTGATGGACGCGGTGCGAGAGCTGGAACGCTCGGTTCCCGCCGCCACCCGCGATCTGGGCGAAGCCGCGCCGGTGGGCGCGCTGACCTCGAACTTCACCAAAGAGGGCTATATGGCCGCGGTGGAGAAGGCCAGGGATTACATCCGCGCCGGCGATATCTTTCAGGTGGTTCCGGCGCAGCGCTGGAGCCAGGAATTCAAGCTGCCGCCCTTCGCGCTTTACCGCAGCCTGCGGCGCACCAACCCCTCTCCCTTCATGTTCTTCTTCAATTTCGGCGGGTTCCAGGTGATCGGCGCCAGCCCGGAAATCCTTGTGCGGCTGCGCGAGGATGAGGTTACGATCCGTCCCATCGCCGGCACCCGCCCCCGTGGCGCCACGCCGGAAGAGGATCGCGCGCTGGAGGCCGATCTGCTGGCCGACAAGAAGGAGCTGGCCGAACATCTGATGCTGCTGGATCTGGGGCGCAACGATGTGGGCCGGGTGGCGAAGATCGGCACCGTGCGCCCGACCGAGGAATTCATCATCGAACGCTACAGCCATGTGATGCACATCGTATCCAACGTGGTGGGCGAGATCGCCGAGGGCGAGGATGCGCTGTCGGCCCTGCTGGCCGGGCTGCCCGCCGGCACCGTATCGGGCGCGCCCAAGGTGCGCGCGATGCAGATCATCGATGAGCTGGAGCCGGAAAAGCGCGGCGTCTATGGCGGCGGCGTGGGCTATTTCGCGGCCAATGGCGACATGGACATGTGCATCGCCCTGCGCACCGCCGTTCTGAAGGACGAAACGCTCTATATTCAGGCCGGCGGCGGCGTTGTCTATGACAGCGACCCGGAGGCCGAATTTCAGGAAAGCGTCAACAAATCCAAGGCGATCCGCCGCGCGGCCGAAGACGCCGGGCTTTTCGGAGCGCTGAAGATGCAGTGATGCGGGCACCGCGCCGGAAGAAGCACACCCGCGCGTGCTGTTCCTCCTTCCGCACAAAAACCGCCTTTCATTGCCATAACCACGCCAATATCTTCTGGCGTTTCATTCCTGTTGCATAAAATTCCGTGGGGGTCGGACTATTCTTTTCAACAATCATATTTTCGCGCTGTTCGCGCTGATCGTCTTTGCGCTGTATTTCACCGGCGCGGGCTGGAAATGGCGCAAGCTGTTCCTGCTGGTGATGAGCTATATCTTCTACGCCGCCTGGAACGCGCCCTATCTTCTGCTGATCATCTTCTCGACGATCGTCGATTTCTTCGCGGCCAAGGGCATCTACCGCGCCCGCTCGGACATGGCCAAGAAGCTTTACCTGGGGCTCAGCCTCGTCGCGAACCTGGGCGTGCTGACCTATTTCAAATACGGCAACTTCCTGCTGGAAAACAGCATCGCCCTGGCCGCCCGTTTCGGCATCGCCTATGAGCCGATGCCCTGGAGCATTCTGCTGCCGGTCGGGATTTCCTTCTACACCTTTCAGACGCTCAGCTATTCGCTCGATATCTACAAGGGGCGGCTGAAACCGTCGGACTCCTTCCTGGATTTCGCGCTCTTCGTCACCTTCTTCCCGCAGCTCGTGGCCGGGCCCATCGTGCGGGCGCGCAAGTTCATGCCGCAACTGATCGCCCCGCCGGTGGTAACGGCCGAAAGCTTTGGCTGGGGCCTGATCCTCGTCGTCATCGGGCTGTTCGAGAAGGTGGTCATCGCCGATGGCCTGACCGCGCCGATCGCCGACAGGATCTTCGCGCAATCCGGCACCCTGCCGCCGGGCACGGTGGTGATCGGCCTGTTGGCCTTCGTGATCCAGATCCTGTGCGATTTCGCGGGCTATTCGCTGGTGGCGATCGGCATCGCCCGTTGCCTGGGGTTCGAGCTGCCGCAAAACTTTCGCGCGCCCTATGCCGCCATCGGCTATGCCGATCTGTGGCAGCGCTGGCATATCTCCATGTCGAGCTGGTTTCGCGATTACCTCTACGCCAATGTCCGCAGCACGACCGACCGGTCGCTGTGGAACACGATCCGCACCCAGATGATCACCATGACGCTGATCGGCCTGTGGCACGGCGCATCCTGGACCTTTGTGGTCTGGGGTGCCTTCAACGGCGCGGTGCTGAGCATCGAGACCATGCTGAAGAAACTGATCGGCCACTGGCATGTCTGGAGCGTCACCGCGATCCAGGTGCTGCTGGGCGGGCTGACCTTCGCACTGTTCGCCTTTTCCGGCATCCTGTTCCGGTCTCGCGATCTGGCCCAGGCCACCGATCTGGCACGCAGCTTCTTCGCGCCCACCCAGACGCCGTTTCACGTCGGGTCCGGCGATATCCTGATCGTGCTGGCGCTTACAGCGGCGACGCTGGCCTTTCACACCGCCCTGCGCAAACGCCGGTTCGAACAGGCCATCGCCGCGGTTCCGGCCTCTTTGCAACTGTTTTTGCTGGTCGGCATGATGTCGGCCATCATCATGATCGAGGGGGACAGTGATGCGTTCATCTATTTCCAGTTCTAGGCGCAGCCTTGCCTGGGCCCAGCTGAACGCGCTGTCGATGGTGACGCTGGCGGCGCTTCTGACGGGCTGTCTGCTGATCGTGGTCGATCACGGGCTGCGCGCCCGCGGCGCCCAGCCCAGCCTGCAGAACACGCGCGAACTTTGGGCGCTTGCGCGCGACGGGGTCGCGGCTGACAAGGCCACGGATTCGATCCTGCTGATGGGGGCGTCGCGGATGCAGACCAACATCGCGCTGGACGAGCTGCGGCAGCGCAGCGGTGGCCGGGTGCATCAACTGGCCGTATCCGGCGGCGCGCCGTTCCGGATGTTCGAGGATATCGTCGAGAACACCGAATTCCGCGGCACCATCGTGCTGTCGATGGTTTCGCCCTGGCTGGTGCCCGGTCTGGGCCGGGATGCGTTGAAGGAACGGTTCGTCGATTACCACGCCGATCACTGGAACTGGGCACGCGCGCTGGACACGCGGCTGGAAAACGCCGTTGCCGCGCGTTTCGTGTTCAGCCATCCGCATTACGGCCTGCGCTCCGTTCTGAGCAGCCTCGTGCTGCACGGGGTTCCCTTCCGCCGCCCGCTCTACCTGACCACCGCGCCGGACCGCGAACAGGCGCTGATGTTCGAACATGCCGACCGCGCGGCGCTTCGGAAACGGCGCGTTGAGTCAACCCGTGAGGACTTCGCGGGCAAGGCCATGCCCGGCGCGGCCGAGTGGGAACGCATCGTGGCCGAGTTCGCGGCGCTTGTCGGGAAATTCCGCGCGCGCGGCGGCGAGGTGGTGCTGATGCGCCTGCCCAGCAGCGGCGCGCTGCGCGACGTCGAAGAGGGTTTCGCGCCCCGGGCCGAGTATTGGGACAGTCTGGCGCGGGCCCTGCCCGGCCCCAGCCTGCATTACGAGGACGCCCCGGCGCTGCGCGGCTTCGCGCAGCCGGACGGATCGCATATCGATGCCGCCGACAAACCGGCCTTCACCGCCGCCTTTGCCGATGCGCTTGAAGGCTTCGGCGTGTTCGATCGCTGATCGGGCTTACCGCCCCCGCAGGATGGCCGACACGGGGGCCAGCGTCACGCTGTTGTCCTTATCCTCCAGCGCCCACGAAAACAGCGCGGTGACGGTGTTGGGGTAGGTATGGCCGATCATCACCACCTGCCCGTCCTGCCCGGCCTTGAACGCGGCGCGGTCAAGATAGCGGCGGATGGTGGGCACCGACTCCCGCTCGGAATCCAGCGACCGGAAGATCAGGGTCGAAGGAATGCCGGCCGCCGTGGCGATCTGCCCGGCGGTGTTCAGGCCCCGGTCATAGGTGACGAGCCCGTGGCCGCTTTCCTTCAGGATCGCCATCAACTGGCGCAGCAGCGGGCGGTTGGATTGAAACCCGCCGGTTTCGGCATCCATCACCGCCACCGTTTCCGGCACCCGTGCCAGATAGGATGACAGCGTCACTTCCAGATCCTGCGGCGTGGCGCCCTCGGGCAGGCCCGAGGCGATCAGCACAACCTCGAACCCGGCCGCGCGATAGGCGCGCATCGCCTCGGCCGCGTCGGCGCGCGCGGCATCCACGGCGAAGGTCACCGGGAAGGTGAAAGTGGTCAGCGTGGCGCGGTCGAGCCCGCGTTCGCCCGCGTCGATCAGGATGACCGAAAACAACGGGTTGCCGTCCGCCGCCTCGAACGGCGCGGCATAGCGGGCAAGCGCGCCGAGCCTTGCGGCCTCTGACGGGGCGGCGGCATCGTCGCCCACAGAGGGCAGACGGCCGGTGCGCACCTCGGGCATGGTGATCTGCCGCCCCGGCACGGGCACGCGCAGCGCGCCCGGCGGTTCGGTGCCGGGCACGAGCGGCGAGGCCTCCGGCGCGGCTTCGGCGGCGGGGGTTTCGGCTTCGGCCTCGGGCTGCGGCGCGGCAGGTTCGGGTGCCGGTTCGGGTTCGGCCGCGGCCTCAGGCTCGGGGGCCGGCTGCGGCGCGGGGTCGGTGGCGGGCGCGGGCTCTTGCGCCACGGCGACGTCTTCGGGCGCGGGTTCCGGCGTGGGCGGCGTGACCGGCGCCACCGGCTGCATCTCGGAACTGGGCGTGACCGGGCTGGCCGCGCCGGGGCTGGGCAGCACCGGCTGCTCGCCCGTCACGGGCAGCGCCGGGTTGACCTCGGCGATCTCGGGCGCATTAAGCGTCTCGGGGGTTTCGCCGCCGGTTTCGGGCGCGCCGGCGGGTTCGGTATCGGGCACGGGCGGCGCGGTCATGTCGCCATTCGCGGGAAAGGCGACAGAGGGCGCCGCTTCGGGCAGCGACGGATCATCGGTGCCGGGCAGGATGGCCGCGCCTTCGGGCGCGGGGCGGTTGAATTCCGATCCGGGCGGAAGATCGATACCGCCCGGCGCCGGCGCCGCTTCGGCAAGAGGTTCGGCCAGCGGCTCGGGCGCGGCGGGGGCGGCGTCAGGCAGGGCCGCGTCGCCCAGGCTGGGCTGCGGCGCCACGGGCGTTTCCACCTGCGGCGCGGGCACGGCCAGTTCGCGCACAGGCCCCTTTTGCGGCGGCGGCATGACTGCGGAAAACACAATCAACGCCAGCACCACGGCCACCACGCCCCAGATGAGCCCGCCCAAAACGCCCTTCATCGCGCTCGCCTCCGTCCATTCCGCCTGATATTTTCAGGTCTTCCCCAGCACCGCATGCCCTTGACCCCAGCCTGCGGCTCTGAACATGTATAGCCCGACCTTGCGCCGTATTCACCCCTAATTCAAGAAGGCGGGATCATGCTGCTGCTGATCGATAACTATGACAGTTTCACCTACAACCTCGTCCACTATCTGGGAGAGCTGGGCGCGGATGTCATGGTCCGGCGCAATGACGCGCTGGATGTGCAGCAGGCGATGGCGCTGAACCCCACGGCGATTCTGCTGTCGCCCGGCCCCTGCGACCCGTCTCAGGCGGGCATCTGCCTGGCGCTGGTGCAGGCCGCGGCGGAAACCCGGACGCCACTCATGGGTGTCTGTCTGGGCCATCAGGCGATCGGCGAGGCGTTCGGCGGCAAGGTGGTGCGCGCGGGCGAGATCGTGCATGGCAAGTTGGGGCAGATGCACCATGACGGCACCGGCCTGTTCGCCGGCCTGCCCTCGCCCTTCGCGGCGACGCGCTATCACTCGCTGATCGTGGAACGCGAGAGCCTGCCCGATTGCCTGCGGATCAACGCCTGGCTCGAGGATGGCATGATCATGGGGCTGCGCCACCGCGAGCTGCCGATTCACGGGGTGCAGTTCCACCCCGAAAGCATCGCATCCGAACATGGCCACAAGCTGTTGAAGAATTTCCTGGATATGCTGAAGGTTCCCGCATGAGCGACGCGCTGAAACCCCTGATCGGCGCCGCCGCCGACCGCGCCCTGACCCGCGCCGAGGCCGAGGCCGCCTTTGCCATCCTGTTCGAGGGTGAAGCGACGCCCAGCCAGATCGGCGGCCTGCTGATGGCGCTGCGCACCCGTGGCGAAACGGTCGAGGAATTCGCCGCCGCCGCCGCCGTGATGCGCGCGAAATGCACGCCGGTGAAGGCGCCCGAGGGCGCGATCGATATCGTCGGCACCGGCGGCGACGGCAAGGGCACGCTGAACATTTCCACCGCCACGGCCTTTGTGGTGGCGGGCGCGGGCGTGCCCGTGGCCAAGCATGGCAACCGCAATCTGTCCTCCAAATCCGGCGCCGCGGATGCGCTGGGGCAGATGGGCATCGACGTGATGGTCGGGCCCGATGTGGTGGAACGGGCGCTGGCCGAAAACGGCATCGCCTTCATGATGGCGCCGATCCACCACCCGGCGATGAAACACGTGATGCCGACCCGGATCGAGCTGGGCACGCGAACGATCTTCAACATCCTCGGCCCGCTGACCAACCCTGCCGGGGTCAAACGCCAGCTGACCGGCGCCTTTTCCCGCGCGCTGATCCGCCCGATGGCCGAAACCCTGCGTGAGCTCGGGTCGGAAAAAGCCTGGCTGGTACATGGCGGCGACGGCACGGACGAGCTTTCGATCGCGGGCCTGTCCTGGGTCGCGGCGCTGGAGGATGGCGAGGTGACGGAGCGCGAGCTGCATCCCGAACAGGCCGGCCTGCCGGTGCATCCGTTCGAGGCGCTTCTGGGTGGCACGCCCGAAGAAAACGGCCACGCCTTCCGCGCGCTTCTGGACGGCGCGAAATCGGCCTATCGCGATGCGGTTCTTCTGAACGCCGCCGCCGCGCTGATGGTCGCGGACAGGGTGAGCACCCTGCCCGAAGGTGTTGAAATGGCGGCCGAAAGCATCGACAGCGGCGCGGCGCTGGCCAAGGTCAGGGGCCTTGCGCATATCACCACCGAGGCCGCGTAAGCCGCGCCGCCTCAGTCCGCGCGGATCACGGAATAGAGCGCAGGGGTCGAAACAAGCCCCTCGATCCTGGGAAAAACCTCCGCCGCCTGCATCCGGCCGATCGCCGCCTCGAAGGCCGCGGGGCTTTGCCATTTCGCCACGTTGATCAGGCGGAACCGCGCATCGGGCGACAATGAACGGTGCAGTTCGGTCGAGATATAGCCGGGCTCCTGCCGCAGAAAATCCCGCGCGGCCTCCCAGGCGGTGATGGCGGCCTCCTCTCTGCCTTGCGGCACCTCGAAAACATTGATCAGCGTGACATCGGCACTGGCCAGCGCCGGGGCGCCCAGAAACAGCGCCGTGAACAGTTTGGTAAGACGGGTCATTGCATCCTCCTGCGAATCTACATAGCCAACTATATAACATTGCAAAGCATGCTATTCAAACGCTATGACCACGGCATGAGCTTCGAAAAATCCACCTCTGCCGGCTATCTGGCCAACCACATGGCCCGGCTTTTTGCCCGGGGCCTGCAACGGCGCGTCGGCCCGCTGGGGCTGGCGCCCGCGCAGTTCATGACCCTGCTGGAACTGTGGGCCGAAGACGGGCTGACCCAGAAAGAGCTTGTGGCGCGGCTGGACGTGGAGCAGGCGACGATGGCCAACACCCTGACCCGGATGGAGCGGGACGGGCTGATCCTGCGCCGGCCCCACCCGCAGGACGGCCGCGCCCAGCAGATCTGGCTGACAGACAGGGCCCGCGCCCTGCAAGGGCCGGCGACCGAGGCCGCGAGCGCCCAGAACGAAGCCGCGCTGGCGCCGCTGACGCCGGAGGAACGCGCGCGCTTTCTTTCCCTGATGGCCCGTGTGACCGCCGCGATGCGGGACGAAGAAGATTGAGCCGCCATCTGCGTGTCGCGGATTGCCCATACCGATGAACAGGGATAAACGATTCCAATGAGCACCATTCTGGACAAGATCAAGGCCTACAAGCTGGAAGAGGTCGCCGCCGACAAGGCCGCGCGCCCGCTGGCCGACGTCGAGGCCGCCGCCAAGGAGGCCCCGCCGGTGCGCGGCTTCGCCGACGCGCTGCACAAGGCGTCTCTGACCGGCTATGGCCTGATCGCCGAGATCAAGAAGGCGAGCCCCTCCAAGGGGTTGATCCGCCCCGATTTCGACCCGCCCGCGCTGGCCCGCGCCTATGAATCCAGCGGCGCGACCTGCCTGTCGGTGCTGACTGACACGCCGTCGTTCCAGGGGGCGAAGGAATTTCTGACCGCGGCACGGGCGGCCTGCCACCTGCCCTGTCTGCGCAAGGATTTCATGTACGATCCCTATCAGGTGGCCGAGGCGCGCGCGCTTGGCGCCGATTGCATCCTGATCATCATGGCCAGCGTCGAAGACGGCCAGGCGGCCGAACTGGAAAGCGCCGCGCGCGACTGGGGCATGGACGCGCTGATCGAGGTGCATGACGCGCCCGAGCTGGAACGCGCGCTGAAGCTGCGCTCGCCCCTCATCGGCATAAACAACCGCAATCTCAATACGTTCGAGACATCTCTTGACACAACCCGCACGCTGGCGCGGCGCATCCCCGAAGAGCGGATGGTGGTGGCCGAAAGCGGGCTCAACACCTCTGCGGAACTGGCCGAGATGGCGCTCTACGGCGCCCGCTGTTTTCTGATCGGCGAAAGCCTGATGCGGCAGGCGGATGTGGCCCAGTCCACGCGGCAGCTGCTGAGCGGCACGCCCGATCCCAGGGGGGGACTGTGATGGCCGGGCTGACGCATTTCGACCCCAAGGGCGACGCGCATATGGTCGATGTTTCCGACAAGCCGGTGACATCGCGGGTGGCCGTGGCCGAAGGCTGCGTGAAGATGATGCCCGAAACGCTTGACATGATTACCCAAGGCCGCGCCAAGAAGGGCGATGTTCTGGGCGTTGCCCGGCTGGCCGGGATCATGGGCGCCAAGAAAGCAGCCGAGCTGATCCCGCTGTGCCACCCGCTGCCGATCACCAAGGTGGCGGTGGAGTTGACGCCCGACCACAGCCTGCCCGGCGTGCGGATCGAGGCGACCGTGAAAACCACCGGCCAGACCGGGGTCGAGATGGAGGCGCTGACGGCCGTGTCCGCCGCCGCGCTGACGCTTTATGACATGGTCAAGGCGGTGGAGAAGAGCATGGTCATTTCCGACATCCGCCTGAAGCTGAAAGATGGCGGCAAATCAGGCCGCTACGAGGCCCAGTGATGATTTCGGTCGAAGAGGCGCTGACGCGGGTTTTCGCCCTTCTGACCCCGCTGGACAGCGAAGAGGTGTCATTGGCCGAGGCCGCTGGCCGGGTGCTCTCGGCCCCGGTGGCGGCGCGCCGCAACCAACCGCCTTTCGCCTGTTCGGCGATGGATGGCTATGCCCTGAAATCCACCGAGGTCGAGGCCGACGCCCTGTTCAAGGTGATCGGAACCGCCGCCGCCGGGCACAGGTTCGCCGGCCGGGTCGGCCCGGGCCAGGCGGTGCGCATCTTCACCGGCGCGCCGGTGCCCGAAGGGGCCGACCGCGTGGTGCCGCAGGAAGATGTGACCCGCAAGGGCGATCTGATCAGCATCGGGCACAAGGCGGGCTCGGGCTCTCATGTCCGCCCGGAAGGCGCCGATTTCGCCGAAGGCGCCCCGTTCGACGCACGCCGCCCCCTGCGCCCCGCCGATCTGGCGCTGCTGGCGGCGATGAACGTGGCGCGCGTGCCGGTGCGCCGGCGCCCGGTGGTGGCGATCATCGCCACCGGCGACGAGCTGGTGATGCCCGGCGAAGACCCGGGCCCCGACCAGATCATCGCCTCGAACGGCTTCGGCCTGAAGGCGATGGCAGAGGAGGCTGGCGCCGCGGTGCGGATGCTGCCCATCGCGCGCGACAATGCCGACGCGCTGAAAACCGTGTTCGGCCTGGCCGAGGGCGCCGACCTGATCCTGACCATCGGCGGCGCTTCGGTGGGCGATCATGATATCGTCGGCACCGTGGCCGCCGATCTGGGCATGGAGCAGGCGTTCTACAAAGTGGCGATGCGGCCGGGCAAGCCGCTGATGGCCGGGCGGATGGGCGGTGCGGCGATGATCGGCCTGCCGGGTAATCCGGTATCGGCGATGGTCTGCGGCACGGTCTTCGTGGTGCCCGCGATCCGCGCGCTGCTGGGGCTGGGCGCGGCCCCTGCCCCGCGCCGGTCCGCGCCGCTGGCCGCGCCGCTGGCCGCCAACGGCCCGCGCGAGCATTACATGCGCGCCCGGCTGACCGACGGCGCGCTTGCCCCTTTTGCCAGCCAGGACAGTGCGCTTCTGACGATCCTGTCCGAGGCGCGGGCGCTGATCATCCGGCCGCCCGGCGACAGCGCGCGCGAGATCGGGGAAACGGTGGACTACCTGCCATTGTAAGCGCAAGGCTTGACACAAAACGGGAACATGCGTAGAACACCGGGCAAAGATGCCCCCGTTTTGTTCCGGGGGCACCAGCCCGAGGAGCCGACCATGCTGACGCGCAAGCAATTGGAATTGCTGGAGTTCATCAACACTCGCCTGCAACGGGATGGCGTTCCGCCTTCGTTTGACGAAATGAAAGAGGCGCTGGACCTGCGCTCCAAATCCGGCATTCACCGTCTGATCACCGCGCTGGAAGAGCGTGGCTTCATCCGGCGGCTGGCGCACCGCGCCCGCGCCATCGAGATCATCAAACTGCCCGAGGCGATGGAGAAAAAAGGTTTCACCCCCCGCGTGATCGAAGGTGACGCTCCCGCCCCCGCGCCGGCCGCTGCGCAGCCTGTCGAAGCCGCCCATGCGCTGGAACTGCCGGTGATGGGCCGGATCGCCGCCGGCACCCCGATCGAGGCGATCAGCGAAGTCTCGCATACCGTCGCGGTGCCGGGGTCGATGCTGTCGGGCCACGGCCATCACTATGCGCTGGAGGTCAAGGGCGATTCGATGATCGAGGCAGGGATCAATGACGGCGATGTCGTCGTGATCCGGGAGCAGACCACCGCCGAGAATGGCGAGATCGTGGTGGCCCTTGTCGAAGGGCACGAGGCGACGCTGAAGCGGTTTCGCCGCAAGGGCAGCATGATCGCGCTGGAGGCAGCCAACCCGGCCTATGAGACCCGCGTTCTGCCCTCAGATCAGGTCGAGGTGCAGGGGCGGCTGGTCGGTCTGATCCGCAGCTACTGAGCCGTCATCTGGTCCAGGGTCTGCGCCCCGCCCGATGTTTCGCACCGATCAGGATCGGCCCGTCCTTCCCTTCGAACACCGCGATGGCGCCGGTTCTGGCCAGGGCGCGCTGATCCAGGAAAACACACCCCTTCGGCAGCGCGCCGTCCAGCTTGCGGGCCAGGATGACCCAGCCCCGCCGCGCGCAGGCCGGTTCAAGCCTGTCGGCCCAGCCTCGTCCCGACAGTTGCACGAAAGAGCGGCCGGAGATTTCGGCGTGGATCATGCCCTTTTCCCCGGAGAACCCGGAACGGGCAAAGGCGTCATCCTGCAACGCGGCGTCGCCATCGTTTTCCAGCCAGCTTCGGGCCACGAACCCCTCGCCCGTGGGTTTGTTCAGCGCGCGCCCGGCCTCGCCCATCACCCCCAGCAGCGCCCCGCTTTCCGAAATCAGCAGCGCCGGCCGTTCGGTCTGGCCCCACAGAAACAGCGCCGCCACAACCGGCAGCAGCCCGGCCAGCCGCGCCCGCCCCTGCCACAGGATCAGCCACAGCATCCCCGCCGCCATCAGCGGCAGCACCGGCGCCATCGGCGTGACGACCGGCCAGGTCGCCCCGTCCAGCCCGGCCACGAACGCGGCCATCCCCAGGATCCAGATGATGCCCAGACGCATGATCTCGAGCCCGACGAAAGACAGGCCGAACGGCGCCAGCACCGCCGCCAGAACCGCCGCCGGAATCACCAGCGCCCCCATCAGCGGCACGGTCAGGACATTCGCCAGAAGCCCGTATTGCGCGATCTGGTTGAAATGCGCCGCCCCGATCGGCGCGGTCGCCGCCCCGGCCACGGCGGATGAGATGAACACCGCCAGCACCGGACGCGCCCAGCCTGGCGGGCGCGGCCGGGTTTCGGGCCAGTCGCGCGCCGCGCCGAACACCGCGACCAGCGCCGTGGTGGCTGCGAAAGACATCTGGAACCCCGGCTCCGTCAGGCTTTCGGGTTGCAGCACCAGCACGATCAGTGCCGCCATCGCCACCGCGCGCAGGGTCAGCGCCCGCCGGTCGAACAACACCGCCAGCAGCATCACCAGCACCATGATGAAGGCGCGCTGGGTGGCGATATTGCCGCCCGACAGTGCCAGATAAACGCCCGCCGCCACGATCGCCATCAGTGCCGCCAGCTTCTTGACCGGCAGGCGCAGCGCCAGCGGCGGGATCAGTGACAACCCGTAGCGCAGCGCCGCGAAGACGAAGCCGGTCAACAGCCCCATGTGCAGCCCCGAAATCGCCAGAAGATGCGCCAGATTGGCGTCGCGCAGCGCCTGCAGCATCGGCGCCGACATCGCCGAGCGGTCGCCGGTCAGGATGGCGGCGGCAAAGGCGCCTTCATCCCCCGGCATCCGGGCGCGGATCGCGGCGGAAATCGCCATGCGCGCGCGGTGGATCAAAAGCCCGCCCCGGCCCGCCTCCGCCGGGGCCATGGCCAGCACCGGCGTCCTTGTATAGCCAACCGCGCCGAGGCGTTCGAACCACGCCCGGCGCTGAAAGTTGAACCCGCCGGGTTCCGACGGCGCGGGCGGGGGCGAAAGATGCGCCGTCAGCGCCACCAGCATCCCGGGCTCGGGCACGATGAACCCCTGCGCGCCATGCAGCGAAACGCGGATGCGCGCCGGGGTTCGATCCGGGGCGTGCCGTTCCATCCACACCCTGTCCAGCGTCAGGCGCGGCGCGTCCGAGGCGGACCGGTCGATCCCGACCACGCGCCCCTGAACCGCGCCGTAAAAGCGGTATGTCAGCACCGGCTCCGCCACCAGATGCACCCGCGCCCCGGCCAGCAGGGAGCCCGCGCAGGTCAGCGCCAGCGCCAGAAACAGCGGCGCCCGCCGTTCCCCCGAGAGCCGTACGGCCAGCCCCGCCAGCAGGGCCCCCGCGCCAAGCGCCGCCCAGAGCAGCGCCGAAGGCTCCCGCGGCAGGGCGAAATAGCCGCCGATGCCGGCGGCCAGCATCACCGGCACCCAGCCGAACAGATGGCCCCGCTGGGCCTCCAGGGCATCGAGGGCGCGCATGCCTTGTTCTCCCCCGCCCGATTGCTTAATCAGGCGCCAACACTATCTCCCATTTGGTTGCCAGAAGGTTAACGCCCCCATGTCCGAGGCCCCGGTCGTCACCCGTTTTGCCCCGTCGCCCACGGGCTATCTGCATATCGGCGGCGCGCGCACCGCGCTGTTCAACTGGCTTTACGCGCGCGGGCGCGGCGGGAAGTTCCTGCTGCGCATCGAAGATACCGATCGCGCCCGCTCCACCCCCGAGGCGACGGCGGCGATCCTCAAAGGGCTGACCTGGCTGGGGCTGGACTGGGACGGCGACGCGATCAGCCAGTTCGAACGCGCCGGGCGCCATGCCGAGGTGGCGCAGGCGATGCTGGCGGCGGGCCATGCCTACAAGTGCTTTGCCACCCAGGACGAAATCGCCGCCTTCCGCGAGGCGGCGAAAGCGGCCGGCACCTCGACCCTTTACCGCTCGCCCTGGCGTGACGCAGCGCCCGACAGCCACCCGGACGCGCCCCATGTGGTGCGGCTGAAGGTGCCGCGCGATGGCGAGACCGTGATCCACGATCAGGTTCAGGGCGATGTCACATGGCGCAATGATCAGCTCGATGACATGGTTCTGTTACGTTCGGACGGCACACCCACCTATATGCTGGCTGTGGTTGTCGATGACCATGACATGGGCGTGACCCATGTGATCCGGGGGGATGACCACCTGGCCAACGCGGCGCGTCAGATGCAGATCTATCACGCGATGGGCTGGGCGGTTCCGGTCTGGGCCCATATTCCGCTGATCCACGGCCCCGACGGCAAGAAACTGTCGAAGCGCCACGGGGCGCTGGGGGTCGAGGAATATCAGGCCATGGGCTATCCGGCCGCGGCGATGCGCAACTATCTGGCGCGGCTGGGCTGGAGCCATGGCGACGATGAATTCTTCACCGACGAGCAGGCAAAGGAATGGTTCGGATTCGACGGAATCGGCAAGTCTCCCGCCCGGTTCGATTTCAAGAAGCTGGATAATCTTTCGGGCCAGCATTTCGCGGTTGCCGAGGATGCCGCGCTGCTGCACGAATTGGAGCAGTTTCTGGAAGCCACGGACGCCGCACCGTTGACGCCAGCCCAGAAAGATCGGTTGGCGCGGGCCATGCCCCACCTGAAATCCGGCACCCGAAACTTTCCGCAACTTATTGAAAAGGCGCATTTTGTACTGTCGGAGCGCCCCTTCATCCCGGATGAGAAAGCGGCGAAGCTTCTGGATAATGTATCCCGTGGTATACTGGCAGAATTGACGCCGCATCTGCAAAATGCTAGCTGGACGCGAGACGCGCTGGAAGAGGCGGTGGCCAAGGTGGCCGAGGCCCATGACCTGAAGCTCGGCAAGCTCGCTCAGCCATTGCGCGCGGCCCTTGCCGGACGTACGGTTTCTCCCAGCGTATTCGATATGATGATTGTCATCGGACGGGACGAGACATTGGCCCGGATCGCTGACACCAAGCCCTGAGCGGGCGAATTTCCCGCTCTTCGCGACGCCACACTGACCGGTACAGGGGATGTGCCGGTTATTCAGAGAGGGACAGGAATGCCTGACAGCACCAAGACCGCAACGCTGAGCTTCGGCGACAAGACCATTGAACTGCCGATGTATTCGCCCACCGCCGGGCCTGATGTTATCGATATTTCAAAGCTGTACGCCCAAGGCGGGGTCTTTACCCACGACCCCGGCTTCACCTCGACCTCTTCGTGCGAATCCACCATCACCTTCATCGATGGCGACAAGGGCGAGCTGCTGCACCGGGGCTACCCGATCGATCAGCTGGCCGAGAAATCCCATTTTCTCGAAGTGTGTTATCTGCTGCTTTACGGCGAGCTTCCGACCGCCGCGCAGCTCGAGGATTTCGAGTTCCGCGTCACGCGCCACACGATGGTGCATGAACAGATGGGCAACTTCTTCCGCGGATTCCGCCGCGATGCCCACCCGATGGCCGTGATGGTCGGTGTGGTCGGCGCGATGTCGGCCTTCTATCACGACAGCACCGATGTGAACGATCCCTGGCAGCGCGAGGTTGCCGCCATCCGCCTGATCGCCAAGATGCCGACGATCGCCGCCTGGGCGTACAAGTACACGGTCGGCCAGCCCATGGTCTATCCGCGCAACGATCTGGACTATGCCTCGAACTTCCTGCGCATGTGCTTTGCCGTACCGGCCGAGGATTACCAGGTGGACCCGATCCTGAGCCGCGCGATGGACCGGATCTTTACCCTGCATGCCGATCACGAGCAGAACGCCTCGACCTCGACGGTGCGCCTGGCGTCTTCTTCGGGCGCCAACCCGTTTGCCTGTATCGCGGCGGGCATCGCCTGTCTGTGGGGGCCTGCGCATGGCGGCGCCAACCAGGCCTGTCTGGAAATGCTGCGCGAGATCGGCACCGTTGACCGGATCCCCGAATTCATCGCCCGCGCCAAGGACAAGAACGACCCGTTCCGCCTGATGGGCTTTGGCCACCGCGTCTACAAGAACTTCGACCCGCGCGCCAAGGTGATGAAGAAATCCGCCGATGAGGTTCTTGATCTGCTGGGTGTGGAAAACAACCCCACGCTGCAGGTCGCCAAGGAGCTGGAAAAACAGGCGCTGGACGATCCGTATTTCGTGGACAAGAAACTGTTCCCGAACGTGGATTTCTATTCCGGCATCATCCTCGAGGCGATGGGCTTTCCGACCTCGATGTTCACGCCGATCTTCGCCGTGTCGCGCACCGTCGGCTGGGTCAGCCAGTGGAAAGAGATGATCTCGGACCCGACTATGAAAATCGGCCGTCCGCGTCAGCTTTACACCGGCGCCACCGCGCGCGATTACGTGGATGTCGAAAACCGGTAAGACCCCGGTGCACGAAGTTCAGACGGCCGCCCAACCCGGCGGCCGTTTCTGTTTGCCGCGACAGGTGGCAGGCGTCTTGCGCCTGCGTCGAGGCCATGTGGACTGTTTCTGCGCCATTGCTCGACTTGACCTTCCCCCTGCCTCATGGCCGCGTTGAAGCAGAAGATTCCGGGCTATTTTCAGTGGCAAGTGACAGGGCGGAGAACACAAGGTGTCTGACGACGGAAGGTCAGGGCCTTCTTTGGGTCAGGCAGCCAAGCGCCGAGCGAGCGCTTGGTGTTGCAGTGAAGGCGCCACCGACCGATCTCCTCCCCGGCATGGGACCGTAATCGGAACCAGTGCAACGTCAGGCCCTCGTCCCGCAACTTGCCATTGAAGGGTCCCAGGAAGCGTTCTGGACCGGTTTTCCCGGTTCGATGAACCGCAATCGGGCGTCCAATGCTCGAACCTCGCACAGCGCCCGGCTGATCCCCTCAGGACCACTGTCGAGGATGAGAGATCAGAGCAACCCGAACCGCGGCGCGAGGTTGTCAAGGACGCGCGTCACCCGGGCACCAGGGATCGAGACGTCGACGATCTGACGAGCGCAGAAGCGGCTGACCGCTTTTCTGACGGTGGCTCTGCCACAGATCCGCAGCTTCGTGGTGACTAGGGCTACTTTCCTTCATCACATCGCTTGAAGAGCTCGAGATTGGTCTCTTGCTCGTCTTGGCCGCAATCGACGCTGACCCGGCGGCTGTTCACTGGTTTGGGCGATTAGGTGGCTCCGACAATCGCAGCGATCTCAATCATGCTGAGAGACGTGTCGATCGTGTTTTTAGGGAAGGCGCAGTTGCTGAACCTTAGGCACTGAGTTCTTTCCCAGAACTTGTTTTGAAGTAGTGAAAACGGGAGTGTTTTTCCGCTCTGCCAGGGCAAGAGGTCGACTTTCCCGCATCAAGAAAGTTTCATCTTTCAGAGGCATCACTGCCTCCTACCTGCTTCCGAATTTGGTCACCTTTTTCGTAGCCGTGTGCCTTGCCGCCTTGGCCGCGGAAGTGCATCTGAAAGTGCCCGTCCGGGCAAGGCAAACGCAAAACCTCAAGACGCGGCCGCCGCCCGCACTTCCTCTTCGATCAGTTTCCATATCTTGTCGACAAATTGCACGAATTCGGGCGAACGCTTGACATCAAGATTGCGTGGCCGCGCAAGTACTATAGGTATCTTCTGCCTGACGGTACCGGGACGCGCTGAGAATACCACAACCTCGTCCGACAGAAACACGGCCTCGTCAATCTGGTGCGTGATCAGGATGACCGTCTTGCCGCTTTGCTGCCAAATCCGCAAAAGCTCGGTCTGCATGATCTCACGTGTCTGAGAATCCAGTGCAGCAAATGGCTCATCCAAAAGAATGATCTCCGGGTCCACTGCGAGACCACGAGCGACGTTGACGCGCTGGCGCATTCCGCCAGACAGTTGGTGCGGAAAATGGGTTTCAAAGCCTTTGAGGCCAGCGAGATCGATGAATTCCTGGGCGATCTTGGACGCTTCGCGCCACTTCATGCCGCTTAACGTCAGCCCGTAGGCGACATTCTGGATGACCGTCTTCCAAGGTAACAGAGAATCGTTCTGAAAAACGACGGCTCGGTCCTTGCCGGGTTTGGTTACAACTGCCCCATTGACCCGAACTTTGCCTGTGTCTGCGCTGAGCAGCCCGTCGATGATACGTAGCAGCGTTGATTTTCCGCTGCCACTTGCGCCCACAATTGAAACGAACGCGCCTTTCGGGATCGACAGGTCGATGTCACGTAGCGCCGCCACTTCGGTTTTGTCGCGGCGCACGAAGGTCTTGCTAACGCCATTAATCTCGAGGATGGGATGTGTGTTCATTCTTTTCTCCAGGGCGCCAGGCGCTCTTCCAGCCACTGAAAGATCATAGACCCGATCAACCCCATTGCGCCGAGCACGATCACATATGCCAGCAGCGTTGCCGTATCGAAGGTCTGACCGGCCGCCATCACCGCATAGCCAAATCCGGCAAACGAACCGAAGAACTCTGCAACGACGATGCCCACAAGCGCCCGCGCCCACGCCACCCGGATTCCGCTGACAATATATGGCAGAGCATAAGGCAGGCTGACTGTGGTGAAGGTCTGAATGTGGGTCGCGTTGAACGACCGGGCCGTTTCAAGCAGGTTCTTGTCCGTGGCGCGCAGGCCGGCTTCCGTCGTGACAACGACAGGGAAAACCGCGACCAGCATCACCAACACAAATTTCGATGAAAAGCCAAGACCCAGCCACGCTATGAATAGCGGCGCCAGCGCAATGATCGGCACCGAGTTCAAAGCCGACAGCATGGGGCCACCGATCAGCGAAAGCGCGCGACTGGACGCCAGGAACATCCCGATCAACACCCCGACGATTACCGAAAGAGGAAAAGAAACGCCGACCGCTAGGCAGGTTGCCCACGCGTTCCGCCGCATCTCTCCGCTACGGATTTCGCCAATAAATGCGTCCAAGACTTCAGCAGGTGGCACAAGCAGCATCCGGTTCATCACGATCGTCGCAGTGAGGATTTGCCAGATGATCAACACAGAAACGAGCGAGAACACTGCGCGAGACAAGGCCGCTGTTCGCGTCTCTCCGCTTAGGTAGTCCAGTATAGTCTTCATGATATTCATACCGCCGATTGGGTTTCAGCCCGAGCGACGGCCTGCAGGCCGGTCCCTTTCGACCCTACCACCTTTCCGTCTTTGTAGATGGTCTGTCCGCGAAGGATCGTCCGGACGGGTTTGCACTTGAACACCCGCCCGTCATAAGGGCTCCAGCCGCTCAGGCTAAGTACATCGTCATTACTGATGGTATATTCAGTCTCTGGATCGATCAGTACCACGTCGGCGTGATAGCCCGTTGCAATTCTCCCCTTATTCGCAAGCTTGAACAATTCCGCAGGCTTCGTCGACAGGACTTCGACCGCGCGCTCCAACGATATCTTTCCCTGCTGCGCCGCAGAAAGGAACATCGAGACATAGAACTGGGTTGAAGGCGTACCGGTATGCGCGCGCCAGCCGTCTTCCCAGCCAACCTCCTTTTCTTCCGCGAGGTGCGGGGCGTGGTCGGTAGCGACAATGTCGATCGTGCCGTCGTTCAATCCCTCCCAAAGGCCGGGCAGGTTCTTGTCTGGCACCCAATAGCTGAGCGCATAGGAGCCGAGCCGCTGGATTGCCGACCAGTCGTACCCCAGGAACAGCGCCCAAGGGTTAATTTCACATGTCACACGCTGTCCTCGGGCCTTGGCCTTGCGGATCATGTCCACACTGCCTGCGGTCTGGGTATGGAGGATGTGCAGATGGCATCCGGCGGCCTCCTGCAAGCGGAGAAGCGTACCGATTGCGGATTCCCAAATCAGCCCGTCATGGGCCGCATATGCTTTTGCATACGCCAGTGCATCGCGTTCGCCGCGATCCCAGAACTTCTTCTCGATCACATCCATCAGCGCCTGATCGTGGGGATGCACCATGAGCGGAACGTCAACAGCGGCACAAGCCTGCATAATCTCGAAGATCTTGCCGTGATCGTGCACACCGATCCCCGGCATGTGCGGATAATTTCGCCCGGTATCGACGACCATGAAGATCTTGAAAGCACCGATACCTTCGCCTGCCATGCCGGCAATTTCCTCGGCAACGGTTGGCGCCGCATTGAAGTTCCAGTCAACAACGGAATCCTTTCGATAAAGGTCGAATTGTTTTCTCAGCAATTCCAGCGTGTTGGGCGGAGGTGTTACGTTAGGCATCGCGACGCTGGTGGTCACACCACCTGCTGCGCACTGCTGTGTCGAAGTGTAAATCGTATCCTTGTATTCAAAACCCGGCTCTGTCCCTTCCCGGTGATGCGAATGCATGTCGATCACCCCGGGTATTACCCAAAGACCCGAGGCATCGATGACTTCAACCGCGTCCGGTTCCTCCCCGCATGCGTAGAGCCCCGCAATCAGCCCGTTGTTGATTCCGACAGACTGCTCCGAAATGGCCTCCGAAGTCACAACGCGGCCGTTGCGGATGATTGTATCGATGCGGCTCATGACGTTGCTCCAGTCAGTTCGAGTTCGGAAAGAATAGAAGGGGATGCCGAAGGTTTGCGCGCCGACCGGATGATGTCGAAGACTTCGCGCACGAAGGACTCCGAAATGGCTTTGGTGATGAAGACCACCCGGCTTTGCCTCGTGCCGTCCGGCCATTGCTCTAGTGCGAATGGCGGATGGAAAAGTTTTTGAACCGATTGCACAACAATCGGTTGATCCGTGTTCTCTATCTCCAGAATTCCCTTGACCCGCAGGATGTCTTCGCCATGTGCAATGACCAGAGCGTCCATCCAAGCAGCGACCTCCTGCCAGCGAAGGGGTTCATCGAAAGTCAAAACGAACGAGCCGATTTCTGAATTGTGCCGGTTGAGGTCATGGCGATGGTGGTGACGGTCGTCTTGCTTCACGACGTCTGCATTTTGCCAATATTTCGGACCGTTGAACTGCGCCGATGTTTCGAGAGAACCAGAGCCGAGGATCGCCGACAGCGCCAACGGGGCGCTCGGCGCGGTGTTGTGGATCGGAGCACCCGGATTGAGTGTCTTGAGTGCATTGGCGACGTTGACATGACCCTCCGCAACCAGATCGCCCTTTGTGATGACGATGTCGTCGGCGACGGCAACCTGCTTTGCAGCTTCCGCATGGCGGTCAATCGTTGAGAGGCCCTGCGGGGCTTCGACCGTGGTGATGATTTTGGCAAGATGGAAATTGCCGCTAACCGGCGTGGTCATCAGGGCCTGAATGACTGGCACTGGATCGGCAAGGCCGGTCGTCTCGATGACGACCGCATTGAAATGTCGAACCTGGCCCTGTTGACGTTTCACAAAAAGTGCCATCAGCGTCTCGACCAAAGAGCCGCGTACAGTACAGCAGAGACAACCGGTCGTCAGTTCGATCGTATCTTCGTCGCTCTTGGAGATCAGGTCATTATCTATGCCGACCGCTCCGAACTCATTCACGATGACCGCCACATCGCTGAATTCAGGTTGCTTCAGCCAATTGTTGAGAAGTGTGGTCTTGCCGCTGCCAAGGAACCCGGTCAGCAGGTATGTGGGCGTTGCCAATATCGCCATGTTCACTCTCTGGTTTTTCTGTGGTGAAGGGGGCAACGGCGACGCTGTATAGCCGCCGCTGCTTGAGCCGTGGCTAGTCAGCCAGGTAACTGCTGTCGTAGTAATCGGAAATTCTCAGTTGCTGGGGCGTCCGTCCTTCGAGCTCTGCATTGATGTTCTCGATGTTCTGCAAAGACGCTTCCGGCATTTCAAAGTTGACACCGATCGCCTTCTGCTGCTCCACGATAAATTCGTAGGATGCCGCTGCAATTTCGGGTTCTGCTTTGGTGAATTCGGTTAGAATTCGGATCGCTTCGTCCTTGTTGGCCGGATTATTAATCCAGTTCGCCGCTTCCTGCATCGCCTGCGTAAGATCGGCGGCGGCTTTGGGCTGCTCGGCAGCCCAGTTCTTGTTTATGATCAACGGTGTCTGCAGATAAGGCTCTGTAAAGTCGGCCAAAAGGTTCATGCCCTCACGCGTTGCAAGCGCATCGAACGGCGCAATGAGCAAGGCCCCGTCAACCTGGCCGTTGGCAAGCGCCACGATCCGGTCGCGCGAGTTAGGAATCGCAACCATCTTAACGCCGCTCGTGTCGACACCAGCCCGTTTCAGTTGATACAGCATCATGTTCGCGGTGCCACCCGTCACCGCCCCGGCGGTAACGTTCTTTCCAGCGAGCCCCGCCGGGCTGTCGATGCCTTCTACGGCTACCATGCGCAGAATGGTTTTCTCAAGCACCGCACCCGTGATGACGATCGGAGCCCCCTTGTCGATTGCGCGGATAACGAGATCGCCCAGCGAAATTCCCGCCTCTACGCTGTTGGAAGAGACCGCCTGCAACAAGGCTGGGCTACTTTGGGCACGCAATACCTCGACCTGCAGATCCCGGGAGGCGTAGAAACCCTCTTCCTCGGCGATGGCGTGCAGCCAAAGCAGCGCACTCGGGGCAAGCATCGCCACTCTGACAGTCTCGGCATGTACGCTTGATATCGTCGCGGCAGCGATCGTTGCCGAAAGCAGTAAAGTTCGGACGGTTCGGACAACAATGTCGTGAAATATATTCATTCTAGACCTCCGTGTCAGGATCAAAGGATGGGGCAGCTTTCATGCCGCCCTTTCATTACCTGAAGCCTAGGAATCAGCTCAGCGCGAGTCAAACAAAATTCCTATAATTTGCGAAATTTGTAATTTTTTGATATTTGCAAAGATGAATTTTTTTGCATTATGGCGACGCAGAGGATGGACGGAGTTGACCAATGGCGACTGAAAACAAGACACTTGCGGTGATCGAACTCTTTACCGAGAACCGGCCTGTCTGGACTGCGGATGAAGTCGCATGCGAAATCGGAATTTCCATAAGCACCTCTTATCGCTACATAAAAGAGCTATGCGCAAGCGGCTTCCTGGATTCGGTCAGGCCGGGATCGTTTGCCTTGGGCCCTGCTTTCATCCAGTACGACTACAGGATGCGGCGTAACGATACGCTGATCCAACATGCCGCCCCGCACATGCGACAACTGATCGAGGACACTGATCCGCGCTCGGATATTGTGTTGTCGCGCCTCTTCAACAATTGCGTGCTCTGCATCCACCAGGAGAACGGGCCCGAAGTTCATGAGCCTACCAGATACGTGCGTGGTGTCGCGATGCCACTCTTCGTCGGCGCCACATCACGCGTAATTCTGGCACATCTGCCGGATCGGACCCTCAAGAGGCTCTATCTGGACAACGAGGCTGAGATCCGCGCGCGGAGCCAAGAGCAAACCTGGAAGGCTTTCAAACAAGACCTGCGCACAATACGTAGAGATGGATACTGCCTGACCGTATCCGAAGTCTCAAAAGGGCAAGCCGGTCTGGCTGCCCCAATCTTCCGGGGCGAAAGTGTTGTCGGATCAGTAAGCTTCGTTGCCGGGGAGGCAAGTTTCGAGAACTTGCGCGCGCACATGGATCTCGTCGCCAGGGTGAAATCTTGCGCAGCCAAAATCGAGGCATCGATTTAAGGTTGCACTGACAATTTTGTTGGCTGGGATGCTTCCCCCGGGATTAGGGCCGGGTTGATCCAGAATCTTCCGATTGGGTTTGAGTGTTGAGCGACAGTGTGGAGACCGCAAGAGTCTCAAGCGCTGGCGCGGTGGTTTGCATCAGAAACTCCGATGGGGACAGGTATCCGAGCGCCGAGTGTGGGCGCGCGACGGGCTGATCTACGTGCAGGAAGACAAGGCCGAGGACGATACGCTCACTGGCGAGCCCCTGTTCGGCGCGGGGGCGGCCAACCCCGAGGAGGCCGGCATCGTCGCGCTGGACCCGGACACCGGCGAGATCGTCCGCATCGCCAACGTCGACCGCGGTGTGGTGCTCGACGGTTCGATCGCCGACCCCGGTCTCGCAGTCGATGTCGACGCCGGCATCGCCGGCGCCTGGGAGAGTTCGGGCATCCTCGAGGTTTCCGAGCTGTTCGGCATTGATGACGGGTCACTGTTCCTTGCCACCGTGCAGGCCCACGGCATCGAGGATCAGGCGGCCTTCAACGCGGAGAGCCGGCTCACCGACGCGGATCTCGTGGAAGGGGGGCAGCTGCTGTTCCTCGCCGACGCGTTCCTCTTCGCCTGACGTGCCGGCGGCGAATAGCGGATTCCGGCGGACATGCATTGTCCGCCGGACCCATAGCCTGACGCGCCTGAGGGGCGCCTGATGCGCCAACAATCACCGAAAGATCGGGCCACGCCCTCGATTATCGCTGCCGACCTACTCGAACGATCGTTCGAAGCGGAAGGCCCGAACCAGAGATGGGCCGTTGATCACCTGCATCTATCTGGGCGGTGGAGGGCAGGCGTTACGTTGCGGCTGTCATCGACCTGTCAGGTGTCTCTGCGCCCCCCATCTCGCGGCAAATTTCGCCCACCGTCGTTCCGGCTTCTGCCTGCCTCAGCGCACAGGCAATCTGTTGGCTGGAAAATCAATCCTTCGGTGTCGGTACGCTCCCCGCGCTTGCCGGAAATACACGCAAAATCTGGCACTCAGTTCGGAGCAGTTGCAAAGGTCAAAAGAAAAAACCGCGTAGCAGCTGCTGGCGGACATCGACTTAGTTGGTGCGAAAGACCGTTCATCCCCCAACCCCGCCTATCGCCCCTCGAACCGCGCCGGGCGCTTTTCCAGAAAGGCCAGAACCCCCTCCTTGAAATCACGGGTCTCTCCGCAGGCGCCCTGAAGGCGGGCCTCCAGTGCAAGCTGTTCGTCCACCCCGTTGCCAAAGGATGCCCGAAGCGCCTGTTTCACCCCCGCATAGGCCTGCGTCGGGCCAGAGGCGAGGCTGGCGGCACGGGCCTGCCAATGCGCGGCGAACGCGTCCTCGGGGACCACCTCCCAGATCATGCCCCAGTCCACGGCCTGCCGCGCCGTGACCGGCTCGGCGAACAGCGCGGCCCCCATGGCGCGGGCGAACCCGATCTGCCGCGGCAGCCAGTAGGTGCCCCCCGCGTCCGGGATCAGGCCGATCCGGGTAAAGGCCTGCTGAAAGCTCGCGCTCTCGGCCGCGATGACCACATCCGCCGCAAGGGCCAGATTGGCCCCCGCCCCCGCCGCCGGCCCGTGCACCGCCGCGATGGTCGGGATCGGGCAGTCAAACAGCCGGCGCAGCATCGGCTCGTATTCCTCGCGCAGGGTCCGCTCCAGATCAAGCTGGGCGGCATTGCCCGCGTCGCCCAGATCCTGCCCCGCGCAAAACGCGCGCCCTGCCCCGGTCAGCACCAGCACCCGCGCGTTTTCCTGCCCGATGCGCACGGCATGCTCGATCTCCGCCCGCATCTGGCTGTTCAGCGCGTTCATCACGGCCGGCCGGTTCAGCGTCAGCACCGCCACGTCATCTTCGATATCCAGAAGGATGGCCTGATAGTTCATCGCGTCACTCTCCCTGCCCGTGCCTTTGGCGCAGCATAGGCCGGGCGGGCGGGCAGGAAAGCGAAACCGGGGGTTACTCGGCCATAATTTCGTTCAGCCGGGCCTGCTCGGCCTCACTCAGGCCCTCACCGGGCGCCTCCGCGGCCTTGCGCCGGCGCGCGACATAGGTCCCGCCGATGCCAAGCGCCAGGATCAGCATCGCCGGCCCCGCGACCCAGAGCACCAGGTTGGCCCCGCTGGCGGTGGGTTTCAGCAGCACATATTCGCCGTAGCGATCCACGATGAAGGCGATGGCCTGTTCGTCGGTGTCGCCCTCGACCAGCCGCTCGCGGACCAGCAGGCGCAGATCCTTGGCCAGGGCCGCGTTGGATTCGTCGATGCTCTCGTTCCGGCAGACCAGACAGCGCAGCCCCTTGGAAAGCGCGCGCGCGCGCGCCTCAAGCGCCGGGTCGGTCAGCACCTCGCCCGGTTCGACGGCGAAGGCCGGGGCCGAAAGGAACAGCGTCAGCGCGAGGATCAGGTATTTCATCACGCTCACTCCGCCGGAACCGCCGCGGGGCGTGCAGCCGCCTTGGCAGCACCCGCCGCGACCCTGTAGCGCCGGTCCGACAGGCTCAGCACGCCGCCGAAGGCCATGATGATGGCGCCGGTCCAGATCCAGTTGGCAAAGGGTTTGAGATAGGTCCGCACGGCCCAGCCGCCGTCATTCTGCGGATCGCCGATCACAAGATAGATATCGCGCAGGATGCCGTTGTGAATCGCGGCCTCGGTGGTGGGCATGCCCGCCACCGGATAAACCCGCTTTTCAGGAGTAAGCTCATAGAGCTTGGTGTCGTCGCGCCAGACAGAAATGGTGCCCTGCGTGGTGACATAGTTCGGCCCCTGCAGGCGTTGCACATCGTCCAGTTGAATGCCCCAGTCACCCACCTGAAACCGCTCGCCGATACGGGTGACGCGGATATCCTCCTGCTGCCAGGCGGTCAGGGCGGCGACGCCGAAGATGGTGACACCAAGCCCGGCATGGGCCACCGCCTTGCCCCAGTCGGCGCGTGGCAGCCGGGCCATGCGGCGCAGCCGCGCGCCGATCGCGCCCCGCCCCGTCCGGCCAAGCAGATCGACGACCGACCCCGCCACCAGCCATGTGCCCAGGAACAGCCCCACGGGCCCCAGCGACGACCGGCCGGTCTGCATTGCCCAGGCCAGCGCCCCCAGCGCCAGCGCCAGGATCAACGCCCACCGCAGCTGTTTCAGGGCGCGGCCGATCCGCGCCCGTTTCCACGGCAGGATCGCGCCGACGGGCAGGATCAGTGCCAGGATGACCATGAAGGGCGTGAAAGCCATATCGAAGAACGGCGGCCCGACCGAAAGTTTCCGGGCGAAGGCCATCTCTGCCACCAGCGGCCAGATCGTACCGATGAACACCACCAGCGCCGAGACCGCCAGCAGCACATTGTTGAGCACCAGCGCGGTTTCACGGCTGACCACGCCGAACACGCCCTTGGCCTGCATCACGCCGGCGCGGGCCGCATAGAGGATCAGCGCGCCGCCCATGAAGACGGCCAGAATCATCAGGATGAACACGCCGCGCTCCGGGTCATTGGCAAAGGCATGCACCGATGTGATGACGCCCGAGCGCACGATGAACGTGCCGATCAGCGAAAAGCCGAACGCCATGATCGCAAGCAGGATGGTCCAGCTTTTCAGCGCCTCGCGCTTTTCCACCACGATGGCCGAATGCAGCAGCGCGGCGGCGATCAGCCACGGCATGAAAGAGGCGTTCTCGACCGGATCCCAGAACCAGAACCCGCCCCAGCCCAGTTCGTAATAGGCCCACCAGCTTCCCAATGCGATGCCGACGGTCAGGAACATCCATGACAGCAGGGTCCAGGGCCGCACCCAGCGCGCCCACGCGGCATCCACCCGCCCCTCGATCAGCGCGGCGACGGCGAAGGAGAAGCAGATCGAAAGGCCGACATAGCCGAGATAAAGAAACGGCGGATGAAAGGCGAGCCCCGGATCCTGCAACAGCGGGTTCAGATCCTGCCCGTTGAACGGCGGGATCGCCATGCGCACGAACGGGTTCGAGGTGAACAGGATAAAGGCGAAAAACGCCACGGCGATTGCGCTTTGCACCCCCAGCACCCGGGCGCGCAGCGTGGGCGGCAGGTTGCCCCCGAACCATGCCGCCAGCGCACCGAACAGTGTCAGGATCAGCACCCACAGCAGCATAGAGCCTTCGTGATTGCCCCAGACGCCTGACACTTTGTAGAGCATCGGCTTGGCGGTGTGTGAGTTCGCCACCACCAGTTGCACCGAGAAATCCGAGGTGACGAAGGCATGCGTCAGCGCCGCGAAGCTGACGGCCGTCAGCAGGAACTGCACGGTCGCGGCGGGCTCGGCCACGGCCATCCAGCCGCTCCAGCCCTTGTGGGCGCCGACGAGGGGAACCACCATCTGCACGATGGCGACGGCGAAGGCGAGGATAAGGGCGAAGTGGCCAAGCTCTGTAATCATGGTGCGGATACTAAAGCCAATGTCGGCCAAGGCCAACTGTCATCGCCTGCGGTACCGCGCCACAGTTTCGTGAGCCGGCTCAGCCCTGGCCGAGTACCAGCATCGCGCCCGCCGCCAGCATCGCCAGGCTCAGCAGATCGCGCCCGCCGGCGCGGCTCCACTGGTCAAACAGGCTGAGCGCCGACAGACCCGCGATCAGCGCCGCAAGACAGGGGATCATCGGCCGCGCCTCCAATCCTCCAGCGCCGCATTCGGCGCGGCGGCCACCGCCACCGGAGCAGGGTCCGCGCGCAACAGCTCAAGCCCGCTGATGTTCTGCGCCACCTGCGGCGCGCGGGCCACGGTTTCGGCGATAGAGCGTTGAAACTCTTGCCCTTTCGTCTGATGCCGCGCGCCGAAATAGAAAGAGATGATGGCGCCCAGCAGCCACCAGAGCGGCTCCGGCACCAGCGCGATGCCCTGCATCCGCGTCGCGAACCAGATCGGATCGACCATCGCCGACACCAACAGCGCGATGGTGCCAAGCGCCAGCGCCGGGCGCGGCAGGCGGTTGAGCCCGTCGATGATCCGGTCGAACAGCCCGCGTTCGACGCGGGCAAATTCCGCGGTGAACTGCGCCAGCGCCGCGTCGGAGCGCGCCAGATCACGCCCCGCGCCCGCTTCCGCGTTTTCGCGAAACACCTGCGCCGTGTCGCGCAGAACATTGCGGCCATTGCCGAACAGCAGCGTCAACATCCCCTCGATCAGCCCCATGCCCCTGTCCTTTCCGCATGTTCCGCCTCGGTCAGGTGGTAGGCCGGCGCGATGAATTCCTCGGCCCGGCGAATCCACCCGCCCTTGCCGCCATCGCGGCGCATTGCGTATTTGCGGCTGGCCGGGCGGCTGTCGGCCAGGGCGTAATAGTAGTTGCGCCGGGCAATGCCATAGGCATCGGCGATGTGCCGGGGCGCGGCGGCAGCGGCGGCATGGGCGGCGGCGATGGTCTGCGGCCCGATCGCGCCATCGACCGTCACCGCCTGCCCCATCTCGTTCAGCAGCCGCTGCAGAATGCGCACCGCATTGGCGCCCGCGTTGACATACATGTCGAACACAGAGGCCCGCAGCACCTCGGGCAAGGCGTCGATCCGGGGCCGATGATAATAGTGCTCGATGAACAGGCGCTCGGCCTGCTCGCGCGTCAGGCGCTTCACGTCTTCGGCGGTGACCTGCCCGTCGCCCGTCAGATCCATGCCCAGCCGACGCATCGTGCCGATCGTCACGCCGTATTTCGTGGCGCCACCCGGATCGTCCGGGTCATTCACATAGCCGCCCTCACGGGCGACAATGGCCTTCGCGATTTCTTCCACAGACAACATGAAAACCCCCGAGCCTTGCGGAACCCGGGGGAAATTTCGGCCATATCAGGTTAAAAAGCTGCTCAGCTACCGTTCGGTTCCTGGTAGACGCCCTGCTCCTTCAGCGCGTCCACAACCTCTTTCGGCATGTAGCTTTCGTCATGTTTGGCAAGGATTTCAGACGCTTCAAAGACACCGTTGATGTAACGACCGGTGCCGATCATCCCCTGATTCTCGCCAAACAGATCCGGCAGCACACCGGTAAAGGTAACAGGTACCGTGGCCCCGCCATCGGTAACGCTGAAGCGGATGGTTTCGCCCGCGCCGCGCTGCAGCGTGCCTTCCTCGACCAGCCCGCCGATGCGGAACACCTCGTTCGCGCGTGGCGGTTCCTCGACGACCTGCGAGGGCGAGCGGAAGAAATTGATCCCGTCGCGCATGGCATATCCGATCAGCGCGGTGGAAATCGCCAGTGCCGCAAAGGCCACCAGAACGATCTGCACCCGCCGTTTCTTCTTGAGTCCATGCATCTTTCGCCTCCTCCTCAGGGGAAGACCGGTGCCAGCATCAGGCCCGCGGTCTCTTCCCCCCCCAGCATCAGGTTCGCGTTCTGCAACGCCTGCCCCGACGATCCCTTGGTCAGGTTGTCCAGCGCCGCGATCACCATGACCCGGCCCGGCAACCGGTCCGCCACCACGCCGATATGCACGAAATTCGAACCGCGCACATGTTTGGTCGACGGATGTTCGCCCATCGGCAGAACCTTTATGAAAGTCTCATTTTCGTAGGCCTTTGCCAAGGCGTCATGCACGGCTGCGGCATCACCGCGCAGATAGACGGTGGCCAGGATACCCCGGTTCGCGGGGATCAGATGCGGGGTGAACTGCACCTGCACCGGCCGGCCGGCGGCCTTGCTGAACTCCTGATCGAACTCGCCCAGATGCCGGTGCGTGCCACCCGCCGCATAGGCCTGATAGCCTTCGGACAGCTCCGCATGCAGCAGGTTTTCCTTCAACGACCGGCCCGCGCCCGATACCGCAGCCTTCAGGTCGATCACGATTTCATCAAGGTCGATCACCGCCGCTTCGATCAGCGGTCGGATGGCATATTGGCCGGTGGCGGCGTTGCAGCCGGTGCCGGCCACCAGCCGCGCGCCGCGGATCTCGTCGCGGTAGAACTCGGTCAGGCCGTAAACCGCCTCTTTCTGCAACTCCGGCGCGGCATGGGGTTTGCCATACCATTTTTCATATTCCACCGGATCGCGCAGACGGAAATCGGCCGACAGATCCACGACCTTCAGATGGCGCGGCAGCCCGGCGATGACCTCCTGCGAGGTGGCATGCGGCAGGGCGCAGAACACCAGATCGACGTCGGCAAAGTCGATTTCTTCGATCCGCACCAGCGTGGGCAGCGTCAGGTGGCGCAGATGCGGGAACACCGCGCCCATCGTCATCCCGGCCTTGCGGTCGGCCGACAGGGCGGTGATCTCCATCGTCGGATGGGTGGCGATCAGCCGGACAAGCTCTGCCCCGGTATAGCCCGAGGCGCCGAGGATGGCGATTTTATGGGTCATGGCGCGACCTTCCGGAAATGTTGCTGTGGATGTAGGGGGAATCGGCGCCGCCCGCAATCACGCGGCCTGAAATTCGATGCGGTGCCGCAGGAACTGTGTGGCCTTGCTCGACACTTTCGCCGGATCGCCCGTGGTCAGGAACATCGTTTCCGTGCCCGCGCCCAGCATGTCGGGATGGCGCTCCAGGTAATCGGCCAGGCTTTCGGCCACCAGGTCGGCCTGCGAATAGACGGTGACATCCGGCCCCAGCGCATCCTGAAACACCGCCTGCATCAGCGGATAATGGGTGCAGCCCAGTATCGCGGCCTCGGGCTTCGGCATCCGGCGCAGCAGCGCCTCGACATGGCTGCGCACCAGTGCCTCGGCCAGAATCTCGTCGCCCTGCTCGATCGCATCGACAACGCCGCCGCAGGGCTGCGCCTCGACATCCACACCGACCGCGCGGAAAGCCAGCTCGCGCTGGAACGCGCGGCTGGAAACTGTGGCCGGTGTCGCGAACAGCGCCACATGCTTGACCGCAACCTCGCGCGGGGGGGAATTGTCGCCCCAGCGCCTTTCGGTCAGCGCCTCGATCAGGGGCACGAAAACGCCCAGCACGCGCTTGTCATCGGGCAGCCAGGTTTCCTGCATCCGTTTCAGCGCCACCGCCGAGGCGGTGTTGCACGCCAGGATCACAAGATCGCAGCCCGCCGCCCACAGCCGCTCGACCCCCGCGGTGGTCAGGTTGAACACGTCGTCGGCGTCGCGCACGCCATAGGGCGTATGCGCATTATCCCCGAAATAGACAAAGGGCACATCGGGCAGCCGCTTGGCCACCACGTCCAGAACGGTCAGCCCGCCCAGACCAGAATCGAAAATACCAACCGCCATTATGCCTTGTGCTTCTCCTCGAACTCGAAGCCGTAATCGAACGACTTCAAGGGGTTTGGCGACAACTCATACGTCGCCTTCCGCAGGAAATCCATCATTGCTTTGGGATCGCCCGAATGGGCCTGAAGCGCGGGCTGCGGGATCGGGTCGCCCACCACCACGCGCACCGGTTCATCGACCCGGGCGCGGAACTCCTTGATCAGAAGCGCGAGCCGCAGGGTGGAATGCAGATGGCTGGCCAGCTGGAACAGGCGCGAATTATGGCCCTCGAAGAAGATCGGCACCACCGTGGCGTTCGATTTGGCCACCATCCGCGCGGTGAAGCTGCGCCAGCCGGGATCCATCGGCGCCGAGAACGGCCGCGCCGCAGTGGAGACGGTGCCGCCGGGAAACACCCCGATCGCCCCGCCGCGCGCCAGATAGTCCAGCGCCTTCTTGCGGGTTTCGATGTTCTGGCGCTGCGCCTCTTTGGTTTCGTCAAAGCTGATCGGCAGGATGATCTCGTTCAGCTCGTGGGCCTTGCGAAACACCGAATGGGCCAGGATGCGAAAATCGCCCCGCACCTCCGAAAGGATATGGCCCATCATCAGCCCGTCGAGGATGCCGTAAGGATGGTTGGCAATCAGAATCAGCGGCCCGTTGGCGGGAATGCGCGACAAGGAGCCGGCGGTCACCTCAAGGCTCAGCCCGTAGCGTTCCACGATCACGTCCCAGAAATCACGGCCCGCGGCGACCTCGTTTTCATACCCCTCGGCGCGGCGGATCAGGCGCAGCCGGCCGGTGGCGTTTTCCAGAACGCGGATCAGCACCCGGCCGCCCTTGGACCGGGCCGAGCTGGCATAGCTTATTTCGCGCGTTGCGTGGTGGCTCACGGCCGTTTTCCTGATTGCCGCGCCCGTCCTCGGGCCGTCGGGCGCGGGTTAGCGAAAATCCTCCGGTCTGGGAAGAAAATATGACGGGCCGGACATGTTTGGGTGAAGTTTACGCTGGCGCCCCGGCCAATGCACCCCTTTTGCGGCAGGCCGTCCGCCGCGCCGGGGCTTTCAGGCACCCAGCGACGGGCATTATGCAAGATGCCCGCGATTTCATGCCCATTCATTACGCACAGCCCCCCGTGAAGGCGGCATAACATGACATCACGCGAAAATTCCCGACCTAAAAAATCAGCTTTCATCCAGTCTTCATTTGCAAACCCGCTATGCGTCAGCGTAGGTAACTCGCGCAATGCAGATCAGGAGCGTAGGCGTATTTCACGATGGATTGGGACAAGCTCAGAATATTTCACGCCGTTGCGGATGCGGGCAGCCTGACCCATGCGGGCGATGTGCTGCACCTGTCGCAATCGGCTGTGTCCCGGCAGATCAGATCGCTGGAAGAAAGCCTGGGAACCACGCTTTTTCACCGCCATGCGCGGGGGCTGATTCTGACTGAGCAGGGGGAATTGCTGTTCGACGCGACCAGCGCGATGATCAAACGGCTTGAAACCGCCGCCGCGCGCATCAAGGACAGCGAGGAAGAGGTGTTCGGCGAATTGCGCGTGACCACGACCACCGGGTTCGGCACCCTGTGGCTGGCGCCGCGCCTGCCGAAGCTCTACGAAAAATACCCGGATCTGAAAATCGACCTGATGCTGGAAGAACGCGTACTGGATCTGCCCATGCGCGAGGCCGACGTGGCGATCCGCATGAAAGAGCCCAGCCAGGCCGACCTGATCCGCCGGCGGTTGATGACGGTTCGGATGCGGCTCTATGCCTCGCCGGAATATCTGGCTGAACGGGGCACGCCGGAAACCATGGAAGATTTCACCACCCACCGGCTGATCTGCCAAAACACCTCTGCCCCCCAGGTGGGCGCGGGCGCCGCGCTGGTGCGCGAGCTGATGATGCGCGACATCCCCTCGACGCTGACGGTAAACAACTATTTCGGGGTTCTGCAGGGGGTGATCAACGGTCTGGGAATCGGCGTTCTGCCGAACTACCTGACCGAGGATTTCCCCGCCCTGGTGCGCGTACTGCCCGAACTGGAAAGCAACGAGGTGCCGGTGTTCCTGGCCTACCCCGAGGAATTGCGCCAGTCTCAGCGCATCGCCGCCTTCCGCGACTTTGTGACCGAAGAGATAATCGAGCACCGGAAACGGCAAAAAGAAACGCCAAAGTTGTAAGCTATGCGCTGAGATCATGACAGTCATGATGCATATGCAGCATTTTTTCCTTGAACGCGTGGAGGACGGCCCATAGATCAGGCCTCGAAGACGATGGTTATTCCATCCCTTCACCTCCCTGTTGGACTTTGGCCGAGCTTTGTCTCGGCCTTTTTTTTGCCCGCCCGACCGCGGCGCGCCTGCCCCCATTGGCCCTTCCCCCGCGCAGCCGCTTGGCTTAAGACCGGCGCAACCGATATCCAGGGGGATGAACCGCGAAATGCAAGAGCCGCAGATCACCGAAGAGCTTATTGCCGCCCACGGGCTGAATTCCGATGAATATGCCGAGATCATCCGGCTGCTGAACCGGGAGCCCTCCTTTACCGAGCTTGGCATCTTTTCGGCCATGTGGAACGAGCATTGTTCCTACAAATCCTCCAAGAAATGGCTGCGCACCCTGCCCACCACCGGCGCGCAGGTGATCTGCGGCCCCGGCGAAAACGCCGGCGTTGTCGATATCGGCGATGGTCAGGCCGTGGTGTTCAAGATGGAAAGCCACAACCACCCGTCGTATATCGAGCCCTATCAGGGCGCGGCCACAGGCGTGGGCGGCATCCTGCGCGACGTGTTCACCATGGGCGCGCGCCCCATCGCCGCGATGAACGCTCTCAGCTTCGGCGAAACCAGCCATCCCAAAACCCGGCAGCTTGTGAACGGCGTGGTCGAGGGCGTGGGCGGATATGGCAACTGTTTCGGCGTTCCGACAGTGGGCGGCGAGGTGCGGTTCCACGCCGCCTATAACGGCAACTGCCTTGTGAACGCCTTCGCCGCGGGTCTCGCCGATGCGGACAAGATCTTCTATTCCGCCGCGTCGGGCGTCGGCATGCCGGTGGTCTATCTTGGCGCGAAGACCGGGCGCGACGGCGTCGGCGGCGCCACCATGGCATCGGCCGAATTCGACGACACGATCGAGGAAAAGCGCCCCACCGTTCAGGTCGGTGACCCGTTCACCGAAAAGCGGCTGATGGAGGCCACGCTGGAGCTGATGGCCACGGGCGCGGTGATCTCGATTCAGGATATGGGCGCGGCGGGCCTCACCTGCTCGGCCGTCGAAATGGGCGACAAGGGCGATCTGGGCGTGCGGCTCGATCTGGAAAAGGTGCCCTGCCGCGAAGAGAACATGACCGCCTATGAGATGATGCTGTCGGAATCCCAGGAACGGATGCTGATGGTGCTGCGCCCCGAGAAAGAGGCCGAGGCCAAGGCGGTGTTCGACAAATGGGATCTCGATTTTGCCATCGTCGGCGAAACGATCGACGAGGATCGCTTCCTTGTCATGCATGATGGCCAGTGCAAGGCCGATCTGCCGCTCAAGGCGCTCTCGGGCACCGCGCCCGAATATGATCGCCCATGGGTCGAAACCCCCGCCGCCGCGCCGCTGGACGACGTGCCCGGCATTGATCCGATCGACGCGTTGCGCGCGCTGATCACCTCGCCCAACTATGCCGCCAAGAACTGGGTGTACGAACAATATGACAGCCAGGTCATGGCCGACACGGTGCGCACCCCCGGCCTTGGCGCGGGCGTGGTGCGGGTGCATGGCACCGACAAGGCGCTGGCCTTCACCTCCGACGTGACGCCGCGCTACGTGAAGGCCAACCCGTTCGAAGGCGGCAAGCAGGCGGTGGCCGAAGCCTATCGTAACCTGTGCGCCGTGGGCGCCCGTCCGTTGGCCACCACCGACAACCTGAATTTCGGCAACCCCGAAAAGCCCGAGATCATGGGCCAGTTCGTCGGCGCGATCAAAGGCATCGGCGCGGCCTGTTCGGCACTGGATATGCCGATCGTCTCGGGCAACGTCTCTCTTTACAACGAAACCGACGGCTCGGGCATCCTGCCGACGCCGACGATCGGCGCGGTCGGCCTTCTCACGCATCTGGACGAGCTGATCGCGGGCGTGCCCGAGGAGGGCCAGATCGCGCTTCTTGTCGGCGAGACGGCGGGCCACCTTGGCCAATCCGCCCTGCTCTACGAGGTGTTCCACCGCGAAGACGGCGACGCGCCGCATGTGGAGCTGGACGCCGAGCGGCGCAATGGCGAATTCATCCGCGCCAACCGCGACCTGATCGGCGCCTGCACGGATCTGTCTGATGGCGGGCTGGCGCTGGCCGCGTTCGAAATGGCCGAGGCGGGCGGGATCGGCGTGCATCTGGACGCGGAAGACACCCCCACCCTCTTCGGCGAGGATCAGGGCCGCTACCTGCTGGCCTGCAGCTTTGATCAGGCCGAGGCGCTGATGGTGGCGGCGGGCCATGCCGGCGTGCATCTCGAAACGGTAGGCCGGTTTGGCGGCGATGTGGTGAAATTCGGGGCAAAAGAGTCGGACATGGCCGGCTTTTCCGCCCTCTATCGCGGCGCCTTTGCCGCAGCGCTTGCCTGACGCTTGTCAGCCGGGGGCCGGGCACTTACATTTCAGGGCAGAAAAAAGGACGCTGAGCATGGCGATGGAATCCCAGGAAATCGAACATCTGATCCGCGCGCGGTTTCCCGATGCGAAGATTACGATCACCGATCTTGCGGGCGACGGCAACCATTGGGCCGCCGAGGTGGTCGATGAAAGCTTTCGCGGGTTGAACCGAGTTCAGCAACAGCGCGCGGTCTATGCCGCGCTGAAAGAGAAAATGGCGGGCAATGACGGCGCGCTTCACGCGCTGGCGCTGACCACCAAGGCGCCGGAATAGCCGGCGCGGCTGTGACCGCGCGTGCTGACGGGCGCCGCGGCCAAGGACGTGACACACGGGCCGGGGGTGCCCCCCCAAAGGCCCGAAACCGACGATAAAGGAGCCCGGTATGACCGAAACAAAGATCCTGATTGAAGACGTTATCACCAGCAATGACGTCGTGCTCTACATGAAAGGCACCAAAGAGATGCCGCAATGCGGCTTTTCCAGCCGCGTGGCCGGTGTGCTGAACTTCATGGGCGTACAGTTCAAGGACATCAACGTTCTGGCCGATGACGCGGTGCGCCAGGGCATCAAGGAATTTTCCGACTGGCCGACGATCCCGCAGCTTTATGTGAAGGGTGAGTTCGTGGGCGGCTGCGACATCATCACCGAGATGACCCTGTCGGGCGAGCTGGATCAGCTTTTCGAAGCGCAGGGCGTGGCCTATGACAAGGCCGCCGCCGAAAAGATCCGCGAAGCCAACGCCTGACGCCCCGGCCGCGGGGGGTCAGCCCGCCGCGGCCAGCTTGTCTTCTACCGCGTCGGCCAGCGCCTCGGCCCGTGCCGCGAGTTCGGCCATGGTTTCGGTCACGCTGTCGGGGATGACCGGCACTTCCATCCGCTTGGGCTCCGGCCCCGGCGCGCTGCGCAGCCGGGCAAGCTCATCCTCGGCCACGCGCACCCGCTCTTCCAGCCCGACGGTCTTGTCGGCCAGCATCAGCCCGGCCATCAGCAGCATCCGCGCCTCGGGCAGTCGCCCGATCTGGCTGACCAGCGATGAGGCCTCGGCATCCAGCAGCCCGGCGGCGGCCTGAAGAAACGGCTCTTCGCCGGCCTGGCAGGCGACCGAAAAGCTGCGGCCGCCGATGTTGATCTGAACTTCAGGCATTGGTGTCCTCCGCGGCAAGCGGCGCGAGCATGCCCAGTATCTCGTCCAGCTCGCTCCTGTCGGTGTCGCGCACGGCGCGCAGGGCGTCAAGCTCGGCCTTCATAGATGTGTTGATCAACTCGCCATCGCCCAGCCCCTTGGCATTCGCCTCGCGCAGGGCCTTGTTGTTGGCGCGCAGCTGCGCGTTCACGCGGCGCAGCCGCTCGATCTCGCCCTCGGTGGCCTCGGCACGCGCGGTCAGCTTGGTCACCCGCGCCTCCAGCTGGGCCACCTGCTTGTCCTGCTTTTCGCCGATCGCCTTGACCCGCGCCTCCAGCTTCGCGCTCGCCTCGCGCTCGGCCTCCAGCGCCGCAAGCGCCGTGGCAAGCGCCTCGGCATCGGCCGCCGTTTCGGTCCGATCCTCGGCCGCTCCGGCCTGGGCCGCTGCGGCAAGGGCCTCTGTGCCCTGCCCGATCCGTTCAAGCGCGGCCGTGATCCGGCGTTCCAGTTCGGTAATATCGCTCATTCGTGCCTGTCCCCGGTCTTGTTTTTTCCATCCGCCCCGCGCGCCATGGGACGGTCGCGCGAATCGAAGCGGGTTAAACTTCGGCCGATCTTATCCAATGAACCGGCGAAATGCGCCCCATTTCCGCGCGATACATTGGCCGCCGCGCTTGATCTTGCGCGCCCCGCTGAATATAGCCGCAGCAAATTGCGCTCTGACCGAAGAAGGACAGCCCGAGTGGACATCCAAGCCCTTGCCAAAGCCCATCCCGACCACTGGTCGAAAGCCTGCGCGATCCGCACGCTGGCGATGGATGCGATTCACGCCGCCAATTCCGGCCATTCCGGAATGCCGATGGGCATGGCCGACGTGGCCACCGTTCTGTTCGAAAAACACCTGAAGTTCGACGCGTCGGCCCCCGACTGGCCCGATCGCGACCGGTTCATCCTGTCGGCCGGACATGGCTCGATGCTGCTCTATGCGCTGCTGCATCTGACCGGCTATGAAGACATGACGCTCGACCAGGTGAAGAACTTCCGCCAGATGGGCGCGATCACCGCCGGCCACCCCGAATACGGCCATGCCAAGGGCATCGAAACCACGACCGGTCCGCTGGGTCAGGGCATCGCCAATGCCGTCGGCTTCGCCATGGCCGAGGAAATCCAGCGCGCGCAATACGGCAAGAAGATCGTCGATCACTACACCTATGTCATCGCCGGTGACGGCTGTCTGATGGAAGGTGTCAGCCAGGAGGCGATCGGCCTTGCCGGCAAGCATGAGCTGAGCAAGCTGATCGTGTTCTGGGACAACAACGGCATCACCATCGACGGCAAGGTCGAGATCGCCGACAAGACCGATCAGTTGAAGCGGTTCGAGGCCTCGGGCTGGTCCGTCTATGAATGCGACGGGCATGACCCCGAGGATATCGACCGGGTGATCGTCGCCGCCAAGGGCTCGAAAACCCCGACGCTGATCGCCTGCAAGACCCATATCGGCCTGGGCTCGTCGGCGCAGGACACGCCCAAGGCGCATGGCGCGCTGACCGATGCGCAACTGATCGCCGACACCAAGGCCGCCTATGGATGGCTCCACGCGCCGTTCGAGATCCCCGCCGGCGTGAAGGCCGCATGGGAAGCGATCGGCAGCCGTGGCGCCGAAGAGCGCGCCGCGTGGGAGGCCCGTCTGGCCGCCCTCTCCGGTACCAAACAGGCGGAATTCGCCCGTATTTATGCCGGGGACGCGCCGAAAAAGCTTTCGGCCACGATCAAGGCGCTGAAAAAGCAGATCAGTGACGAGGCGCCGAAGGTCGCCACCCGCAAGTCAAGCGAGATGGTGCTGGAGGTGATCAACCCGATCATGTCCGAAACCGTCGGAGGCTCGGCCGATCTGACCGGATCGAACAACACCAAGACCGGCGATCTGGGCGTGTTCGACCCTGAAAACCGCGCCGGGCGGTACGTCTACTACGGCATCCGCGAACATGGCATGGCCGCCGCGATGAACGGCTTGGCCCTGCATGGCGGTGTGCGGCCCTATGGCGGCACCTTCCTGTGCTTCACCGATTACGCGCGCGGCTCGATCCGGCTGTCGGCGCTGATGGGCATTCCCGTCACCTATGTCATGACGCATGACAGCATCGGCCTGGGCGAAGACGGCCCGACCCACCAGCCTGTCGAACATGTGGCCATGCTGCGCGCGACGCCCAACATGATGGTGTTCCGCCCCGCCGACACGATCGAAACCGCCGAAGCCTGGGAAATCGCGCTGACCGCGAAAACCACGCCATCGGTTCTGGCGCTGTCGCGCCAGGGCCTGCCCACCGTGCGGCTGGAGCACAAGGTCAAGAACCTGACGGCCCAAGGCGCCTATGTCCTGGCCGAGGCCGAGGGCAAGCGCCAGGCGATCCTGTTGGCCACCGGCTCTGAGGTCGAGATCGCGATGAAAGCGCGCGATCTGCTGCAGGCCGAAGGCATCGGCACCCGCGTCGTTTCCATGCCCTGCTGGGAGCTGTTCGCGCAGCAGGACGCGAGCTATCGCAAGCGCGTGCTCCCGGCCGGGCCGGTTCGCGTGGGCATCGAGGCCGGCGTGCGCTTCGGCTGGGATCAGTGGCTGCTGGGCGAGCGCGGGCGCGAGGCGAAGGCGGGGTTTGTCGGGATGGAAGGTTTCGGGGCCTCGGCCCCGGCGAATGAGCTTTACACCCACTTCGGCATCACCGCCGAAGCCGTGGCCGAAAAGGTCAAGGCGCTGCTGTAACGCATTGTTTCAAAATGAAATCCTCCGGCCGTGCGATCTTCGCGCGGCCGGTTTCGTTCAGGCGTCGGGAAACAGCGTACGGATCTGCCGCGTGAAGGTGCCGCGCACATCCTCCATCTCTCCGGCCGAGATGCGCGCGTCCAGCAGCGTCATCACCGCCGCGATCGCCTCGGGCGCGTCGCCCATCGGATCGGTGCGGAACGCCGCCTGCACGCGCTCGATAAAGCCGTCGCGGCTACGCTCGGTCACCGGCGTTTTCGAAGGGTTCCAGCCTTCGTAGTAAATGCCCCGGATAAGCACCGGCAGCTGCGCGCCGAACTGCGCCGCCTCGTCCACATTCAGATGGTCGCGGATCACATGGATCACCGCCCGCAGCAAGCGATAGCTGCGCTGCTTGTGGCCCCACCCCGTCAGGTCGTCCAGATCGTTGATCCAGGAATTGGCGGCCTGAACCGACTCGTCGATGATCTTCAGCCCGAGTGCGCTCATGTTTCTGTCCTCCTGCCAGCCTGATGCCGGATATTGTTAAGAAACCACAGGCGGTACGCGGGCGCTTTGACCTGCATCATCCGCCCCCGCGCCCCCTGTTGATGCAGATCATGGCAGCCCCCGGTGGCGCCCGGCATCCTGCCTGCAGAAAATGGCCGAGGAGGACACGCCCATGGAAACCGATCCGCAGATCACCTTTCACGGCCTCGATGCCTCGCCCGCGCTGACGGCGTTGATCGGGGAACGGATCGCGAAGCTGGAACAGTTTTACGATCGCATCACCTCTTGCCGGGTCACGGTGGAACTGCCGCACCGGCAGGGCCGCAAGGGGCATCTCTACGAAGTCGCGATCGAGATGGAGGTGCCCGGCGGCATGGTGTCGGTCAACCGAACGCCCGGCAATATCTACGCGCATGAAGATGCCCGCGTCGCGATCCGCGACAGTTTCGATGCCGCGCGGCGCCAGCTTGAGGATCACGTCCGCAAGACCGGCGGCGTGCACGTCAAATCACACCCGGAAAAGCGCCACGGCAAGGTCGTGCGGCTGTTTCCCGACGAAGGCTATGGCTTCATCCGGACCGAGGGCGGAGACGAGGTTTACTTTCAGCGTGACAGCGTTGTCCGCGACGACTGGGAAAAGCTGGATCTGGAAAGCGACCTGCAATTCAGCCTGATGGATGGCGAAAAGGGGCCGTTCGCGGTGAACGTGTCTTTGCGATTCTGAGTCGCGGCAATCGGCGGCTTTGCGCCTTTTGTTGGCGCTAACGGCATGTTTTTGCGCTAACATGCTGTTATATATTCTCATTTCTCCTTTCGCCAACGCGGAAAGACCGGTATTCACCCACGCAACGCGACGGATGGGCGCAAGCCTTTGGTGACGGAGAGTGAATATGACGATTACCCTTGGTATCAACGGGTTTGGCCGTATCGGGCGCTGCACCCTGGCGCATATCGCCGAAACGGCGCGCAACGACGTTCAGGTGGTCAAGATCAACGCAACCGGCCCGATCGCGACCAATGCGCATCTGCTGAAATACGACAGCATCCACGGCCGGTTCGGCGGCGAGATCACGGTTGACGGCGATACGCTCGATCTTGGCCGCGGCCCGATGCAGGTGTTCTCCACCTATGATCCGACGGAACTGGACTGGTCGGGCTGCGACGTGGTTCTGGAATGCACCGGCAAGTTCAATGCACGCGACAAGGCCGCCGTGCATCTGGAGCGTGGCGCCAAGCGGGTGCTGATCTCCGCCCCGGCCAAGAATGTCGACAAGACGATCGTCTACGGCGTGAACCACCGGGCGCTGACCGTAGACGATCACGTGATCTCGAACGGCTCGTGCACCACCAACTGTCTGGCGCCGCTGGCCAAGGTGCTGAACGATGCCATCGGCATCGAGCGCGGCATCATGACGACGATCCACAGCTATACCGGCGACCAGCCGACGCTGGATCGCCGCCACAACGATCTTTACCGCGCCCGCGCCGCGGCCATGGCGGTGATCCCCACCTCGACAGGCGCGGCCAAGGCCATTGGCGAGGTTCTGCCCGAACTCAAGGGTCGGCTCGACGGCACCGCCCTGCGGGTGCCCACGCCCAATGTCTCGGCCGTGGATCTGACCTTCGAGGCCAGCAGGGACGTGACCGTGGACGATGTGAACGAGGCCGTGCGCGAAGCCGCCGCCGGCCATATGGGCGCGGTTCTGGCCTATGACCCCGAGCCCAAGGTCTCTATCGACTTCAACCACACGCCGCATTCGTCTATCTTTGCCCCGGATCAGACGAAAGTGATCGGCGGGCGCACCGTTCGGGTGCTGGCCTGGTATGACAATGAATGGGGCTTCTCCTGCCGGATGGCCGATGTCGCGGCAACCATGGGGCGGCTTCTGCATTAAGGAGAGCGGGGCCTGCCACATGGGCCCCCGGCCCCACGAATGACCAACAAGCTGGCGATTTTCCTGGGCGGCGTGATCATCGTTCTGCTTTTGGTCGATCTGGTATTCGGTGACATGCAAAGCAGCCTGTTCCTGGCAAAGAAGCTGGCCGCGCTGAGCGAATACATCGCCTTCTGGCGCTAGGGCGCGGCCTTCTGGCACGAGACCGTGCTTCGCGGTTGACCTGCAGGTCAAAAACCCCAAGGCTTCGGCCTACACCGGACAACCCTTGGGGAGGCTCGCATGACCATCAAAGTTGCAATCAACGGTTTCGGCCGCATCGGGCGCAATGTGCTGCGCGGGATCGTGGAATCGGGCCGCACCGATATCGAGGTGGTGGCGATCAACGATCTGGGGCCGGTGGAAACCAACGCCCATCTGCTGCGCTTCGACAGCGTGCATGGCCGCTTTCCCGGCGAGGTCACGGTGGCCGGCAACACCATCGACGTGGGCCGTGGCCCGATCGAGGTGACCGCGATCCGCGACCCCAAGGCGCTGCCCTGGGCCGGCGTCGACGTGGCGCTGGAATGCACCGGCCTGTTCACCGCCCGCGAAAAAGCCGCGCTGCATCTGGAGAACGGATCAAGCCGCGTGCTGATCTCGGCCCCCGGCGCGGACGCCGACAAGACCATCGTCTACGGCGTCAACCATGGCACGCTCGGCGCCGCCGATACCGTGGTCTCCAACGCCTCCTGCACCACCAACTGCCTGGCGCCCGTGGCCAAGGTGCTGAACGACGCCATCGGCATCAAGCGCGGGTTCATGACCACGATCCACAGCTACACGGGCGACCAGCCGACGCTGGACACGATGCACAAGGATCTCTACCGCGCCCGCGCCGCCGCGATGAGCATGATCCCCACCTCAACCGGCGCGGCCAAGGCCGTGGGCCTGGTGCTGCCCGAGCTGAACGGCAAGCTGGACGGTGTCGCGATCCGGGTGCCCACGCCGAACGTGTCGGTGGTGGATCTGACCTTCGAGGCCGCGCGTGATACCAGCGCCGAAGAGATCAACGCCGCCATCAAGGCCGCCGCTCAGGGCCCGCTGAAGGGGATCCTGGGGTATACCGAGCACCCCAACGTCTCGATCGATTTCAACCACGATCCGCATTCCTCGGTCTTCCACCTGGATCAGACCAAGGTGATGGACGGCAACATGGTCCGCATCCTGTCTTGGTACGACAACGAATGGGGCTTTTCGAACCGCATGGCCGATACCGCCGTGGCGTTGGGGAAATTCCTCTGACACCCCGCGCCAATCGGTTCAAAAACGCAAAAGCCGCCCAACGGGGCGCCGGAGAAATAGTGGGCGGTTGCTTGGATTGGCTACAGGCCACTCGGCTTACATTTCGGATACGGTCAGTTTGATATGGAGGGCCTTCATCACGCCGAGCAGGGTTGAGAGCGTTGGGTTGCCATCTGGGCTGAGAGCTTTGTAAAGTGCTTCTTGGCTGAGACCTGCCTCCTTGGCGATCTGCGACATGCCATGTGCACGAGCGATGACACCAAGGGCATGGGCAATGTAGCCGGCGTCCCCGGTCTCCATGGCGTCTTGCATGAACTCGGCCTGCGCCTCGGGAGTGTTGAGGTGCTCGGCCGCATCAAACGGTTTGGTCTAGATGCTCATTTAACGATAAGCCTGCACAGCTCGATTGCAGCGGTTCCGTCTCCGCCGCCCAATCGCTGTTCCCATTTCTCTGGGCTTCCATCATCCAGGATGAGGCTGAAGCGGCATTCGTTATACAAGAACGACCGAGGCGTCAGGTGAAGCAGGTAATAGAACATTCCAGCTGCCCCAGCTGCAGCGCATAGCGCGCCAACAAGAAAATACCGCCACATTTCAAACCTCCAAGCCTCGTAGAGCGGCAAGCTACGGGGCCTTTCTCTGTTCGACAAGGAGCAGCCCCATGTCAACAACCGTCGGCACCCTGGCTTTGATCGTTGACAGCACGTCAGTAGCCGCCGGCGAAAAGGCACTCGATAATATCGCTCGCACTGGCGCACGGGTCGAGGGCAGCCTCAAGATCGACATGGGGTCGATTGAAAAGGCGATGGCGCGTCTCGGTCAGCAGGTCACAGGCCTGGAAAAATCCATGACTTCCGGCATGGGTAGGATGACGGAGGCCGGGAAGACCCAAGCAAGGACATTTAAGCAGCTCCGCGCCTCGATCGATCCAGCCTATGCCGCGACGGTTCGCTATCGTGAGGTGCAGCAGCAGCTCGCATCTATGGTCAAAACGGGAGAGACCAGCCAGCGGGCAGCGAACATTGTCTTGGAGCAGGCCGCAAGCCGTTACATGCGGGTTGCTACGGCCAGCGAGCGCGCCGCTGATGCAGAGCGTAAAGCGGTGCAGGCAACTGCCATGGCATCGCAAGGATACGAGCAGCTAAGGGCCTCTGTAGATCCGCTATACGCTACCAGCAAGCGCTATGAGCATGCGATTGAGGCTCTGAATGCCGCCCAAAAGGCTGGTGTGATTTCAGACAAAGACCGCATGCGCACGCTTGACCTGCCAGAGGCTCAGATGATTTCCACCAACAGCGCAAGCTCTCTTGCCGCTGGTGGTATCGGGAAGTTCGGGTTGGTTGCAAACCAGGTTGGCTATCAAGTTCAGGATGTTTTTGTGTCCGCACCGATGCCCACGGGGCGGCTTTTTCCTTTTGACAGCAGGTCGCGCCTCGGTCAGGCGAAGGTCAGGCGAACTTGGCCAGCAATTTCGCGTTCACCGCCTCCGGCACGAATTTCGACACATCCCCGCCCAGCCGCGCGATCTCTTTCACCAGCTTCGAGGCGATCGCCTGCCGCCGCGCATCGGCCATCAGGAACACCGTCTCGACGCTGGCATCCAGAACCCGGTTCATGCCGACCATCTGGAATTCGTATTCGAAGTCGGCAACGGCGCGCAGGCCGCGGATGATCATGGTCGCGTTCACATCACGGGCGCAATCGATCAGCAGGTTCTCGAACGGATGCACCACGAATTCGGGGCCACCCGGCACCGCAAGCTTGGCGCATTCCGCCTCGACCATCGACACCCGCTCTTCGAGGCTGAACAACGGCCCCTTGTCGCGATTGATCGCCACCCCGATGACCAGCCTGTCCACCAGGGTCGATGCCCGCTGGATGATGTCGATATGCCCCAGCGTGACCGGATCGAACGTGCCCGGATAAAGGCCGATACGCATGACTGTCCCCTTCCCCCGTTTCGGCCACGCAACAATATTGCGGAGGGCAATGCAAGGGGGCGCGGGGCTCAGTGGCCCATGATCATGCCTTCCAGCGCGTCTTTTTCCATCGAAAGCTCGGCCAGCCGTGCCTTGACCACGTCGCCGATGGATATCAGCCCGACCATCCTACCGTCCTCGACCACCGGCATGTGGCGGAAACGGCCATCGGTCATTTTGCGCAAAACCTCATCGGTGCTGTCGCTGACGCCGCAGGTAATGATATCGCGCGTCATCAGGTCATCCACCCGGTCCGACAGGCAGGCCGGGCCGCGACGCCCCAGTTCGCGCACGATATCGCGCTCTGACAGGATGCCGGCGATCCGGGAGTCGCCCAAGGACACGACCAGCGATCCGATACGCCGCGCCGACAGAAGCTCGGCCGCCTCGCGCACCGACGCGCCCGGTATGATGGTAACGACGGTGTCATCGGCCTTGGATTTCAGAATTTGTTGCACATGCATGAACGACCCTCCCTAACGGTTTCCCCAGCGTCGCCCCAACTGCGACATTCTGTCAAGTCAGAGCTTCGAGCCGGGCCACCTCACGCTTGAGCCCGTCGACCAGCTCATCGGCGAACCGGTTGAGCCGCTCGACCTTGCGGTCGTCGGCGTGCCGGACCAGGTAGAAGCTGCGCGTCAGCGACACCAGATCGGGCAGCACCTTGTTGAGGTTCGGCGCGAAGGGCAGCGCGAAATCATGGACGATGCCCAGCCCCGCGCCCTGGCGCAGGAAATTGAGCTGGACCGACACCGAGTTGGAGGCAAGCCCCACCCGCTCGACCCCGATCGCCGAGATATAATCCAGCTCCTTGTCGAAGATCATGTCGGGAATATAGCCGATCATCCGGTGGCCCTGCAGCGCCTCGGCGGTTTCGATATCCCCCTTGCGCTTGAGATAGCGGCGGGACGCGGCGAGGTGCAGCTTGTAATCGGTCACCTTCTGCACCAGCAGCCGGCCGGTGTCGGGCGGGCTGACGGCGATGGCCATGTCCGCCTCGCGCCGGGTCAGGTTGACCACGCGGGGCTGCGAGACCACCTGAATTTCAAGCCCCGGATGCCGGTCGCAAATCTCGGTACAGACCCGTGGCAGCAGGAAATTGGCGCAGCCGTCGGGCGCACCGATGCGAATTGATCCGGTCAGTTGCCCGGCCTGGCCCCGCGATTCCTCGGTCGCGAGGGAAATCGACTGTTCGGCCTGTTCCGCCCAGGACAGCAGCCGCTCGCCCTCGGCGCTCAGGCTGTAGCCCTGGGGCGATTTTGCGAACAGCGTGGTGCCGAGCGCCTCTTCGAGCCGCTGGATGCGCCGACCCACCGTGGCCGGGTCCATCTTCAGCACCTTCCCTGCCCCGCTCAGGCTTTCCGCCCGCGCGACCGCAAGGAAAACACGCATATCATCCCAGTTCGGCTCCATTGCCCGCCCCTTGTTTATTGCAAAGTGTTTTTTTAAAAATGCTGGTTTTCGCCGCATTATTGCAAGACTATTCTGCACCCGGACATCATTTCGGGAGGATTCCATGGAAGAACTGAGTCATTTCATCAACGGTCAGCGGGTCAAGGGCACCTCGGGCCGTTTCGCCGACGTCTTCAACCCCGCCACCGGCGAGGTGCAGGCCCGCGTTCCGCTGGCCACGAAAGACGAGATGGACGCCGCCATTGCCGCCGCCGCCGAAGCGCAGCCCAAATGGGGCGCCACCAACCCGCAGAAGCGCGGCCGGGTGATGATGGAATTTGTTCGCCTGATCAACCGCGACATGGAAAAGCTGGCCGAGGCGCTGAGCCGCGAGCATGGCAAGACCATCCCCGACGCCAAGGGCGACGTGCAGCGCGGGCTTGAGGTAATCGAGTTCTGCATCGGTGCGCCGCATCTGCTGAAAGGCGAATTCACCGACAGCGCCGGCCCCGGCATCGACATGTATTCCATGCGCCAGCCGCTGGGCGTTGTTGCGGGCATCACGCCGTTCAACTTCCCGGCCATGATCCCGCTGTGGAAGATGGGCCCTGCCCTGTCCTGCGGTAACGCCTTCATCCTGAAACCGTCCGAGCGTGACCCCTCGGTGCCGCTGATGCTGGCCGAGCTGGCGAAAGAGGCCGGCCTGCCCGACGGCATCCTGCAGGTCGTCAACGGCGACAAGGAATCGGTGGACGCGATTCTGGACAATGAAACCATTCAGGCGGTGGGCTTCGTCGGCTCGACCCCGATCGCGCAATACATCTATTCCCGCGCCACGGCGAACGGCAAGCGGGCGCAGTGTTTCGGCGGCGCCAAGAACCACATGATCATCCTGCCCGATGCCGATATGGATCAGGCTGCCGATGCGCTGGTGGGTGCCGGCTTTGGCGCGGCGGGCGAACGCTGCATGGCGATTTCTGTTGCCGTGCCGGTGGGTGAGAAAACCGCTGACATGCTGATCGAAAAGCTGGTGCCGCGGATCGAAAAGCTGAAGGTCGGCCCCTATACCGCCGGCGCCGATGTGGATTACGGCCCGGTCGTGACCGCCGCCGCCAAGCAGAACATCCTGGGCCTGGTGCAATCGGGTGTGGATCAGGGTGCCGAGCTGGTTGTCGACGGCCGCGACTTCAACCTGCAGGGCTATGAAGACGGCTTCTTCGTCGGCCCGCATCTCTTTGACCGTGTCACCACCGACATGGACATCTACAAGAAAGAGATCTTCGGCCCCGTTCTGTGTCAGGTCCGCGCCGAAACCTATGAAGAGGCGATCGGCTACGCCATGGACCACGAATATGGCAACGGGACCGCGATCTTCACCCGCGACGGCGACGCCGCGCGCGATTTCGCCAGCCGGATCAATGTCGGCATGGTGGGCATCAACGTGCCGATCCCGGTGCCGCTGGCCTATCACACCTTCGGCGGATGGAAGAAATCGGGCTTCGGCGATCTGAACCAGCACGGGCCGGACAGCTTCCGCTTCTACACCCGCACCAAGACGGTGACGTCGCGCTGGCCGTCGGGCCTGAAGGAAGGCGGCGAGTTCCACTTCAAACAGATGGACTGAGCCGGCTTTCAGTGCCAGTTATCGAACCCCGGGCCAGCGGCCCGGGGTTTTTTCATGCCGCAGGCGCCCGCAGCCATTCGCGCTTGCCGCACCGGGGCTGCTCTGCTTTGCTTGATGAAAATCACAAAGGGACAGTCATGTCGCCCGCAGACCCCGACTTCACGATTGGAATCGAGGAAGAATATCTTCTGGTGGATTGCGATACGCTGGCCCTCGCCACGGCACCCGATGCCCTGATGAGCGCCTGCACGGCAGAGCTTGAGGGCCAGTTCAGCCCCGAATTCCTGCAATGCCAGGTGGAAATCGGCACCCGCGTCTGCCGCGATATAGCCGAGGCGCGCGATGATCTGCGCCGCCTGCGGGGCACGGTGGCACGTATCGCCGGCGATTTCGGTCTGGCGCCGATTGCCGTCTCCTGCCATCCGTTCAGCGACTGGAAAGATCAGCACCATACCGACAAGGAGCGCTATAACACGCTCAGCAAGGATCTGGCCGGGGTGGCGCGGCGGATGCTGGTCTGCGGTATGCATGTGCATGTGGGGATCGCCGATCAGGCGATGCGCATAGAGCTGATGAACCAGCTCACCTATTTCCTGCCGCATCTGCTGGCGCTTTCCACCTCTTCGCCGTTCTGGCAAGGCGTGGATACCGGGCTGAGCTCTTACCGGCTGACGGTGTTCGACAATCTGCCCCGCACCGGGCTGCCGCCGCGCCCGCAAAGCTGGGCCGATTATCAGCTGATGGTCGATACGCTGACCGGCCTGAACCTGATCGAGGACAGCTCGAAAATCTGGTGGGATCTGCGCCCCTCGGCCCGGTTCCCGACCATCGAATCGCGCATCTGCGATGTCTCGCCCCGGCTGGAGAACACGCTTTCACTGGCGGCGCTGACGCAATGCATCACCCGCATGCTCTACCGGCTGACCCGCAAGAACCAGCAGTGGCGCCAGTACGATACCTTCCTGCTGGCCGAAAACCGCTGGCGCGCGCAGCGCTACGGGGTCTCCGAGGGGCTGATCGACTTCGGCGCCGGCACGATCAAGCCGATGCCGGTGCTTCTGGACGAGCTGATCGCGCTGGTCTCCGAAGACGCCGAGGCGCTTGGCTGCATGGCCGAGGTCGAGGCCGCGCGCGACATCCTCCTGCGCGGCACCAGCGCCGATCAGCAGCGCGCGGCCTTCCACGCGGCCCGTGCCGCCGGGCTCGACCGCGACGAGGCGCTGCAAGCCGTCGTGCGAATGCTGATTGACGAGTTTCAGCAGGGGCTGTAACGCCCGCCGCCATACACATTCCCGTGCATTCTCGATTTGTGATATGTCGCGGGCTGGACGCATCCAGCCGTATTTGCGAGGCTCACGGCGAACAGGCTGAAATCACGAAGGAAACGCAGAACATGAGCAACAAGACCCACAGCCGCCGCACCATCCTGGGCGGGCTTGCCATGGCAGGCACGCTGGCCGCCCCGTCGCTTCTGCGCGCGCAGGTTATCGAGCCCGCCATCGAGGGAACGGAAACGACCCGCCACAACATCTCGAGCTTTCAGGTGCAGAACTGGCAGGATCATTTCGACAGTCTGGGCGTCGCCACGATCGTCGCCGACACCAAATCGCGGGCGCTGCACTACTGGAACGCTGATGGCACCGATTACCGGCTCTACCCGACCTCGGTGCCCCGGACGGACGAGCTGACCCGGCGGGGCTATACCGAAGTGGTGCGCAAACGCGTCGGCCCCGACTGGACCCCGACCCCGGACATGCGCAAGAACGATCCCTCGCTGCCGCCCTACATGCCGCCCGGCCCGGGCAACCCGCTGGGCACCCACGCGCTCTACCTCAGCTGGCCGGCCTATCTGATCCACGGCACGCATGACACGCGCAAGATCGGGCGGCGGTCATCGTCGGGCTGCATCGGGCTGTTCAACGAAAAGATCGCGGAACTGTTCGAACTGGTCCCGGTCGGCGCGCAGGTTCGGCTGATCTGAACCGCCGGCACCGGCCACACGGCATGCCCCCTGGCCGGTGCCCGAGATAAACCCGGGAACAAAAGCCCCCTCCTTGCGTTGTCCTGCCAGACACGAAAGGAGATTATCATGCTCAAGAATACCTTTGCTTCCGCCATCGCCGTTCTGACCATCGCTCCGGCCGCCGCCTTCGCCGCTACTGACTATGTCTGCCCCGAAGGCACCGTTCTGGAGGGTACGCAATGCATGCCCACCGGCAGCGTCCGGCTCGAGGTGCTCAAGCGTGACGGCGACACGATCGTGACCGATGGCTACGCCATCCTCGAAGAGCCGCGCGAGCTGGGCCTGGAGCCCAACAGCTTCCTTGTGGAGATCGACGGTTCGGAGGTTGTGGTGATGGATCACCAGGCCTTCCAGACCCTCGGCCTTGACGAGGAAATCAACGCCCCGTCGCAGCAATAACTGCGGCAACCCCCGGCCGGGCTCGCCCCCAACGGGCCCGGCCACCCTTTGACCGCGACAGAATTACCCTGCCTCCCCGCGCCCAAGATGATATACATGCGCAGTAATGCATATTACGCTCTGGTTGTCCGAACTGGTCGGACCTGCACACCGGAGAAGACGCATGTTCACGAAAAATGTCGGCGGAATTGACCGCGCCATTCGCATCATTGTCGGCCTTGCCCTGTTGGCGGGCTTCTTCCTGCATACCGAAGCGACGTATCGCTGGCTGTACCTGATCGGGATCATCCCGCTGGTGACCGGGCTGATGTCGAGCTGCCCGATCTATTCGATCTTCGGGATGAACACCTGCCCCAAATCAGAGGAATAAGCCGCGCCGCGCGCTATTCGGCCGCCAGCTTGCGCGCGTCGAGTATCTGCTTGAGGTAGCGGCCGGTGTGGCTCTGCTCGGCTTCGGCCACCTGTTCCGGTGTGCCTGTGGCCACCACCCGGCCGCCGCCGTCGCCGCCTTCGGGGCCGATGTCGATGATCCAGTCGGCGGTCTTGATGACGTCGAGGTTATGCTCGATCACCACCACGGTGTTGCCCTGCTCCACCAGTTCATGCAGCACCTCCAGAAGCTTTTTCACATCCTCGAAGTGCAGGCCCGTGGTGGGCTCGTCGAGGATGTAGAGCGTGCGGCCCGTGGCGCGTTTGCTCAACTCCTTCGACAGTTTCACGCGCTGCGCCTCGCCCCCTGACAGGGTCGTCGCCTGCTGGCCGACCTTGATATAGCCAAGCCCCACGCGCATCAGCGCATCCATCTTGTCGCGGATGCTGGGCACCGCCTTGAAAAACTCCTGCGCATCTTCAACGTTCATATCAAGAACGTCGGCTATACTCTTGCCCTTGAACCGAACTTCCAGCGTTTCGCGATTGTAGCGCGCGCCGTGGCAGGTTTCGCAGGTGACATAGACATCGGGCAGAAAGTGCATCTCGATCTTGATCACGCCGTCGCCCTGGCACGCCTCGCAGCGCCCGCCCTTGACGTTGAAGCTGAAGCGGCCGGGCTTGTAGCCGCGCGCCTTGGCCTCGGGCAGGCCGGCGAACCAGTCGCGGATCGGGGTGAAGGCGCCGGTATAGGTGGCCGGGTTGGATCGGGGTGTACGCCCGATGGGGCGCTGGTCGATGTCGATCACCTTGTCCAGATGCTCCAACCCCTTGATCGTCTCGCAGGGCGCGGGCGTCTGCCGGGCGCCGTTCAGCCGCATCGAGGCGGTCTTGAACAGCGTCTCGATGGTCAGCGTCGACTTGCCCCCGCCCGACACGCCCGACACGCAGACGAACTTGCCCAGCGGGAAATCCACGGTCACATCCTGCAGGTTGTTGCCGCAGGCCTTGACCACGGTGATCTTCTTCTTGTTGCCCTTGCGCCGCGTTCCCGGCACCGCGATTTCACGCGTGCCCGATAGGTATTGCCCGGTGATCGACGCCGGATCGGCGGCGATTTGCGCCGGGGTGCCATGCGCAACGACGCGCCCGCCATGGATGCCGGCGCCTGGGCCGATGTCGAACACGTAATCGGCCTCGCGGATCGCCTCTTCGTCATGCTCGACCACGATCACCGTGTTGCCCTGATCGCGCAGGTTCTTGAGCGTCTGCAGCAACCGCCCGTTGTCACGCTGGTGCAGCCCGATGGAGGGTTCGTCGAGCACATAGAGCACCCCGGTCAGACCCGATCCGATCTGGCTGGCCAGCCTGATCCGCTGGCTTTCGCCCCCCGAAAGCGTGCCGGCATTGCGCGAGAGGGTCAGGTATTCCAGACCCACATTGTTCAGGAACCCCAGCCTTTCGCGGATTTCCTTCAGGATGGTGCGGGCGATCTCGTTTCGCTGGGCGGTCAGTTTTTCCGGCACCGTCGCGCACCAGGCATAGGCCTCGCGGATCGACATCTGCACCACCTGCCCCACATGCAGCCCGGCGATTTTCACCGCCAGCGCCTCCGGCCGCAGCCGGTAGCCGCCGCAGCTGTGGCAGGGGCGGTTGTTCTGGTAGCGTTCGAATTCCTCGCGCACCCAGTTGCTGTCTGTCTCGCGATAGCGCCGCTCCATATTGGGGATCACCCCCTCGAACGTGCGCGTCACCTCATAGACACGCCCGCCCTCGTCATAGCGGAACCGGATCTCGTCATCACCCGAACCGTAGAGGAACACCTGCTGCACATGGGCCGGCAGGTCTTTCCACGGCGTGTTCTTGTCGAATTCGTAGTGTTTGGCGATGGCCTCGATCGTTTGCAGGAAATAGGGCGACTTGCCCTTGCGCCAGGGTGCCAGCGCGCCGTCATAGAGCTTCAGCGCCGCGTCGGGAACCACGAGCCGTTCGTCAAAGAACAGCTCCACCCCCAGCCCGTCACAATCGGGGCAGGCTCCGAAGGGCGCGTTGAAGGAAAACAACCGCGGCTCGATCTCGGGAATGGTGAACCCCGATACCGGGCAGGCGAAATTCTCGCTGAAGGTGATGCGCTCTGGCTCTCCCTCGCCCTCTTTCGGGGCGGTTTCCAGAATGGCGATGCCATCAGCCAGATCCAGCGCCGTGCGGAAACTGTCAGCCAGCCGCGTCTCCAGCCCCTCGCGCACAACGATCCGGTCCACCACTACGTCGATATCGTGGCGGAATTTCTTGTCGAGCGTCGGCGGTTCGTCCAGTTCATGGAACTGCCCATCCACCTTGACCCGCTGAAACCCCTGCTTGCGCAGTTCCAGAAACTCTTTTCTGTATTCGCCCTTCCGGTCGCGGATGATCGGCGCCAACAGAAAGGCGCGCGTGCCCTCCTCCATCGCCATCACCCGGTCGACCATGTCCTGCACCTGCTGCGCCTCGATCGGCAGGCCGGTCGCGGGGGAATAGGGCGTGCCGACGCGGGCGAACAGCAGGCGCAGATAGTCGTAAATCTCCGTCACCGTGCCGACGGTCGAGCGCGGGTTCTTGCTCGTCGTCTTCTGTTCGATGGAAATCGCGGGGGAGAGGCCGGTGATGTGATCCACATCCGGCTTTTCCATCATATCGAGGAACTGCCGCGCATAGGCCGACAGCGATTCGACATAGCGGCGCTGGCCCTCGGCATAGATCGTATCGAAGGCCAGGCTGGATTTGCCGGAGCCCGAAAGCCCGGTGATCACCACCAGTTCATCGCGCGGGATATCCACGTCGATGTTCTTGAGGTTGTGCTCGCGCGCGCCGCGCACCTCGATCTTTTTCAGCTCGGCCATCAAAGCCCCCAGGTTGAACGATTAAGAAATAGTTTAGCTTGCCCGAGTCTCCAACCGAAAAGAGAGAACAAATGGGGAATATATCCACCTGAGCGCAGGAACCGCCCCTTGCACCTTGCCCCTGCCCGGTTTTTGGCATCCCCTGAGCGCCACAAACCACCCCGCCCTTCACATTCGCCAGGTCGAATGTATATCTGCCGCCACCGCCGGCCAGGGCGCAACACAGGATATCGAGGGAAACGAGAATGTTTTCAGGTTTCAAACAGCCGGGACCGCAGATGGCCCGGATCGACACCAAGGACGCCATCGACAAGGTCGCAGCCGGCGAAATGACGCTGATCGACGTCCGCGAGGCGGATGAGCTGCGCATGACCGGCTATGCCGAGGGTGCGCTGCACATCCCGATGATGGTGTTCCGGATGAAGGTCGATCCGTCGAGCCCCGAGCTGCTGCCGGAGCTTTCGGTCGACAAACCCGTAGCGCTTTACTGTGCCTCGGGGGCGCGGTCGGGGGCGGCGGCGCAGGCGATGATGCAGATGGGGTATAAAGAAGTTTATAACCTTGGCGGATTGCAGCACTGGCAGATGGCGGGCGGCCCGGTCACCCGGGGCTGAGGGCGTCAGCCGTCGGGGCCGAAATAGGTCTCGGCCCGCGCCGCGAAACGCGCCGCGATGAAACGGATGAATTCCGCGACCCGTGGCACGCGGCGCAGATCCGGATGGGTCACCGCCCAGATCGGCGCATAGTCGATCAGCGCGAGCCCCGGCACCCGTATCAGCACCGCATCCCCCGCACCGATCAGGCAGGGCGCGCGCACCATCACCTGCCCCGCCCGCGCGAGGTTGAGCGCCGTGATCATGTCATCGCTCTCAATGACGGGAACGGCGCCGGGAAACCGCGCCTCGAGCGCGGCGGGGCGCGCTGCCGTCCAGGCGGTGAAGGCCACATAGGGCAGCGGCCTCTGCCGGTCTTCGCCGGACAGAACCGCTTGATGGGCCTCGATATAATCGCGGCTGGCGAACCAACCGGCGCGCTGCCGGGCAATGACCCGGCCCCACAGGCTTTCGGCCGGGCTGTGCGATACGCGGAGGGCGACATCGGCTTCGCGCCGATGCAGATTCAGAACGCGGTTGTCGCCCAGCAGGCTGAGCATGATGCCGGGATGACGGGCGCGGAACACCGCAATGTCGGCGGCGAAATCGGCATTGGCCACCAGCGGCGGCACAGTGATGGCCAGGGCGCCCGGCCCCTGCCCCCGCTCTGCTTCCAGCGCGAAATCCAGCGCATGCACCCGCGCCTCGACCTCTTCGGCATGGGCGATGGCGGTACGGCCCGGCGCCGTCGGCACAAGGCCGGTCGGAAGCCGGTCGAACAGGCGCAGCCCGGCCTGCTCTTCGGCCCGCGCCAGTTGTCGCGATACGGTCGCATGGGTCACCCCAAGGCAGCGCGCCGCGCCGTTCAGCCCGCCATGGCGCGCCACCGCCAGAACGATGCGCAAACTGTCCCAATCCTGCATGGCGACCCCGAAGCCTGAGCTATTTCCGTACAAGGGTATTCCGAAGATAGCCCATTCCCGCAACCCCCATGCCTCGCCTAAATGGCGGCACGGGAACCAAAGGGAAAAAACCATGCCTCATTACGTTGTTGTTCAGTTGATCGTGAAAGATGCCGATGCCTTCGCGGCCTATCGGGCCAAGGGGGGCGCAGCCCTTGCCAAACACGGCGGACAGCCGATCGCGGGCGGGCCGGAGATCGAAGTTCTGGAAGATACCGGCGCGGGGCCTTCGACCTGCCTGATCGTGGCCTTCCCGGACGCCGAGGCCGCGCGCGCCTGGATCAATGACCCCGAACTGGCCGAGGTGCATGCGATGCGTCGTGACGGCGCGCAGACCACGATCCTGCTGCTGCCCCCGATAGGCTGACAAAGGGCCGGGCCCGCGCGGCAAGTCTGCGGCGCCCCGCTTGCGGGGCGCCTGCATGGCTTACATGTGAATCACGCGATCATAAGCGTCGAGCACGCTTTCGTGCATCATCTCGCTCAGCGTGGGATGCGGGAAGACCGTGTTCATCAGATCTTCTTCGGTGGTTTCCAGCTGACGGCCGACCACATAGCCCTGGATCAGCTCCGTCACCTCTGCCCCCACCATGTGCGCGCCCAGCAATTCGCCGGTCTTGGCGTCGAACACGGTCTTGATCATCCCCTCGGGCTCGCCCAGGGCAATCGCCTTGCCGTTGCCGATGAAGGGGAAGCGGCCAACCTTGACCGTATAGCCCAGCTCTTTGGCCTTGGCCTCGGTATAGCCGACGCTGGCCACCTGCGGCTGACAATAGGTGCAGCCGGCGATGCTTTCGGGCTTTACCGGATGCGGATGCCCGCCCGCGATCAGTTCGGCCACCATCACGCCCTCGTGGCTGGCCTTGTGCGCCAGCCAGGGCGCGCCCGCGATATCGCCGATGGCATAAAGCCCGTCGGCCCCGGTGCGGCAATATTCATCCGTCACCACATGGGTGCGGTCGATCTTGACGCCCAGGCCTTCCAAACCCAACCCCTCGACATTGCCGACGATGCCCACGGCGGAAATCACCGTGTCGAACTCATGGGTTTCAACCTTGCCGCCCGCCTCGATATGCGCGGTGACCTTGCCCTTGCCACGGTCGAGCTGTTTGACCATGGCCTTTTCCATGATCTTCATGCCCTGCTTGGTGAACTGCTTCTTGGCGAAGGCCGAAATCTCGGCGTCTTCCACCGGCAGGATACGGTCCATCACCTCGACGACAGTCGTGTCAGCGCCCAGCGTGTTGTAGAAGCTGGCGAATTCGATGCCGATGGCGCCCGACCCGATGACCAGCAGCTTTTTCGGCATGCGCGGCGGCGTCAGCGCGTGCTTATAGGTCCAGACCAGATCGCCATCCGCCTCCAGCCCCGGCAGTTCGCGCGCGCGGGCGCCGGTGGCCAGCACGATGTTCTTGGCGGTCAGCTCTTCGCTGCCCTTGTCGGTCTTGACCGAGACCTTGCCCTTGGCCGGCAGCGTCGCCTCGCCCATCACCACGGTGATCTTGTTCTTCTTCATCAGATGGCCGATGCCGCCCGACAACTGCCCCGCAACCCCGCGCGAGCGTTTGACGACCGCGTCGAGATCATAGCCGATGCCCTCGGCCGTGAGCCCGAATTCCTTGGCCCGGTGCATCAAGTGAAACACTTCGGACGAGCGCAGCAGCGCCTTGGTGGGGATGCACCCCCAGTTCAGGCAGATACCGCCCAAATGCTCGCGTTCGACAATCGCAACCTTCTGGCCAAGCTGCGCACCGCGAATTGCAGCGACATAGCCCCCCGGCCCGGCGCCGATCACGATCATGTCAAAATTCCTGGCAGCCATCTGCTTCCCCTTTGTCCGAAAAGTAGTTTGATATTAAACTATATCAAATTACACATCAACGGACCGAAGGCCGCAAGGCCGGATTTTTCCGTCGCCGCCGGGAAACGCGGTATGTTCAGCCGCGCAACGCCTCGACGATCGCGGGATAGCCGCCCTCTGCCAGAAAGGTGCGCTCATCCTCGCTGCTGCAACGCGCGAGCGCGTCGTTGCGGAACGGAAACCGGCCAAAGCGGCGGATAACCTCGCGGTGCGCCTTGGCATGGAGCAGATTGTCGGCGCCGGTTTCGGGCATGCGCGTGAGCATCAGGCGCACGCAACGGTCCTGATCCGTCAGGCATTCCGAATGCATCAGCGGCAGATAGAAAAACTGCCGTTCGGGCTCTTCCACGCGCATGTCGAATTCGCGGTCGATCGTATGTTTGGCCGCCTTGCGCGCCATCGGATCGGTGGAAAACGCCCGCGCCTCGCCGCGGAACATGTTGCGCGGGAACTGATCGGTCAGCAGAAGATAGGCCAGCGCCGTGCGCGGCTGTGTCAGCCATTCGTGCAGCCCGCCCTCAAGCGCCTCCTGCCAGAGCGCTTCGAACCGGACGCGGATGTCATCGTCGAGCGCGGCGCCGCCGATGTACCAGCCCTTTGGCCCGACCTCTTCCAACCAGAACCGCAGAACCTCATCCGGGGTTTGCATGACCACTCCTCCTGACTGCCCTTACCGGCATTTTCTTCAGCGTTTCAGATAAGTTGAGGCCGTGCAAGGGGGCAGACCCTATGCCGCATCGATGGCATGGCGGGCGTGCTCCTCTTCCTGCCCCTCGATAAAGACTTCCTGCGCGGCCTCCACCGCGACAGAGGTGGCTGACGGCAGCACCGGCGAATAGGTTCCGGTTTCCGACACGAGCGGCGCCCGGCGCTGGGTCATTCGATAGGCGGCATAGGCCGAGAGGCTGCCCAGCAGCGCGGCCAGGAACAGGAAGAACCCCGAGGGCCCGGCGTATCCCATGATCCAGCCGGTGATGAGCGGGCCCGCCACCGCGCCGACCCCGTTCAGAAAGATCATCCCGCCGGAAGCCGCGGCCATATCCTCATGCTCCAGAAAATCGTTGGTATAGGCGATGATCAGCGCATACAGCGGGTTGCTGGTACCGCCCACCACGAACATCGCGCCCAGCAGCACGGAAAACCGGCTTTCGAACAGCAGCCCGGCCAGCGCGCCAACACACCCCAGCACGGCCGTGCCGAGGATCAGCTGTCGCCTGTCCATCCGGTCCGACATCCAGCCGATGGGAAACTGCATCAGCAGCCCGCCGACATAGATCGCCGCGACGAAGGCGGAAATCTGCGCCACGCTGAGCCCCGACTGGGTACCATAGACAGCCGCCATGCCGAACAGCGCGGAATAGACCCCGCCCAGCAGAAACGCCCCGACGCAGCCCAGCGGAGAGACGTGGTAGAGCGCGCGGATGCTCATCGGTTTGGTGGTCTCGAAGGGCGGCGTCGGCGAGACCGACAGAAGGATCGGCGCGAAGGAGATCGAGACCAGTACCGACGGGATGATGAACAGGATGAACCCCGACGGGTCGCCCAGCGTCAGCAGGCCCTGCGCCGCGACGATCCCCGCCATCTGGACAATCATGTAAAGCGAAAGCGCCTGCCCCCGGGTTTCGTTGGTGGCGGCGTTGTTGAGCCAGCTCTCGGCGGTCACGTAGACGCCGGAAAAGCAAAAACCGATGATCACCCGCAGCAGCGTCCAGGCCCAGGGATCGGTGATCGCCGGGTAAAGGATCAGCACCGCCGAGATGAACGACCCCAGCGCCGCGAACACCCGCACGTGGCCCACGCGCCGGATCATTTCGGGCGCCATCCGCGAGCCGCCCAGAAACCCTAGGAAATAGGCCGACATCACAAGCGACATCTGCAGGGTGGTGAAACCTTCCAGCCCCCCGCGCACACCCAGAAGCGTGCCCTGCAGACCGTTTCCGACCATCAGCAGAAGCATCCCCAGCAGCAATGCCCAGGAACTGGCAAGAACCTTGATCACGTTACACCTCGAATCACGTTACGTGCCCTCACTACGACGGACACTGTCAGGGGATATGTGCCAGGGCGACATTCGGTGTCGCGAATGCGCCCTCACGGGATCAGAAGCGACGCATCGCCGTAAGAGAAAAAGCGGTATCGCCCGGCCACCGCATGGGCATAGACGGCACGCATCCGCTCCACCCCCATCAGCGCGGAAACCAGCATCAGCAGGGTGGATTTCGGCAGGTGAAAATTGGTCATCAGCGCGCCCGTGACGCGAAAGCGGTATCCGGGGCGGATGAAGATATCGGTCTCGCCGCGCCACGGCACCATGGTGCCATCCGCCTGCGCCGCGCTTTCGATCAGGCGCAGCGCGGTGGTGCCCACGGGGATGATGCGCGCGCCCGCGGCGCGGGTCGCGTTGATCTCGGCCGCCGCCTGCGCCGTCACCTCGCCCCATTCGGCGTGCATCTTGTGGGTTTCCACATCCTCGACCTTCACCGGCAGGAAGGTGCCCGCCCCCACATGCAGCGTGACCTCGGTGAACGTCACCCCGATCGTCCGCAGCTTTTCCAGCAGCTCCGCATCGAAATGCAGCGAGGCGGTCGGCGCGGCCACCGCGCCGGCGTGGCGGGCGAAGACGGTCTGATAGTCGGTCTTGTCCTGCGCGTCGGCGGGGCGTTTGGCGGCGATATAGGGCGGCAGCGGCATGGCGCCCGCCTCGGCCAGCGCGGCATCGAAATCATCACCCGCCAGATTGAAGCCAAGCACCACGTCGCCCTCGCGCCGCTCGGTGACACGGGCCGAGAGCGCGTCGGAGAACACGATCTCCTCGCCCTGTTTCAGCTTGCGCAGGGGCTTGGCCAGCGCCGCCCAGCCGCCGCCCGGCTGCGGCTCCAGCAGCGTGATTTCCACCTTCGCCTCGACGACACCTTCGGGCGTATGCCGCAGGCGGCGGCCGAACAGGCGCGCCGGGATCACCTTTGTGTTGTTCAGCACCAGCCGGTCGCCTGCGCGCAGCAGCGACGGCAGGTCGTAGACATGACAGTCGCGCAACGTGTCGCCCTCGGCCACCAGCATCCGGGCGGCGGTGCGCGGGCGGGCGGGCCGGGTGGCGATCAGCTCTTCGGGCAGGTCGAAATCGAAATCGGAAAGTTTCACTCGGCAATCTCCGGCGGCGGCCGGCGGAAGATCTCGCGAAACATCCCCGGCGTCAGAATTGAAAGAACGTTGACCCCGACCGACGGGGCGGCCGCATCACCCGACAGCCGGTAGTTGAAGCCGAACAGCCCCTCGCCCTTGCGGGTCAGGAAACTGCCGACGCTGTTGAGCAGATAGATGGGCGAGATCACGCCCTGCATATCGACCCGGTTCGCCTTCAGGTCATAGACCCCGGCCAGCGAAATGCCCAGCGATGTGCCGATGGCGCTGCCCCGGCTGATCTGAAGCGCGTTCGGGGTCAGGATGAAATCGGCCGACACCTCGCTGAAGGTCAGCCCCTCGCCATCCAGAAGCTGCAGGATCCCGACGACCGAAATCGCGCTCAGCAGCTCGGCCAGAACCGGCGCGCCCTTGACCCGCGTGTTGCGGATGGTCATCCGGCCGTTGTATTCGCCGGGCGCGCCGCGGGGCGTCAGCATCAGGTCGAGCGTGCCGCCACGGGATTTCTCGAAGATCCCGGCCCCGCGCAGCACACCGCCCGCGTCATCCGACTGAACATGGATCGCGGTGCCGCCGCGCGCGGGCACCAATGTGGCGACCACCGGCGCGCCGTTGCCCACGCGCCCGCGCAACCGGCCGTTCAGAGCGCCTTCGGGCGTCAGCACCCCGCGCACATCATAAAGCGTGATCGCGCGCGACACGATCAGACGGTCCAGCGCCACCGCCACCGGCCCGCCCTCGCCGGTGCCCCGGCCCTTGGCAAAGGGGCTGTTGCGTAGATCCAGCCGCCCGCCCTTGATCGCAACGCTGGGCGGCCTTCCGGGGCCGCGCCCGCCAAGCACCACCGGCGCGTCAAGCCAGTCGCCCACCCGGACGCGCGAAAACCGCGCCTCGCGCAGCGCGCCGTCGCCGCCGATCGCCAGCGTGCCCGCCGCCGAAAGGCCGGGCGCCGAGATTGACAGGCTGTCGATTACCGGCGGCGCCCCGAGGCTGCCCGACACCTGAAGCGAGCCGTGCGCATTGCGCGGCTTCGACCAGCCCAGCCCCGGCAGGCTCAGCCCCACCCGGTTCAGATCGGAGGTCAGTTCGAACCGCGCCGCCGTGTCCTTTGCCAGATCAATGGCGACATGGCCCAGCCCGCTGCCGGTGACAGTGCCGTCGGGCAGCCCGATCCCGAAGGCTTTCACGAAACGCGGCGACAGTTCCACCGTGCCTTCGACCCGGCTTTGCCCCTGTTGCTCGGGGCCGAGCGCCTGGCTCCAGACACCCTGCACCGGCACCCCGTCCAGCCGCGCCGCGCCACTGATCGAGATCTGGTCCCGGTCCGCGCTCAGGTTCAGCGTATCCGCCTCCAGCACACGGTTCGGAACCGCCTTTTCACTGCGCAGATCGCTCAGCACACCCGAAACCGAATAGTCCACGTCCTGCGGCGTGACCTTCTTGGCGAGGCTCAGGCCGATCTTCGCCTCCATCCGGGCGTGGCCTTCGGCAAGGTCGGTCGGCTGGCCGGCGCGCGACATGATGTTGAACACCGGATGATCCAGCAGCGCGAGCATCGCCCCGACGGTGCTTTCGGTTTTCAGGTCGATCTCGGCCCGCGCCGGCCTTTGCGTGATGTCGGGCACGTGAAACACGGTGCCGGTGGCATCGACGGGGCCGCCGCCGCCAGGCGCATCGACGATGCCCTTGTCCAGCACCATGGTGAATGTCATCTCCGTCATCGTGACATAGCCGAACCCGCCATGAACCGGTGGCATGGACTTGATGAACTGCACCGTCGCATCGCGGAACTCATGCACCAGCGACAGACGAACCGGGTGATCCGGGGCGATCCGCAGGGCCGCCTCGACGTTGAAAAGCACCCCTTCGAACACATTCTCGCTCACCCAGCGGCGGGTCGGCGGAACAAGGCCCACCGGCCATAGCGCGATCAGCCGGTCACGGGTGATCTGATCCACGCCGAAATCGAGATCGAGCTTCCAGCCGTCATTGCGGGCCTTGATCACGCCATCGCCGCGATAGGCCGTCCCGGCATTGTCGAGCAGCACGACCTGGCCGATGGTCACGGTGAACGGATCAAGCGCAAGCTTCATGTCCAGCGCGCCGGAGTTGAACCGCGCCGGCTGTTCGAAAAACCCCTCGGGGTCCAGCGCGACCTCGCGGAACTGCATCTGGGTGACCAGGCTGGTGGGCCAGCCATCCACCTCGTCGCCCAGATAGGCGTGGCCTTCCGCCTTCAGCCGGACGGCGGCGGTATCAAGCTCGGTCTCGTTCATGGTGATCTTGTCAGCCGCCGGATCATAGGTGAAATAGCTTTTGCCGCGGCGGAACGGGATCGGCGCGACCCCCGCGACCGGGTGGATCGCACCGGCGCCAAGCTCCAGCGCGGCGCTGAGCGGCGTAAGATGCCCGTCGGCCCCCACCCCCGAGCGCAAGGCGCCCGACAGCGGCGCGTCGATGACCCGCAGGAAGGTCAGCGCGGGGGATTGCGCCGCGATGTCGGCCGAGGGCACGTTGCTGAAGTTGGCCGACATCCGCGAAAGCAGCGAGCCCTTCGCCAGATCGAAGCTCAGCGCCACCTCCGACGGCACGCCCAGATCGTTGGTCAGCGAAAAGAACAGCCGCGAAGACAGGTCGGTCGCGGTCTGCTCGATGGTCAGAAGCCCGCCCTCGATCTGCCAGCTGCGCTGCGCGCGGGCGTCGGCATAGCTGAGTGTCAGATCCTCGACCGACAGATCTTCGAGCCCGGACAGCGCCGGGCTGGCAAACACCGCGTCGATCCTGCGCAGAACGTCGGGCAGGCTGGCCGCGGCGCCGTCGGGGGCGAACTCCTCGCCCAGCGTCAGGTCGATGCTGCCATCCACCGCCCGCGTCAGCGCCAGCTCTGCCCCCGACAGCGCCACCCGGCGCAGGGTGACGCGCCGCTCGGCGAACGGGCGCAGGCTCATCGCCGCGTGCACATCGCGCAGCATCGCCACCGGCCGGCCGGCCCCATCCGAAAGGGCGACGTCGCGCAGATGAACCTGAGGCAGCTTGTGGCGCGTGAAGGTCACGTTGATGCCGCCCAATGTCATCTGCACCGGGCCAAGCGCCGCGTTCAGCCGTGTCTCCAGCCGCTGCGCCATCCATGCGGGCGCAGGAATTGCGCGACCGGTCAGCGACAGTACGGAAATCAGGAACATCGCGCTCAGCACAACAAAGCCGAGCGACAGCCAAAGCCGGAAATGGCCCCGCCTGCGCGGCGTCTGCGCCGTCCGCTCGTTCATTCTGTGCCCTGCCCGGCGCCCATTTGCCTTTTGGCCCTGTCTTTTTTCTCGCGCCCCGCGCCCCGGAAGGGTATGGACAATCTGCCAATTCCCGAGGAGCCTTTCATGACCGAATGTGGCCAGCCCGCCCCCGATTTCACCCTTCCCCGCGATGGCGGCGACACTGTCACGCTGTCCGCGCTGCGGCCGGCGCCCGTGGTGCTGTATTTCTATCCCAAGGATGACACGCCGGGCTGCACGAAGGAAGCCATTGCCTTCACCGAAATCCTGGCGGAGTTCAACAGCGAAGGCGCGCATGTCTTCGGCGTTTCCAAGGATCCGGTGACCAAACACGAGAAATTCCGCGACAAGCACTCCCTCTCGGTGCCGCTGCTTTCGGATGCCGATGATACGGTCTGCGAGGCTTATGGCGTCTGGGTCGAGAAGAACATGTATGGCCGTAAATACATGGGGATCGAGCGTGCGACCTTCCTGATCGACGGCGCGGGCAATATCGCCCGGATCTGGCGCAAGGTGAAGGTGCCGGGCCATGCCGAGGCCGTACTCGACGCGGTGCGCGCGCTTTGAGCGGAGAATGCCTGGCGCAGATGGCGGTGCAGGTTCTGACCACCGCCGACGGCCGCGCCAAGACCGCGCTGTCGCGCCGCCACGCCGCGGCCTGGTTCGCGGCGCGCGACGCCGGCGCGCCGCTCGAGGTGGGCCGGGCCAGCCCGCCCCTGCGCCCCGCGCGCCCCGACCGGCCAGAGCTTCTGTCGCCGCGCGACGTGCCGCGCCGCCGCCCCGGCACGCCCGAGGGGCGCAAGGCGCTGCTGCACGCGGTCGCGCATATCGAACTGAACGCGGTCGATCTGCACTGGGACATCATCGCGCGCTTCGCCGACGTGCCCATGCCCGCCGGGTTCTTCGACGACTGGGTGAAGGCGCCCGATGAGGAATCAAAGCATTTCAACCTGATCTGCGACTGCCTGGAGCGCATGGGCAGCCACTACGGCGCGCTGCCCGCCCATGCCGGCATGTGGCGCGCGGCCGAGGATACCGCCGATGACCTGATGGGGCGGCTTGCCGTGGTGCCGATGGTGCTGGAGGCGCGCGGGCTGGACGTGACGCCCGGCATGATCGAGGTGTTCCGCAAGGCGGGCGACGATCACGCGGTCGAGGCGCTGGAGGTGATCTATGGCGAAGAGGTGGCGCATGTGGCCTATGGCTCCAAATGGTTCCATTTCCTGTGCGGGCGCCATGACGAAGACCCCAAAGAGGTGTTTCACACGCTCGTTCACAAATACTTCCACAGCACGCTGAAACCGCCCTTCAACGAGGAAAAGCGCGCCGAAGCCGGGATGCCCCCCGACTTTTACTGGCCTCTCACCGAAGCCGACCCGCCGGCCTGAGCCGGTTTCCGCCCGCGTTGTCGGCGAATTCCCGCGCAAGATTGTCCTTTAGAAGCACGATCGTGGAACCCAAACGCTCAAAAAACTTGCAGCGCTCCCCGGCCATGACCTATGGAGTTAACGACCGCTTTTTTGGGGAAAGCTGGTCACCACTACAACGGGGACAAGGCAGACGGGGCGATGGTTTGCAATCTAATGTCATAAGACGGATGAACATGGCGCTTGAGCGCTATTTGCCGGAACAGCGGCTTTTTCTGAGATCGGAAACGGAAACGCGGTTCATCCGGCTGAGCCCGGGGACGCAGTTGGTTGCCCTCACGGGCTGCGCCGCGATCGTGGGCTGGTCGATCATCGCCAGCGCGATGCTGATCATGGATACGATCGGCGCCGGCAGCCTGCGCGATCAGGCGCGGCGCGAACAGGCGATGTATGAAGAGCGGCTGAACGCGCTGGCCGGCGAGCGTGACCTGCGCGCCGAAGAAACCCGCAACGCGCAGAACCGGTTCAACCTGGCCCTTACCGAAGTGTCGAAGATGCAGTCGGCGCTGCTGGCCTCCGAAGACCGCCGCAAAGAGCTGGAAACCGGGATCGGGGTCATCCAGTCCACCCTGCGTCGCACCATGTCGGAGCGTGACACGGCCCTGGCAGAGGCGGAAAACCTGACCGTCGCGCTGGCCGAGAGCACCGATGCCGACAAGTCGGGGGCCGGCCATGCCGAAGACATGCGCGAAACGGTCGCCTTCCTGTCCGAGGCGCTGAACCTGACCGCGACGGAGCGTGACACCATCGCCGCCGAAGCCGCCGCTGCCTATGAACTGGCCGGGGCGCTGGATTTCGACCGGCAGCTTTCGCAGGATCGGAATGACCGGATCTTCGGCCAGCTCGAAGACGCGCTGACAATCTCGATCGAGCCGCTGGACAAGATGTTCCGCTCGGCCGGGCTGAACACCGATACGCTGATCGAACAGGTGCGCCGCGGCTATTCCGGCCAGGGCGGCCCGCTGACACCGCTGTCGGTGTCGACCAAGGGCGAGCTGACCGATCCCGAAACGCTGCGGGCCAACGGGATTCTCGACCGGCTGGATCAGCTCAACCTCTATCGCATCGCGGCGGAAAAGACGCCGTTCTCGCTGCCGCTCAAATCCTCTTTCCGCTTTACCAGCGGGTTCGGGGCGCGCTGGGGCCGTATGCACAACGGCACCGATTTCGCCGCTTCCTACGGCACGCCGATCTATTCGACGGCCGATGGCGTGGTCATCCACGCCGGCTGGATGTCGGGATATGGCCGCGTGGTGAAAATTCAGCACGAGTTCGGGATCGAGACCCGCTACGCGCATATGTCTAAAATCCACGTGACGGTCGGGCAAAGGGTCTCGCGCGGGGACCGGATTGGTGATATGGGGAACTCTGGTCGGTCTACCGGCACGCACCTGCACTATGAGGTGCGCGTAGGGGGCAAACCCGTCAACCCGATGATCTATATCAAGGCAGCGAGAGATGTTTTCTAAAAGCAGGATCAATGAGCCCGGCCCCAAAGCGGGCGAGGCAGAGAAACCCGCCATGCCGGAAATGGCAAAGCCGATGCCCCAGGCGGGTGAAAAGCCCGCAACCGCGCCCAAGCCGAAGCCGCCGGCATCGGTCCTGTCGTCGGATCTGACCATCACCGGCAACCTTCGGACAACCGGCGACATCCAGATCGAAGGCACCGTGGAAGGCGACATTCGCGCCCATCTTCTGACCGTTGGCGAGGGCGCCACCGTGAAGGGGGAGGTGGTCGCCGATGACGTTGTGGTCAACGGCCGCGTCGTCGGCCGCGTGCGCGGCCTGAAGGTGCGCCTGACCTCGACGGCGCGTGTCGAGGGCGACATCATCCACAAGACCATCGCGATCGAAAGCGGCGCGCATTTCGAAGGTTCGGTTCAGCGTCAGGACGATCCGCTGAGCAACGGCCCTGCCCCGCAAAAGCCCGCCGCGCCAAAGGCCTGAGCCTTTCACACGGCAGAATTCAACGGGCGCGGCCAGGGATGACCGCGCCCGTTTTGCACCCACGCCCATGCGTCACACCAAGGCGGCGCGGTAAAGGTGCCAGGTGGCATGGCCAAGCACCGGCAACACCACCAGCAGCCCGATGAAAAACGGCAGCATCCCCGCAAACAGCAGCCCGATGAGCGTTATCCCCCACAACAGCATCGGGCCGGGATTGGCCGTGACCGTGCTGACGCTGACGATCATCGCGGTGACGAAATCAATCTCTCTGTCCAGCAACAGCGGCAGGCCGACAACCGTGACGGCAAAGATCAGCGCCGCCAGCCCCGCCCCCACAAGCGATCCCACGCCCAGCATCATCAGCCCGTTCGCCGTAAGGAACACCTCGTAGGACGAAGTGACGTTGGTCATCGTCGAAAGCCCCAGGAACAGGGCGAAAATCATGTGGCCGATGAAGGACCAGAACAGGAAGATCAGGATGATGATGGCGCTGATCGAAGGAAGCTGACGGTCTTTCTGCCGCCAGATCACGCCCAGAATCTCTCGCCAGTTCAAGGGCGTGCCGTTTTCCAGGCGGCGGCTGACCTCGTAGAGCCCGACAGCCGCGAAAGGCCCGAGCAACGGAAAGCCGAACACCAGGATCGCCAGCCAGTAGATCTGTCCGGTCACCTGGGTGACCCAGAACATCGCGATACCGCAGACCACATAGAAACCACCGAAAAACGCGCCATAGCCCGGTGCCGCCAGAAAATCGCGCCAGCCCCGTTTCAGCGCCGTGAAAACCGTGCCGCAGCTCACGCGCTGAATCTCCGGCACCCGTGAGGGCGCCGCCGCTGTTACTTCCGTCATGTGACCCTCCCGTATACGCGTCTGACGGCGTATTCGGGGGCATTTTACACGGATTTTTCGCGGATCAAGAAGAAATCAACCCTCAGCCTGCGCCTCGGCGCGGCTTTTGCCGGCCACGTCCAGCGCCAGCGTGGCGGCCATGAACTGGTCCAGATCCCCGTCCAGCACGCCCTGTGTGTCGGAGGTTTCCACGTTGGTGCGCAGATCCTTGACCATCTGATAGGGCTGCAGCACGTAGGATCTGATCTGGTTGCCCCAGCCCGCATCGCCCTTGTTTTCATGCGCTTCGGTGATGGCGGCATTGCGCCGGTCCAGCTCCATCTGATAAAGCCTTGATTTCAGGGCCTTCATCGCGATGTCGCGGTTCTGGTGCTGGGATTTTTCCGAACTGGTCACGACAATGCCGGTGGGCATATGGGTGATCCGCACGGCCGAATCGGTGGTGTTGACGTGCTGCCCGCCCGCCCCCGAAGAACGATAGGTGTCGATGCGGATATCGGCCGGGTTCACCTCGATCTCGATATTGTCATCCACAACCGGATAGACCCAGACAGAGCTGAAAGAGGTGTGGCGTCTTGCCGCACTGTCGTAAGGTGAAATCCGCACCAGCCGGTGCACGCCGCTTTCGGATTTCAGCCAGCCATAAGCGTTGTGGCCGGAAATCTTGTAGGTCGCGGATTTGATGCCCGCCTCTTCGCCCGCGCTCTCGGACTGAAGTTCGACCTTGTAGCCCTTCTTCTCGGCCCAGCGAACATACATCCGCGCCAGCATGCTGGCCCAGTCGCAGCTTTCGGTGCCGCCGGCGCCGGCGTTGATCTCCAGAAAGGTGTCGTTGGCATCCGCCTCGCCATCCAGCAGCGCCTCGATCTCTTTCTGCGCCGCCTTCTCGGCCAGCGCCTTCAGCGCGGCCTCGGCCTCGGTCACCACCTCGGCATCCTCTTCCATCTCGCCCAGCTCGATCAGCTCGATATTGTCCGACAGCTCCTGGCCGATGCCCTTGTAGGTGTTCATCGCATCGACAAGCGCCTGCCGCTCGCGCATCAGCTTTTGCGCGTTGGCGGGATCATTCCACAAATCGGGGTCTTCAACCCGGGCGTTGAACTCTTCCAGCCGGTGCTCGGCCGTCTCCCAATCCAGCCGCTGCGCCAGCAGGGCCAGGGATTTGCGGATGTCCTCGATGGTGTTTTGCGTGTCGGCACGCATGGTGGGCGAACCCTCGTTTGCTGCTGTTTGCGTTCAGATGGGGGTGATAGCGGCTTGGGCGCGCGCGGGCAAGCTCAGTAAAGCCCGCCCGACGACAGGGTGCCGAAGCTGGCCTTGGGCCCCACGGTGGCCTTTTTGCCGGTCGAGGTCGTGACCTCGGTTCCGTCATCGCTTTCGCCGGGGGCAAAAAGCGGCAGGTTGGAGCCCATGGCGAAGCCGCCGTCGATCAGCGCGGCAAGGCCGAAGACGGGCTCTTCGCCATCACGGAAATATTCGGCCACGACGTTTTCACCCTCCGCGTCATCGGGCAGACGCTCGCCCGAGAAACGGTCGATCTTGATGAAGTGGCCGCCGGGGGGCACCTTGAATTCGCCGCCGCCGAATTTCTTCGTCGCCTCGGTCATGAAGCTGTTGAAGACCGGCCCGCACATGCCGCCGCCCGACGCGCCGCGCCCAAGCGGCTCGGGCCGGTCATAACCTATGTAACAGCCCGCGACGATGTTCGAGGTGAAACCGATGAACCAGACATCCTTGGCCTCGTTGGTGGTGCCGGTCTTGCCTGCGGTCGGCACCGGAAGATGGACGCTGCCCGAGGCCGTGCCCCGCTCCACCACGCCCCGCATCATCGAGCTGAGCTGATAGGCGGTGATCGCGTTGATCACCCGTGGCCGGTTCGAAAGGATGGTGGGCGCCGCTCCGGGGTTCAGCGACGCGGTCCGGCAGTCTTCGCAGATGCGCGGATCATGCCGATAGATGGTCCGGCCCCAACGGTCCTGCACCCGGTCCACCAGCGTCGGTTCCACCCGCTCGCCGCCGTTGGCGAACATCGCATAGGCCGCGACCATCTTGTAAAGCGTGGTTTCCTGACTGCCGAGCGCATTGGCCAGGAACGGATCCATCCGGTCATACACGCCAAAGCGTTCGGCATAGCCCGCCACCAGATCCATCCCGATTTCCTGGGCCAGACGCACCGTCATCAGGTTGCGCGAGCGTTCGATGCCGGTGCGCAGAGGCGTGGGGCCGTAGAACTTGTTCGACGCGTTCCTGGGCCGCCAGATGCCTTCGCCGGTTTCCACCTCGATCGGGGCGTCGATGACGATGGTGGCCGGGGTGAAGCCGCTGTCCAGCGCGGCGGCGTAGACGAAGGGCTTGAACGACGAGCCCGGCTGACGCGTGGCCTGGGTGGCCCGGTTGAAGACCGAATCCTGATAGGAAAAACCGCCCTGCATGGCGATGACGCGGCCGGTGTTCACGTCCATCGCCACGAAACCGCCCTGCACCTCGGGCACCTGCCGCAGCGTCCAGCGGATGAACGAGCCGTCCTCGTCCGACCGCATTTCGCGCACATGAACGACATCGCCAACCTCGAGCAGGTCCGACGCCTTTTGCGCCCGCGGGCCCAGGCTGCCATCGGCGCGCCGCTTGCGGGCCCATGTCACGTCCTTGGCGACGATCCAGTGGCCGTCGCTGTCTTCGGCCACGCCTTCGATGCCGATGCGGGCGGCGGAATTGCTCAGTTCCAGAACCACGGCCGGCGCCCATCCTTCGATGTCGCGCGCCACATCGGTGCCGGCCAGCGCCGCGCGCCAGCGCGCCTCGTCCGCCAGATGTTCCAGCGCAACCGTCTTGCCCGTGCCGCGCCACACGCCCCGGCCACGGTCGTATTTCTCCAGCCCGTCGCGCAGGGCCTCGGCCGCCTGCTGTTGCATATCGGGATCAACCGTGGCGCGGATGGTCAGGCCGCCCCCAAAGAACTCGCCCTCGCCGAAATCCTCGCTCAGCTGGCGGCGGATCTCGTCGGTGAAATAGTCGCGCGGCGGCAGGCTCTGACGGAAGGGCGGGTAATCGCCGTTCTGCACGGTCTTCAGCGGGGCCGCCTTGGCCAGCACATAGGCCGCGTCATCGATATAGCCGTTCTCGTTCATCTCGCGCAGCACGAAATTCCGCCGCTCCAGCGCGCGTTCCTTCTGGCGGACCGGGTGATAGGTGGAGGGCGCCTTGGGCAGCGCGGCCAGATAGGCGGCCTCTTGGGGGGCAAGCTCGGCCAGGGTCTTGTTGAAATAGGTCTGCGCGGCGGCGGCAACGCCATAGGAGTTCTGGCCCAGGAAAATCTCGTTGAGATAAAGCTCCAGAATACGGTCCTTGCTCAGCGTGTCCTCGATGCGGGTGGCCAGGATCAGTTCCTTGATCTTGCGTTCGCCGGTCCGGTCGCCGCTCAGCAGGAAATTCTTCATCACCTGCTGGGTGATGGTCGAGGCGCCACGCACGTTCTTGCCCCGGCTTTTCACCGCGTCGATGGCGGCGGCGATGATGCCGCGCGCGTCATAGCCGTTATGGCTGTAGAAATTCTTGTCCTCGGCCGAGATGAACGCGCCCTTCACCAGTTCCGGGATCTCGTCGGCCGGCGCGTAAAGCCGGCGCTCTTCGGCGAATTCGTCGATCAGGCGGCCCTGGCCGGAATAGATGCGGCTGATCGTCTTGGGGGTATAGGTGGCCAGCTCCTCGTGGCTGGGCAGATCGCGCGCATACATCCAGAATACCGCGCCGATCATCGCCGCGCCCATGGCAATGCCGATCGTGACAAAGCTGAAAACCGCCCCGAAGAAGGATAGGATCGTTCTGAACACGGCGTGCGCCCCCTGAAATAACTTCGCCTCTATACGCCCCCTGCCCGGTGCGGTCAAAACCAACGCGCGGCGGTTCGGCCAATTCGCGCCGCCACCGCGTTCACGGTTCCGCGAAGGGCTTGCGCCAGACGTCGCGGCAGCGTAGCGCAAAGCCATGCATCCCGAAGACATCCTGCCCACCTACGCCCGAGTCGCCCAAGGCTTTGCCCGACACCGCGACAAGACCCTGTTCGAACGCCGCTGGCTGGACAGGATGCTGGCCCATGCCATCGGGCGGCGGGTGCTGGATCTTGGCTGCGGGCCGGGCAAGCCCATCGCCACCTATCTGAGCGAGCGGCGCGCGCAGGTCACCGGGGTGGATGGCGCCGCCGAGATGGTGGCGCTGTTTCGCGCCGCCCTGCCCGGCGCCGAGGCGATAGAGGCCGATATGCGCGGCCTGTCGCTGGGCCGGCGGTTCGACGCGATCCTGGCGTGGAACAGCTTTTTCCACCTCTCCGCCGCCGACCAGCGCGCCATGTTCCCCACCTTTGCCATGCATGCCGCGCCGCGCGCGGTGCTGATGTTCACCTCGGGTTCGGACGAGGGAGAGGCGATTGGCGAGGTCGAGGGCGAAACCGTCTATCACGCCAGCCTGTCGCCCGCCGAATACCGTGCGCTTCTGTCCGACAACGGCTTTTCGGTGATCGATTTCGCGCCAGAGGATCCGGCCTGCCGCGGCCATACCATCTGGCTGGCGCGCTACACCGCTATTTCCTGAGCAGCGTCGCCTGCGCGGCATCGGATTGCGCCCAGTTCAGCAGGGCGTCGCGGATGCCCTGCGCCGCTTTGCGCCGCCATTCGGGGTCGGTCAGGTTTTCCCGGTCGCGTTTCGACGACAGAAAGCCAAGCTCGATCAGGACCGACGGGATATCGGGCGACTTGAGCACCGAAAACCCGGCCGACTGGCGCGGGCGCTTGTGCATATGTTCCACCGCCTGCCGCAGCCCCGCGACCAGCGCATCGGCCAGCGCATCGGAGCGCGGCGCCGTATCGCGCCGGGCAAGATCCATCAGCACATCCGCGATCACGTCATCCTGATGCGACAGATCCACCCCGGCCAGAAGATCGGCGCGGTCGTGGCGCTCGGCCAGCTTCTGCGATGCCTTGTCGGAGGCGGTGTCGGACAGGGTATAGATCGTGGCGCCCGTGGCATGGCCTTCGGCCAGCACATCAGCATGAAGCGACAGAAACACATCCGCCCGGGCGGCGCGGGCGATGGAGATGCGGCTTTCCAGCGGCACGAAACTATCCTCTTCGCGGGTCAACGCCACCTCGGCGCCGGCGCGCAGCAACACCTCTTTCAGCTCGCGCGCGAAGGTCAGCATCAGATCTGCTTCGCGCACCCCGCCACGCTCGGCCCCCGGATCGATACCGCCATGGCCCGGGTCAAGCACCACGCGCAGCGGCCGCGATCCGTCCTGACGCTGGCGCGGCGGCGCCAGCGCAACCGCTTGCGGCAACCCCCAGAGCACGGCTTCGGGCGTGGCGGCGGCGGCCGCGAAATCAGCGGCGCTGACCGGGGCGAGGCGCATCACCAGATCCGCCCGCCCGGTTGCGTCATCACGCCGCATCTCGGCGCTTTGCACCGCGAAAGGCCCGGTCAGATCCAGCACCAGCCGCGACCAGCCCGGCCGCACCGGCCCCATCCGCAGGCCGCTGGCCCGGCTGCCGCGCAGCAACGCGTCAGGCGCGATGCCATCCCAGGCGATCTCGCGGAAATCGACGACGAGCCGGGGCGGCGCGTCAAGCGTACGCACGCGGAACGGCACCGGCTGGCTGAGATCCAGCCGCAGCTCGATCCCCTGCCCCGCATCGATCACGCCCGAGCGCGCGGCATTGACCCGCGCCAGCGCCGAAAGCTCCTGCGCCATGCCACCTGCCGCCGCCCAAAGCGTCACCGCGGCGCATAACCCGAAAATCCTGAAAATCCTGCCCATGCGCCCCGACGCCCGTTTTGCGCAAGTATACCCGGTCACCCGCCCCGGCGAAACCGCCGATCAGCCAAAGCGCGCCTGCATGAACGTCTTGAGCCGGGCCAGCCCTTCGCGGATGTCGCCGGTCGCGGTGGCATAGGAAAACCGCAAGGTGCCCGCCCCGCGCGAAGGGTCGAAATCCAGCCCCGGCGCCACCGCCACGCCCGCCTGTTCCAATATCTCGGCGGCGAGTGCGCGGCTGTCCTGCGTCAGATGCGATACATCGGCATACACATAAAAGCCGCCGTCCGGCGGCGCGATGCGGGTGAAGCCGGCCTCCGGCAGACCCTCCAGCATCAAGCGCCGGTTCTCGCGGTAGACAGCCATGTTGGCCTGAAGCTCCGGCTCGCAGTCCATTGCCGCCAGCGCCGCGATCTGGCTGACATGAGGCGCGCAGATGAACATGTTCTGGGCCAGCCGTTCGATGATACGCACATGATCGGGCGGCACCACCATCCAGCCCACCCGCCAGCCGGTCATCGAAAAATACTTGGAAAAGGAGTTGATCACGTAAACCTCGTCGCTGATCTCCAGCGCAGTCACGGCCTTCTTGTCATACTCGATGCCGTGATAGATCTCGTCGGAGATGAACGCCGTTCCCTGCGCCGCGCAGGCCCCGATCAGCGCAGCCATCGCAGCCCGGTCCAGCATGGTGCCGCTGGGGTTGGCGGGCGAGGCGATCATCAGCCCGGCCAGATCGGCGGGAAGATCCCCCGGCACCGGCTGCAGGCGGTTTTCCGCCGCCGTTTCCAGCATCACCGGCCGCAGATCCAGCGCGCGCAGGATCTGCCGGTAAGACGGATAGCCCGGCGCCCCGATCCCCACCCGGTCGCCCGTGTCGAAAAGCGCGGTGAAGGCCAGCAGGAAGGCCGCAGACGAGCCCGAGGTGACGATCACCCGCCCCGGGTCCAGATCAACATTATACCAGTCGCCATAAAGCCTTGCGATGCGTTGGCGCAGCGCCGGCAGGCCCAGGGCGACGGTGTATCCCATGGCATCCCCTGCCATCGCCTCGGTGACGGCAGCGCGCGCGCCCGACGGGGCGGGCGTGGCGGGCTGGCCGATTTCCATGTGGATGATGCGCCGGCCGGCGGCCTCTGCGCGGCGCGCATGCTCCAGCACATCCATCACGATGAAAGGATCGACCCCGCTTCGCCTTGAACTTCGCACCGCACTCTCCTTACTCTGCCATCATGGCAGCTTTGTTCCAGCGCATGTGCAGACAGTCAATGGCAGCGGGCATCGCCCTGCTGCTCGCCCTCGGCATGCTCTGGGCGCCGGCGGCGCGGGCGCAGGGGCTGATCCGCGATGCGGAGATCGAACATGCCCTGCGCCAGCTCGTCGCCCCCGTGGCCACGGCCGCCGGCTTCAGCGCCTCGCAACTGAGGGTCATGGTGATCAACGATGCCTCGCTGAACGCCTTCGTCATCGACGGGCGCACGATCTTCGTCCATTCCGGCCTGCTGCTGAAGCTGGACAGCGCCGAGCAGGTGCAGGGCGTGCTGGCCCATGAGATGGCCCATATCGCCAACGGCCATATCACCCGCCGCATGGCCAATCTGCGCGGGGCGCAATCTGCGGCGGGGATGGGGCTTTTGATGTCGGCGGCGCTGGCGCTGAGCGGCAATCCACAGGCGGCGGCCGGGGTCGCGGCCGGATCGTCCTCTTCGGCGCAGCGCCTGTTCTTCGCCCATACAAGAGCCGAGGAAGCCTCTGCCGATCAGGCCGGGGTGCGCTACATGGCGCGTGCCGGGCTGGACCCGGCGGCGATGGTCGATGTGCTGGAGATCTTTCGCGGGCAAGAGGCGCTGAGCCCGGGCCGGCAGGATCCCTACGTACGCACCCATCCGCTGACGCAGGACAGGCTGCGCGCGATGCGGGGATTCGCCGCGGCCTATGGCGGCACGGCGCAGGCGAATCCGGCCGCCGAATACTGGTTCAACCGGGCCCAGGGAAAGCTGGGCGCGTTCATGCAGAATCCGTCCTATACGCTGCGGCGGATCAAACCCTCCGACACATCCGACAGCGCGCTCATGCGGCGCGCCATCGCCTATCACCGCAAACCCGACGCCAAGGCCGCCCTGCGCGAGATCAACACCCTGGCCGCGCGCCGCCCGTCGGATGGCTATATCGAGGAACTGCGCGGGCAGATCCTGCTGGAATCGCGGGATTTCGGGGGGGCCGTCCGATCTTATCAGCGGGCGGTGCAGCTTGCCCCGAACGAGCCGCTGATCCAGGCCGGCTATGGCCGGTCGCTTCTGGCGCTTGATACGGCCGATGGCACCCGCCGGGCGCTTTCGGTGCTGGAACAGGCCCGCGCGCGGGATCCGTTCGATCCGCGGCTGCTGCGCGATCTGGCGGTGGCCTATGCGCGGCTGGGCAACAACGGCATGGCCTCGCTCGCGACGGCCGAACGCTATGCGGTGCAGGGGCGGTTTCGGGATGCGGCGGTGCATGCCGAACGGGCGGCGGGGCTGTTGCCGCACGGCTCTTCCGGGGCGCTGCGCGCGCAGGACGTTCTGCACACCGCCCGCGCCGCCACCCAGTAAGCCCGACGCTCCCGCTTTTGTGATCCGCAAAAGGTTGGTCGGACGCGCGCGCCGGTGCAGTGTGGTCGGCAAAACGCGACGGAAGGTATCGGAAGCGGCCAGCGCAATTGCCGCCCGCCGCCGGCTGTGAGATAGATAGGCCGCAGCCCGCTGCGACAAACGGAGAGAATGCCCATGACCCGCCCGATCCTTGCCGCTGCCCTCGCGGCTCTGACACTGGCCGCCCCGGCCCATGCCGCCGACATGAGCGCCGCCGAGCGGGAAGCCTTCCGCGCCGAGGTGCGGGCCTATCTGCTGGACAATCCCGAAGTGCTGATGGAGGCGATCGCGGTGCTTGAGCAGCGCCAGGCCGGGCAGCAGGCTTCGAATGACGCGACGCTGATCAAGGTCAACGCCGAAGACATCTTCCGCGACGGCCATTCCTGGGTGGGCGGCAACCCCGAGGGCGACATCACCCTGGTGGAGTTCACCGATTACCGCTGCGGCTATTGCCGCAAGGCGCATGAGGAAGTGGCGACGCTGATCCGCTCCGACGGAAACATCCGCTTTATCGTGAAGGAATTCCCGATCCTGGGCGAGGAATCAGAGCTGTCGTCCCGCTTTGCCATCGCCACCAAGCTGATCGCCGGGGACGAGGCCTACAAGCAGACCCATGACGCGCTGATCACCTTCCGCGGCAAGGTCACGCCGGCCAATCTGGAAAAACTGGCCGGGCGGCTGGGGCTGGATGCCGGCGCGGTTCTGGCACGGATGAGCAGCGAAGAGGTTGATCAGGTGATTCAGGCCAACCGCGCGCTGGCCAGCCGCCTGCAGATCTCGGGCACGCCGACCTTCGTGCTGAAAGATCAGATGCTGCGCGGCTATGTACCTCTGGCCGGGATGCGCGAGATCGTCAGCGACCTGCGCGCCAACTGAGCCTGTTCCACCGGGCGCGGCTATTCCGCCGCCTGGGCAGAGGCCGCCGCTTCGATCTCGGCGGCCTTTTTCTCGACCTGCTCGACGATATGCTCGATCATCTGATCGTTGCTCAGCTTGTGGCTCTGCCTGCCCGCCAGATAGACCATGCCGCTGCCGGCCCCGCCGCCGGTAAAGCCGACATCGGTCATCAGCGCCTCGCCCGGGCCGTTCACGACGCAGCCGATGATGCTCAGGCTCATGGGCGTCTTGATATGCTCCAGCCGCTTTTCCAGCGCCTCGACCGTCTTGATCACGTCGAACCCCTGCCGCGCGCAGGACGGGCAAGAAATGATGTTGACCCCCCGGTGCCGCAGGCCCAGCGATTTCAGGATCTCATAGCCGACCTTGACCTCTTGCACCGGATCAGCGGAGAGTGACACACGCAGCGTATCGCCGATGCCCATCCACAGCAGGTTGCCCAGCCCGATCGCGGATTTGATCGTGCCCGACATCAGCCCGCCGGCCTCGGTGATGCCCAGATGGATCGGCGCGTCGGTCGCCTCGGCAATGCCCTGATAGGCGGCGGCCGACAGGAACACATCGCTGGCCTTCACGCTGATCTTGAATTCGTGGAAATCATTGTCCTGCAGGATGCGGATATGCTCCAGCCCCGACTCCACCATCGCCTCGGGGCATGGCTCGCCGTATTTCTCCAGCAGGTGCTTTTCCAGCGATCCGGCGTTCACCCCGATGCGGATCGAACAGCCGTGATCCTTTGCCGCCTGGATCACCTCTTTCACGCGGGCCGCGTCGCCGATGTTGCCGGGGTTGATCCGCAGGCAGGCCGCGCCGCTCTCGGCGGCCTCGATCGCGCGTTTGTAATGGAAATGGATGTCGGCCACGATCGGCACCGGGCTTTCGGCGACGATCTCTTTCAACGCCCGGGCGCTGGCCTCGTCGGGGGTGGAAACGCGGACGATATCGGCCCCCGCCTCGGCGCAGGCCTGCACCTGGGCGATGGTGGCCTTCACATCCGTGGTGATGGTGTTGGTCATCGTCTGCACCGAGATCGGCGCATCGCCGCCCACCGGCACAGGGCCGACGTAAATCTTGCGGGATTCGCGCCGGTAGATGTTGCGCCACGGGCGCACATGGTTAAGCGACATCCGCCTTCTCTCCGCCTTGGATCGTTCAGGGGTTAGATAACCCTCCGCACGCCTCCCGGCAACGGGCGCAGGCTATTCTTCGACGATTTGCGTGACTTCCGCCACCAGGCTGGCCAGCTCCGGGTTCTGCGTCAGATCGGCAAGCTGGAACGCGGCCTTCAGCTCGTCCGGGCCCAGGGCGATGTTCTTGATCACGGCGGCACCCTCACCGGCCGGGCCATAAGCGGTACCGTTCACCGCGAAGTACACGGCGCCGGCATAGCCGGTGCGCAGCAGCGGCGGTTCCTCCGTCGGGGGCAGCACATAGCGCTCGCCCGCGTCCAGAATCTTTTCCAGCAAAACCGTGCCTTCGGCAGCGGTGACCCGCACCCACGCCGGGCGCACGGCGAACAGCACCAGCTCGGGCGCGGTTTCGGCCACCACCTGAACGGGCGTCGACGGTTCCTGCGGCGCGGAACGATTTGCCGCAGCGACGGTTTCCGGCGCCTCGGGTGCATCCACCAACGCGCCGAGCGCGCCGGGCTGCAGCGTCGAGATCGGCCCGTCCCGCGCGACCATCACCGGCACGTCCAGCGGCTGCGGGCGGTACAGCCGGTCCAGCGCATCGGCCGAGGGCGCGGACATGCCGGCATTGTCGGTGACATCGGCGATCATCGTGCCGGCACCGGCCAGCGGATCGATTTCGGCAATCACGCCGGGGGCCTGATCCACCGGAGTCAGGCGCACCCGTTGAATCTGTTGCAACACCGTCCAGCCGCCGAACCCGAGCCCGCCGATCAGCATCAACAGCACCAGAACGGACCCCACGGCGCCGGGTTCGATCCCGGAAAAGAACGCCTCGCCCCGCGGCACGAAGGTGGCGTTGGGATCGGCCAGCGGATCGCGCGGCGCGTCAGGCTTGCGCGGGGTTCTGGCGGCGGGTTTGACGCCAGAGGCCGCCTTGTCCATCCCGTGGACGGTGGCGAATTTTCCCTCTTCGCAGAAGGTGGTATAGGCCCATTCGGGGTCAAGCCCCAGATAGCGTGCGTAAGAGCGGACATAGCCCGCCACGAAACCGGGGGTTTCAAAGGCCGTGGGATCGGCATTCTCGATCGCGGCGATATAGGTCGCCTTGATCTTCAGCTCTCGCTGCACGTCGAGCAGGGATTTTCCAAGCGTCGCACGCTCGCCGCGCATGATGTCGCCGAGCTTCAGCTCGAAGGAGTCAAATCCCCCGGTGCGCTGCTCTTGCTCAGCGGAAACGGGCGGCTGCCTGCGCCCAATCATGTGCTCAATCCCGTGCCTGCCACGTGCTGTCCCCTAAGGATCGGCGATTCTCTGACCGTGCCAATCTCTTAGGTTATTAATACCACAGGGCAAGCGAATTTGCATCCGCAGAACGGATCAGGCCGAAAGCTCAGCACGATTCAGCGCACATTGTGCCCAAAGCTCATCCATCGACTGAACCAGGGCGTCGATCTCCTTGGGGCCATGTACCGGCGACGGGGTAAAGCGCAAACGCTCGGTGCCGCGCGGAACTGTCGGGAAATTGATCGGCTGCACATAGATGCCGAACCGTTCCAGCAGCATGTCCGAGATCATCTTGGTATGCACCGGATCACCCACGATCACCGGCACGATATGGCTGCCATGATCGATGATCGGCAGGCCCAGCCCCTTGAGCCGCATTTTCAGGATACGGGCCTGAAGCTGTTGCTGATCCCGCCGCGCCTGATCGGTTTTCAGATGCCGCACCGAGGCGGCCGCACCCGCTGCAATCGCCGGCGGCAGCGAGGTGGTGAAGATGAAGCCCGGCGCGTAAGAGCGGATGGCGTCACACATCTTCGCGCTCGAGGCGATGTAGCCGCCCATCACGCCGTAGGCCTTGGCCAGGGTGCCGTTGATGATGTCGATACGGCCCATCAGCCCGTCGCGTTCGGCCACGCCGGCGCCCCGCGGCCCGTACATGCCGACCGCGTGCACCTCGTCGATATAGGTCAGGGCGTTGAACTCGTCGGCCAGGTCGAGGATTTCGGCGATCGGGCCGAAATCGCCATCCATCGAATAGATCGATTCAAAGGCAATCAGCTTCGGCGCCTTCGGATCGTCCGCTTCCAGCAGCGCGCGCAGATGGGACACGTCATTGTGGCGGAAGATGCGCTTGGCGCCGCCGTTGCGGCGGATACCCTCGATCATCGAGGCGTGGTTCAACTCGTCGGAATAGATGATCAGACCGGGAAACAGCTTGGGCAGGGTCGAAAGCGTGGCGTCATTGGCGATATAGGCCGAGGTGAAGACAAGCGCCGCCTCCTTGCCATGCAGATCGGCCAGCTCGGCCTCCAGCGCCTTGTGATAGACCGTGGTGCCCGAAATGTTGCGCGTGCCGCCCGATCCCGCCCCGGTGGCGTCGATCGCCTCGTGCATGGCCGCCAGCACGACCGGATGCTGGCCCATGCCCAGATAGTCGTTGCCGCACCACACGGTGATGTCTTTTTCGGTTCCGTCGGGGCGCCGCCACACCGCATTTGGAAACGCGCCCTTGCGCCGTTCGATGTCGATGAAGGTACGGTAGCGGCCCTCTTCGTGCAGACGGTTCAGTGCAACGTCCAATCCCGCGGTATAATCCACCGGCTTCTCCTTCGTCCTTTGCGGCCCATCGGCCCGTTCTCCGATGCCACGGCGCCCTCAGGCACGATACGCCGAACTCCTCCGACCGCATCCCATCCGCCGGCTTCGCCTTGCGACGCTCCTCCGCCAACGGATGCCGAAGCATAAGTGCATCAGTCTTTGCACATTCTTCACACTCAGGAAACTAGTGATAGAGGCGCAAGTTGTCGCGGCCCGAATCCATCATTTCCTTCATTTCCCCGCCTTTTCCGGCGAAACGTGGTTCCGATCGGAAACACATTCGCGCCATGTTCGGGCCGGAAGCATCACATTACTGTTTCTGGCCCGATTTGTTACCCCCTGCCTTGATGTCGGTCAAGCTTGGGGGAAACAGCTTGTTTCTACGCGCTTTTCTTCACCCATGGCCCCGTCGGTGCCCCCTGCCCCTCTGGACAGGCGCCCCGAGGCTGATAGGAATGAAGGGAATTCCCCGCAGCAGGAGGCCGCCTTGGCTCTCGACTCCGTCCTCGCCCGCATTGATGCCGACCTGCCCCAGGCCACCGAAAGGCTGCTGGAGCTTCTGCGGATCCCCTCGATCTCGACCGATCCGGCCTATGACGCGGAATGCGCACGCGCAGCGGACTGGCTGGTGGCCGATCTGCGCTCCATCGGCTTCGACGCGGAAAAACGCCCCACGCCCGGCCATCCCATGGTGGTGGCCCATGGCGACGGCCCCGGCCCGCACCTGATGTTCTACGGCCACTATGACGTACAGCCGGTCGATCCGCTGAACCTGTGGAACCGCGATCCGTTCGACCCGGCGCTGGAGGAAACCCCCGCCGGCACCGTGATCCGCGGGCGCGGATCATCCGATGACAAGGGCCAGCTGATGACCTTTGTCGAGGCCTGCCGGGCCTGGAAGGCGGTGCATGGCAGCCTGCCCGCGAAGATCTCGTTCTTCTTCGAAGGGGAAGAGGAATCCGGCTCCCCCTCGCTGATCCCGTTCATGCGCGAAAACGCGCAAGAGCTGCGCGCCGACGTGGCGCTGATCTGCGACACGGGCCTGTTCGGCGACAATACCCCGGCAATCGTCACCATGCTGCGTGGGCTTCTGGGCGAAGAACTGACGATCACCGGCCCGTCGAAAGACCTTCATTCGGGCATGTATGGCGGCGCCGCGATGAACCCGATCCGGGTGCTGGCAAGGATCATCGCCGCGCTGCACGACAGCACAGGCCGGGTCACGGTGCCGGGCTTCTACGACGGCGTGCCCGAACTGCCCGAAGACATCGCCGCGCAATGGCAGGCACTCGGTTTCGATCACAAGGAATTTCTGGGCGAGGTCGGCCTGTCGGAACCGGCCGGTGAACAGGGCCGGTCGGCGCTGGAGATGATCTGGTCACGCCCGACCTGCGAAGTGAACGGCATCATCGGCGGCTATACCGGCAAGGGCTTCAAGACGGTGCTGCCCTCGCAAGCCTCGGCCAAGATCAGCTTCCGCCTTGTCGGCACACAGGACCCCGCGAAGATCCGGCAAAGCTTCCGCGCGTATGTCACGTCAATGCTGCCGCCCGACTGCAAGGTAGAGTTCCATGGCCACGGCGCCTCGCCCGCCGGCCAGATGTCGATCGACCTGCCCGCCTTCGAAAAGGCGCGCGCAGCGCTGTCGGACGAGTGGCCCAACCCGGCGGCCTATGTCGGCTGCGGCGGATCGATCCCGATCGCGGGGTATTTCAAGGATGTGCTGGGCACCGACGCGATGTTGATCGGGTTCGGCAAGGATGACGACGCGATCCATTCCCCGAACGAGAAATACGACCTGAAAAGCTTCCACAAGGGGATCAGAAGCTGGGCGCGGATCCTGGACGCGCTGACGAAATAAGCGGCGCGCCTTCGGCGCAAGAGAGCGGTTCATCTGGGGCTCCGCCCCAGACCCCGGGATATTTGCACCAAAGCAAGCATGAAGACCCAAGTTCTGCCGCTTGCTTTGGCCAAATATCCCCGCCGGAGGCATCCCGGCCCGCAGGGCCGGAAAACACAAGACATGCACAAATGCGCGAGGCCGGGGCATCATGCGCCCCGGCCAGAGCGTCAGGCCATATCCGGCTCGATCTCCGTCGCCCACAGAACCGTGTCGGCACTGTCCAGCAGGCTGACGGTCATCACCCCGGTATCGGCGGCGATGTCCACCTTGCCGAAGAACTGCAGCCCCATAGAGGGCGGCAGGTTCACGCCCTGCTCCTCGCTCGGATGCTTGGCATAGCGCACCTCGACCCCGAAGGTGTTGTCATAGTCGTTGGGGCCGAAGGTTCCGGCGTGCAGCGGGCCTGAGACGAATTCCCAGAACGGATCGAAATCCTGGAACTGGGCGCGGTCGGGGCTGTAATGATGCGCGGCGGTGTAATGCACGTCGGCGGTCAGCCAGACCGTGTTCTTCACCGCGCCGTGCTTGATGAAGGACAACAGATCGGCGATGTCCAGTTCGCGGCCGAGCGGCGGGCCGTCGGAGTTGGCGCCGTTCTCGAAATTGTCACCGTCGCGCACCACCATGCCGATCGGCATGTCGGAAGCGATGACTTTCCAGGTGGCGTTGGACGCGGTCAGCTCGCGCTTCAGCCATGCCAGTTGTTCCGCCCCGAGGAAGGGCGCGCCTTCGGGCTGATTGTTGGCGGTGTTGTCGCCGCGGTAGCTGCGCATGTCGATGAAGAAGATGTCCAGCAGCGGGCCGTAGGACACTTTGCGATACACGCGGTAAGGCTCGGACAGGTTCGAGCGGATCGGGTACATCTCATGGAAGGCGCGGGCGGCGCGGGCCGAGAGCTGCTGCATGGATTTGACCTTGTAGCGGTCATCCGAGATCAGCATCTCGTTCGGGTACCAGTTGTTGGTGACCTCATGGTCGTCCCACTGATACATCACCGGAACTTCGGCGTTGAAGGCGCGAACATTGGCGTCGAGCATGTTGTAGAGGTGCTGGCCGCGGAATTCGTCAAGCGTTTCGGCAACCTTGGTTTTCTGCTCGGTCACGAGGTTCTTCCAGACGGTGCCGTCTTTCAGTTCGACCTCGGATTTCAGCGGGCCGTCGGCATAGACGGTGTCGCCGGAGTGGATCATGAAATCGGGCGTGTGGCCCAGCATGGTCTTGTAGGTGGTCATGCCGCCACGGGATTCGTCGATGCCCCAGCCCTGGCCGGCGGTATCGCCCGACCAGACGAAAGAGATGTCGCGCAGCGCCATCGGGGCGGTGCGGAAATGGCCGGTGACCGGCGCGGAGACCGCATTGGCATCGGCCAGGTCGGTCATGGTCACGCGGTAGAAGACATCCTGATCCGAGGGCAGCCCTTCCAGTGCCAGCTTGCCGGTGAAATCGGTCGCTGTGCCGACGTTCAGCGCCTGCACCTTACGCGCGTTGGCGAAGCTTTCGGTGGTGGACCATTCCACCGCCATCTTGGCTTCGCGGTCGGCGCGCGCCCACAAGACGGCGCCGTCATGGGCGACATCGCCGGACTGAACGCCATGGGTCAGAACCGGCCGGCCATTGGCGCGGCTGATCGAGGGCATGGCGAGGGTGGAGGCAAGAGCGGCCGACCCGACGAGGGCCTGGCGACGGGTGAAACGAATGCTTGGCATGGGAAACTCCGCAGTTCCGGTTTGACGGGAGTCCCGGATAGCAGCAGCGTTTTTCAGCCGTACGGCACAGCGATGACGTTACGGTGAATCGAACACGTCACCAACATGACAGCGCTATGCGCGCGGGCGCCGCGCCAGCTTGGCCACGACAAGCAGCCAGGGCGCGCCGTGCAAGGCCAGGTCGAACATGTCAACGGGCCGTGTCAGCCCGCCCGCGGCCAGCAACGTGAGCTTTTCCCAGACATGCGGCTCCGGCGAAAACGGCGCGAGGCCCAGTGTCGCGGCAAGCGCCATCGCGGCAAACAGCGGAATGTCATCAAGCAGGCGAAGCATGGGGCACCTTCCGGGCGGGCATGTGCCGCAGACCTATCAGCCGGTCCCGAAAAGGAAAAGTGGCGCGGTTGACGGGGCTCGAACCCGCGACCCCCGGCGTGACAGGCCGGTACTCTAACCAGCTGAGCTACAACCGCGCGTTTCACGCTGGGCGTTCGGGGAAAGGCAGTGGCGCGGTTGACGGGGCTCGAACCCGCGACCCCCGGCGTGACAGGCCGGTACTCTAACCAACTGAGCTACAACCGCATTGCATTCCCCCGGGGCTAGGCCCGGCGTGAGGGGGGTTTTATGCCCCGCCACTGGCCGCGTCAAGCGCCGATAACGGCGATTCCCCCGGTTTTGCCGGTAGTTTTTTCCGCCCTCAGCGCGCCGGCAGCGGAACGAAGGCGGTATCGTCGCCCGGGGGCAGCCGGAACCGGCCATGCGCCCAATCTTCCTGGCGCCAGGCTTCTTTTGCCGCCTCGATCCGTTCCTTCGACGAGGCCACGAAATTCCACCAGATATAGCGTGGGCCTTCCAGGGTCGCGCCGCCCAGCAAAAGCACCCTTGCCCCCTGCGGGCCGGCCCGCAGGCTGACCCGATCTCCGGTGCGAAACACCAGCATCCGCCCGGCCGCGAATCTGTCGCCCGCCACGGCCACCTCGCCTTCCATCACGTAGATCCCGCGGTCTTCGTGATTGTCCGGCAGCGGGATCGCGGCCCCCGGCGCCAGAACGGCATCGGCATAGAACATCTCCGACGGGGTGCGGACCGGCGCGCGCGCGCCCCAGGCGTCGCCCAGAATGAGCCGCACCTGCTTCCCCTCGCCCTCCAGCAGCGGCAGCGCTGCCTTGTCCGCATGTTCGAACCCGGGCGCGCTGTCTTCGGCGCCTTTCGGCATGGCCACCCATGTCTGGATGCCGAACAGGCTGTGGGGCTTTTGCCGCGCGGCGCCGTCGGTGCGTTCGGAATGGGTGATGCCGTTGCCCGCGATCATCAGGTTCACCGCGCCGGGTTCGATCCATTGATCGGTTCCAAGGGAATCGCGGTGATGGATCGAACCTTGCAGAAGATATGTCACCGTCGCCAGGCCGATATGCGGATGCGGGCGCACATCGAGCCCTTCGCCGGTCACGAATTCAGCCGGTCCCATCTGATCGAAAAAGATGAACGGCCCCACCATCTGCCGCCTGGGCGCGGGCAAGGCGCGGCGCACCTCGAACCCGCCTATATCGCGCGCGCGCGGCACGATGACGGTTTCGATCGCGTCCACCTGATCACCGGTGGGGGTGTGCGGATCAAGCGCGGGGTTCCAGCTCATCGCGGTATCCTCCTGTTTCGGAAAGAAAGATAACCCATTCCCCCGTTCACATAAGCCACATGCAAGCGCCGCCTTTGCGCGCTGTTGCACAGATCACGGGATGATCTCGAATTTCACGACATCGACCAGCCCCCGGTCGGTGATCTTCAACGCGGGAATCACCGGCAGCGCCAGAAAGGCCAGTTGCAGGAACGGCTCTTCCAGGGTCACGCCCAGGCTCCTGGCCGCCGCGCGCAGGGCGACAAGCTCCTGCTCGACCTCCTCGAAACGCTTCAGGCTCATCAATCCTGCCACCGGCAGGGCCAGTTCGGCCAGCACTCGCCCGGCTTCGGCCACCACGAATCCGCCCTCGATCTCGGACAGGCGATTGGAGGCGAGCGCCATGTCATCATAATCGGCCCCCACCACCGCGATATTGTGATGGTCATGGCAGACGGTCGAGGCGATGGCCCCCTTCGCCAAGCCAAAGCCCTTCACGAAGCCGGTGGCGATATTGCCGTTCTTGCCATGCCGCTCGACCACCGCGATCTTGATCAGATCACGCGCCGGATCGGGGCGCTTGTCGCCATCCACCACCGGGATCACCTCATGCAGGTGCTCGGTGATGATCTTGCCGGGCAGAATGCCGATCACGTCGGTATCTTCCCGGTTGGCGGCGGAGCGGAAAGAGCCGCCCGTGACCCGCGGCGCCTTCACCGAATGGCGGGCCACCGGCGCGATCTCGTCGCGCGCGGCGAAAGCCGCCGCATCCACCCGCTTGCCCCCGGCGATCACCAGAGCCGCCCGACACTCTGCCAGATCGGGCAGCGCCACGATATCGGCCCGCTTGCCCGGCGCGATCTGGCCCCTGTCCTTCAGCCCGAACGCCTCGGCCGCCGAAAGGCTGGCCGCACGATACGCCGCCAGAACCGGCGTTCCCAACGCGATCAGGGTGCGGATCATATAATCCAGATGCCCGTGTTCGGCGATATCGAGCGGATTACGGTCATCGGTGCACAGGCACATATAAGGTGCGGTCATCTGCGTCAGCACCGGCTGCAGCGCATGCAGATCCTTGGAAACCGATCCCTCGCGGATCAGCACCCGCATCCCCTTGCGCAGCTTTTCCAGGGCCTCGCCCGCCGTCGTCGCCTCATGTTCGGTGCGGATGCCCGCCGCGATATAGGCGTTCAGATCCCGGCCCGACAGTTGCGGCGCATGCCCGTCGATATGGCGCGCCCGAAACGCCTCCAGCTTGGCCATGGCGCCCGGGTCTTTGTAGATCACCCCCGGATAGTTCATGAACTCCGCCAGCCCGATGACCCGCGGATGATCCTTCAGCGCCGAAAGTTCCTCTGCCCCGATCCGCGCGCCAGCCGTCTCCATCTCGGTCGAGGGCACGCAGGAAGACAGCTGCACCCGGATATCCATCACCGTGCGCGCCGACGCTTCCAGAAAATACGCGATCCCCGGCACACCAACCACATTGGCGATCTCATGCGGATCGCATATCGCGGTGGTCACCCCGCGCGGACACACGCAGCGATCGAACTCGAACGGCGTCACCAGCGAGCTTTCGATATGCAGATGCGTATCGATGAACCCCGGCACCAGTGTCAGGCCCGACACGTCGATCACCTCGCGCGCCTCGTAATCGGCCCCGATCCCCACGATGGTATCGCCGCAGATCGCGACATCGCCCGCGATCATCGCGCCGGTGACAAGATCGAACACCTGCCCGCCGCGCAGCACCAGATCGGCGGGCGCGGCCCCGCGCCCCTGGTCGATGAGATCGGAAAGGGGCGGGTTGGTCATGGCGGGGCTCCTGCGGTTTCAGACAGAGTTGCAGGCACGGCCGACAGGATCAAGGTGCAGCTTCCGTTGCGTTGGGAAGCCGGGCAGCCGGTCGCCGCCCGGCACGATGGCATCAGGGAACCAGCGGCGCGGTTCTTCGTTGATATCGCATAACGGAACAGCCGAACGAAAGGAGTTCGACAATGAAACCGATGTTTAAAATGACCGCCCTTTCCTCGATCCTCGCCCTGTCTCTGGGCGGTGCCGCACTGGCACAGGGCGATGAAAGCAACGATACCAAATTCATCCCCGACGCGCCCGGCGAATATGCCGGCTATGCCGTGCAGGGGGAACATGGCCAGTTTGTCGGCAATGTGACCCTGTCGATCATCGATCCCGAAACCGGCGAGCTGGACCGGATCATGTTCAAGCTGCCCAACGGCAATGAGGTCGAAATGGATGGCGAAGACGTCCTCGCGGTCGGCGATGGTGTGATTACCCTGTCCATCCCGGAAAGCGCGGTGGACAGCCTGGCCAAATCGGAACTGACCGATATCGAGGTCATCAAGTAAGGCCCGGGCCCCCGAAGGCCCATCTGGCGGTCGGCCTGCGCGCCGGCCGCCTTTTCTTTTGCGACACGCGACATTCCGGACTTTGGAAATCTGCGGAAGGTTCGATGAACCTTCGGACTGTTCGTAAAATCGCCGTAAGCCAGATATTATGGTGGGTGATGAGAGGCTCGAACTCCCGACATCTTCGGTGTAAACGAAGCGCTCTACCAACTGAGCTAATCACCCGACAGGCGCGGTTACTATCGCGCGTTTTCTCTCATGGCAAGGGTGGAATTACCGTGAATCGCCCGGCCAGCCGCCGCCCGCGCCCCCCTGCCCGCACCGACAGCCGGAAAAGGGAAACGCGCCAGACCGGTCTGGCGCGTTTTCTGGAATCTCATGGTGGGTGATAAGAGATTCGAACTCCTGACATCTTCGATGTGAACGAAGCGCTCTACCACTGAGCTAATCACCCGGTGGACGGCGTAATAGCGTTACTCCGAAACCTCTGCAAGAGGTTCTTCTCCGGTTTCGGCCGCCTTTGTGCTGCGCCGGATGCGGGTCATCAGAACCTCGCCATTCGCAAGATCCTTCTTGCGGTTGATGACGATCTTGCCCATCGGGGGCAGGTTCATCGTCTCTTCGTTCGAGAGCGCAGCCCCCAGAACGGCAAGCGTCGCCTCGACGATCGGCTTGACGTCCTTTTTCTTCATCCCCGAAACCTCGACCACACGGTCGATCAGTTCCTTCTTGCGCAGCGCATTGGGGGCGACGGCTTCTTCGCCACCCTCTTCGGCGACAACGGCTTCGGCCTCCGTCGCGTCGGTGATGTCGGCGACCGCGCTGATGTTTCTGGTGGTGGTCGTCTTGCGTGAATTTGTCATGTTGAACATGCCTGTATCATCCTCGAATTTTCCGGGATTATTGCTTCTACTCGAACATCACATTAGCGGATTCACGGCCCATACGCCAGAAATCTCGCATGGCGTGGCGCGCATTTACAGGCATCTGACTAAAGAAAAGGCACGCCGGTGAGGGCGTGCCTTCGTTGCTTGTGCCGGAGGCTCAGTGCGCTGTCGCCGGAGCCCCTTCCGACCGGGCCGCAAGCGCGGCCTGGGCGGCGGCCTCTTCGGCGGCCTCGTCCCATTCGATGGGCTCGGGCGCGCGCACCAGCGCGTGTTTGAGCACATCGCGCACATGCGAAACCGGGATGATCGTCAGCCCCTGCTTCACATTGTCCGGGATCTCGGTCAGATCCTTCTCATTCTCCTGCGGAATGAGCACCGTCTTGATCCCGCCGCGCAGGGCCGCCAGCAGCTTTTCCTTCAGCCCGCCGATGGCCAGCACATTGCCGCGCAGCGTGACCTCGCCGGTCATGGCGATGTCCTTGCGGACCGGAATGTGGGTCAGCACCGACACGATCGACGTGACCATGCCGACACCGGCGCTCGGCCCGTCCTTGGGCGTCGCGCCCTCGGGGACGTGAACGTGGATATCCACCTTCTCGAACACCGGCGGCTTCACCCCGATCTCGGGCGCGATGGACCGCACGAAGCTCGACGCCGCGTCGATGCTTTCCTTCATCACGTCGCCCAGCTTGCCGGTGGTCTTCATCCGGCCCTTGCCCGGCAGTTTCAGCGCCTCGATCGACAGCAGCTCGCCGCCCACGCTGGTCCAGGCCAGGCCGGTGACGACGCCCACCTGATCTTCCTGTTCAGCCAGACCATAGCGGAAGCGCTTCACCCCGAGATAATCTTCGAGGTTCTCGGGCGTGATCATCACCTTGTCCACATCCTTGCGGACGATCCGGGTGACAGCCTTGCGCGCCAGCTTGGCGATCTCACGTTCAAGGTTCCGCACGCCCGCTTCGCGGGTATAGGTGCGGATCATCTCGATCAGCGCCTCGTCGGTCAGCTCGAACTCATCCTTGCGCAGCCCGTGGTTCTTGACCTGCTTGGCGATCAGGTGCTGCTTGGCGATCTCGCGCTTTTCGTCCTCGGTGTAGCCGGCCAGCGGGATGATCTCCATCCGGTCCAGAAGCGGGCCCGGCATGTTGTAGGAGTTCGCCGTGGTCAGGAACATCACATCCGAAAGATCGTATTCGACCTCCAGATAGTGATCCACGAAAGTGGCGTTCTGTTCGGGGTCCAGCACCTCCAGCATCGCGCTGGCCGGGTCGCCCCGGAAATCCTGGCCCATCTTGTCGATCTCGTCGAGCAGGATCAGCGGATTGGTGGTTTTCGCCTTTTTCAGCGCCTGGATGATCTTGCCCGGCATCGAGCCGATATAGGTCCGGCGGTGGCCGCGAATCTCGGATTCGTCGCGCACGCCGCCAAGGCTGATGCGGATGAACTCGCGCCCCGTGGCCTTGGCCACCGATTTGCCCAGGCTGGTCTTGCCCACGCCCGGAGGGCCGACAAGGCACAGGATCGGGCCTTTCAGCTTTTTCGACCGCTGCTGCACGGCCAGATATTCGACGATCCGCTCCTTGACCTTCTCCAGGCCATAGTGATCGGTATCCAGCACGCCCTGAGCCCGGCCCAGATCCTTCTTGACGCGGCTGCGCACGCCCCACGGGATCGACAGCATCCACTCCAGATAGTTACGCACGACCGTGGCCTCGGCCGACATCGGCGACATCGACTTCAGCTTCTTGATCTCGGCGTCGGCCTTTTCGCGGGCCTCCTTGCTCAGCTTGGTGGCGGCGATACGCTGCTCCAGCTCGGCAATCTCGTTCTGGCCTTCGTCGCCATCGCCCAGTTCCTTCTGAATGGCCTTCATCTGCTCATTCAGATAATATTCGCGCTGGGTCCGCTCCATCTGGCTCTTGACGCGGGTCTTGATCTTCTTCTCGACCTGAAGCACCGACATCTCGCCCTGCATCAGGCCATAAATCTTCTCCAGCCGCTCGGCGACAGAGAGTGTTTCCAGAAGCTCCTGCTTCTGGTCGACCTCGATGCCCAGATGCCCGGCCACCAGATCGGCCAGCTTCGCGGCCTCGCGGGTGTCCGAAACAGCGGCCATCGCCTCTTCGGGGATGTTCTTCTTGATCTTGGCATAGCGCTCGAATTCCTTCGAGACGGAACGCACCAGCGCCTCGAGCGTATCATCATCGCCCGGCACTTCTTCCAGCACCTCGGCGCTGGCCTCGAAGAAATCCTCGTTCTCGAGGAATTCGGTGATGCGCACGCGCGCGCGGCCTTCGACCAGCACCTTCACGGTGCCGTCGGGCAGCTTCAGCAGTTGCAGGACATTGGCCAGAACACCGGTGCGATAGATGCCCTCTGCCGTCGGATCGTCCACCGACGGGTCGATCTGGCTGGACAGCAAAATCTGCTTGTCATCCGCCATCACTTCTTCCAATGCGCGGACGGACCGTTCGCGCCCCACGAAAAGCGGCACGATCATATGCGGGAAAACCACGATGTCGCGCAGCGGGAGAACGGGATAGGATTGACTGATTTGCTCTTGCATTCTGTTTCCTTGGTTCGTTGCAAGAAGGCGCCAGCCCCGATCGTCGGCGGCATCCGGCCTTCTCCGGTCTTGGTATCAATATCTGGGGGTTCGCCCCCCCGTTTCAACCACGACCTGCGTCAGCTTTGTAACACAGCATGCCTTCGACGCCAAAGACGTGCAAGCGCGCATCGCCGGAAATCCGACAGTGTCAGCAACGAAAACCACCGATTTTAGCCAATTGTTCCGCAATCCGGCCGATTCACCAGCCGTTAACCGCATATATGGGCGTTACAAATCGAACGCCGCCCAATTCGTGCCACATTTTCACCGCAATCTGGAGGCCGATAACAAAAATATGCGACCGAGCAGTAAAAAATGGCAAATCCCACCTTCTTTGCGCGGGGTGACAGTTCTAAGGCGAATAATGCGTCGCTGAACGCGCAGGGCACGAACAAGACGCCGGTGGCGCAGCTTGAATTCCAGTCTCAGGCGGGCGACTTTGTGCTGGATTACAATGGCGGGCTGCCCGATCCGGACACGACGGTGTTGGTCGACGGTGTGCCGATGAGCTTTACGGTCGAATTCTCGGGCGATCTGCCGGACACCAACAAACTGTCCGACGTCAACGGCGAGGATCTGCGCGGAGAGCCGATCACTGTCATCACCACCGACGACGGCCAGCGCTATTTCTTCCTGACGGGCACCCCGGCTTCCGCCGCCACGATGAATGCGTTTCCCAACGGCGCCCACCCGATCGCCAATCTGGATACGACGACGGATATCCTGATCTGTTTCGCGGGCGGCACCCTGATCGACACGCCCGACGGCGAGCGGCGGGTCGAGGTGCTGAAGGCGGGCGACCTGATCCTGAACAACCTGGGGCGGGCGGTGCCGCTGATCTGGGTCGCCCGGCGCACGCTTTCAGCCGCCGAGCTGGAACAGGCGCCCCAGTTCCGCCCGATCTGCATCCCGCGCAACGCGTTCGGCCACCGGCGCCCGCACAGCGATCTTTATGTGTCGCCCCAGCACCGCGTTCTGGTGCGCAGCTGGCGCAACACGCTGCATTTCGGAGAGCCCGAGGTTCTGGTGCCCGCGAAATACCTTCTGGGTGAAAGCGCCCGCCAGGCCTGCCCGGACGGGGGCGTGACCTATTACCACCTCCTGCTCGAGGATCATGATATCGTGCTGTCGAACGGGCTGGAGACCGAAAGCTATCAACCCTCCCTGCCCGCGCTGAACGGCCTTGCCGCCGAAGCACGGCTGGATTTCTTCGCCGAAATCCCGAAGCGCTGGCGCCGCCGCCTTTGCCGGCGGAGCGATGCCTTTTATTCCGTCAAATCCTACGAGGCACGGCTGCTGGCCGCTGCGCGGGCGGCCTGAAAGCGGGCCGCCCCTCCCTGCGGCGGGACGGCCCGACCATCCCGGCTCAGGCCACCACGCTGTCCTGAAGCGACGGATAGTCGGTATAGCCCTCGGCCCCGCCGCCATAGAGCAACTCCTGGCGCAGCGGGTTCAACGGCGCATCCTGCTTCAGCCGCTCGACCAGATCGGGGTTGGCGATGAAGGGGCGCCCGAAGGCCACCAGATCGGCCTTTCCCTCGTCCACCGCGCGAATGGCAAGATCACGGTCATAACCGTTGTTGGCCATATAGGCCCCCTCGAACAGGCCGCGCAGGGTGTCGATGCTGTTTCCAGCGTCCAGTTCCCGCGATCCGCCTGTCTGGCCCTCGACCATGTGCAAATAGGCCAGGCCATAGCGGTTCAGCCCCTTGATCACATGGGTAAACAGCGTCATCGGATCGCTTTCCGAAATACCGTTCGATTTCGAGAACGGGCTCAGACGCAGGCCGACGCGGCCCCCGCCCAACTCTCCGGTCACGGCGTCCAGCACCTCGAACAACAGCCTGGTGCGGTTCTCGATCGACCCGCCATAGGCATCGTCGCGCGTGTTGCTGCCATCGCGCATGAACTGGTCCAGCAGATAGCCGTTGGCGCCATGCACCTCGACCCCGTCGAACCCGGCCGCGCGCGCCGCCGCCGCGGCCTTGCGATAGTCCTCGACGATGCGCGGGATCTCGTCCAGCGCCAGCGCGCGCGGCTCGGACGTGGGAACGAACCCTTCCTCGGTATAGGTCATCGCCTCCGCCGCGATGGCCGAGGGCGCGACAGGCTGCCCCCCGTCCGGCTGGAGCGAGCAATGCGACACGCGGCCCACATGCCACAGCTGGATCACCATCCTGCCGCCCTTTTCATGCACCGCGTCGGTCACCGCTTTCCAACCCGCGACCTGCGCATCGCTGTAGATGCCGGGCGTGGCCAGATAGCCCTTGCCCTCGGGGCTGATCTGCGACGCCTCGGTGATGATCAGCCCGGCACCGGCGCGCTGGGTGTAATAGGTGACGTGCATGTCGGTGGGGGCGTCGGTTGCCGGGTCGGCCCGGTTGCGTGTGAGCGGGGCCATCACAACGCGGTTGCGCAGCTCGATCTCGCCGGCGGTAAAGGGGGTAAAGAGTTTTTCGGTCATGGATCGCATCCTTGGAAAGGGGTCAACTCCGGGCAAAGGGATCGGTCCGCACGCGCAGGGCAATGCGGCGATGGCACCTGCCTGAAGTGTCAGCACTCGCCCAACATCTACCGGCCCATGCACCTGCGGCAATGCCGGCACCGATCACGCAATTGTGATATCTCGGATCGCCCGCCCCAATGCCTTGATAAAGCGCCGGTTTATCACCTGCCGCAGTGATGCACAGACCACCCTGCGCAGATGATCAGAGCGGCGCGATGTCGCCCTCGGCCCGCTGCGCATGGAAATCCGCCTGAAAGGCCTCGAACCTGCCCGCGGCGATGGCCTCGCGGATGCCCTGCATCAACTCCTGATAATAATGCAGGTTGTGCCATGTCAGCAGCATCGAGCTGATGATCTCCTGCGCGCGGAACACGTGGTGCAGATAGGCGCGGCTGTAGCCCCGGCAGGCCGGGCAGGCGCATGTCTCGTCCAGCGGGCGGGGATCGTCCTGATGGCGGGCATTCTTGATGTTGACCACGCCCCGGCGCGTGAACACCTGCCCGGTGCGGCCGGAGCGCGAGGGAAGCACGCAATCCATCATGTCGATGCCGCGCGCCACGGCGCCGACGATATCGTCGGGCTTGCCCACGCCCATCAGATAGCGCGGCTTGTCCTCCGGCAGCATGTCGGTGGCATAGTCAAGCACGCCGAACATCGCCTCCTGGCCCTCGCCCACGGCGAGGCCGCCCACCGCGTAGCCGTCAAAGCCGATCGCGCGCAGCTTTTCGGCGCTTTCGGCGCGCAGATCCCGGGTGACGCCGCCCTGCTGAATTCCGAACAGCGCATGGCCTGGCCTGTCGCCGAACGCGTCGCGCGAGCGCGCGGCCCAACGCATCGACATGCGCATGCTCTCGGCCACGCGCTCTTCCGGGGCGGGCAGGGCGGGACATTCGTCGAAACACATCACGATGTCGCTGCCCAGCAGGCGCTGGATCTCCATGCTGCGCTCGGGCGTCAGCATGTGTTCGGACCCGTCGATGTGGGATTTGAACTTCACCCCCTGTTCGGTCAGCTTGCGCAGGCCGGTCAGGCTCATGACCTGAAAGCCGCCGCTGTCGGTCAGGATCGGCTTTTGCCAGTTCATGAACCGGTGCAGCCCGCCCAGCCGGTCGATCCGCTCGGCGGTGGGGCGCAGCATCAGGTGATAGGTGTTGCCCAGCAAGATATCGGCGCCGGTGGCGGCCACGCTTTCAGGCATCATCGCCTTGACGGTGGCCGCAGTGCCCACCGGCATGAAGGCCGGCGTGCGAATGTCGCCGCGCGGTGTGGAAATCACACCCTGGCGGGCCATTCCGTCACGCGAGTTCACATGGAAGTTGAAACGCTCGGCCATATCTGTTCCTGCAAGCCACCGATGGGACAGCCGGTATAGGCGATTCCACGGAAAATCCAAGAAGGGGCGCATGACGATGGACGGCACCGGCAATGAGACTGGCGATTTTCGCCTGGGATGGGAAGAATGGGCCGCCCTGCCCGGCCTCGGGCTGCCGGCGCTGAAGGCCAAGGTGGACACCGGGGCCAAGACCTCGGCGCTGCATGCGTTCGATATCGAGCCCTTCGGCCCGGCCGACCGGCCGCGCGTGCGCTTCGCGGTGCATCCGATACCCGGGCGCGAGGATCTGACGATCCCCTGCTCGGCCGATATCGTCGACCGGCGCGAGGTGACATCCTCGAACGGCGAGACGGAACTGCGCTATGTGATCCGCTGCGACATCGCCATGGGCACGCGGACCTGGCCGATCGAAGTGACGCTGACCGACCGCGGGTCGATGGCCTATCGGATGCTGCTGGGCCGTCAGGCCTTTGGCGACAACGTGGTGATCAGCCCCGGCGAAAGCTTTTGCCAGCCGCGCCTGTCGTATGACGTGTATCACTCCACCGCCGTGCGCGAAGTCGCCCCGGCACGGACCCTGCGCATCGCCGTGCTCAGCCGCGAGGAACATAACTTCTCGACCCGGCGAATCGTGGCCGAGGGCGAAAAGCGGGGCCATGTCGTCGAGGTGATCGACACCTCGCGCTGCTACATGGCGATCAACGCGCTGGCGCCCGAGGTGCATTATGACGGCCAGCGCCTGCCCCGCTATGACGCGGTGATCCCGCGCATCGGCGCCTCGTTCACCTCTTACGGCACCGCGGTGATCCGCCAGTTCGAAACCATCGGCACCTATTGCGTGAACGGCTCTGACGGGATCACCGCCAGCCGCGACAAGCTTTATGCCCATCAGATCCTTGCGCGCCACCGCATCGGGATGCCGACCACAGCCTTCGCCGCCTCGCCCAAGGACAATGACAGCCTGATCGAACTGGTGGGCGGGGCGCCGCTGATCGTGAAGCTGCTGGAATCGACCCAGGGCAAGGGCGTGGTGCTGGCCGAAACCAGGAAGGCCGCGCAATCGGTGATTTCGGCGTTTCGCGGGCTCAAGGCCAGTTTTCTGGTGCAGCATTTCGTGAAAGAGGCGGCGGGCGAGGATATCCGCTGTCTGGTGATCGGCGGCAAGGTGGTGGCGGCGATGCGCCGGGTGGCCGAGCCGGGCGAGTTCCGCTCGAACCTGCATCAGGGCGGGCGGGCCGAGGCGGTGCGCATCACCAAGACCGAGCGCGAGACGGCGGTGCGCGCGGCGCGGGCGTTCCGGCTGAACATGGCGGGAGTGGATCTGCTGCGCTCGGACGACGGGCCGAAGGTGCTGGAGGTGAATTCATCGCCGGGGTTCGAGGGGATCGAAAAGGCCAGCTCGAAGAATGTGGCGGCGCTTCTGTTCGACGAGATCGAGAAGCGGGTGCGCCCGGCCCCGGCGCGCAGGCGGACACGGAGCGCGGGCTGATCCGGGCCATTGTTCTTGTCTCGGCGCCTGCGGCGCCTCGGGTACGCCTCCGGCGGGGATATTTTCGGAAAGATGAAATACGCAGGCGCGCGCGCCGGGGCTCTGGACCTTCGCGGCATAATTCTTATATATTCCCTCAACTTTGGAGAGCAGAGCATATGACACAGCCGAGCGAACCGCTGGAGGGTGCGCCCCTCATCAAGCCTTCGACCACGGAACATCCGCTTTACGATTCGGTCGTGGAGGCCTGCCGCACGGTTTATGACCCGGAAATTCCGGTGAATATCTATGATCTTGGTCTGGTTTACACGATCGAGATCGACGCCGAGAACGCGGTGCGCGTGATGATGACGCTGACGGCACCCGGCTGCCCGGTCGCGGGCGAGATGCCGGGGTGGCTGGCGGAAGCCATCGAGCCCTTGCCGGGGGTGAAGCAGGTGGATGTCGAGATGACATTCGATCCGCCCTGGGGCATGGACATGATGAGCGACGAGGCACGGCTGGAACTGGGCTTCATGTAAGACGGCCCTGTCTTTTCCACAGGGTTCTGTTGCGTCTTGCGGCTGACCGCTTCTATCATCCCGTCAAATCAGGCCGGAGATGACATGAGCAGCGTGGCAGCCGTATTGACAGGCGATCTGGTGGGATCGACCAAGGCCGGGCCGACGGCTGTAGAAGCCGCGATGGCCGCGCTCGGTGCCGGGGCGCAGGTGGTGGCGGGCTGGACGGGGGCAGACACGCGCTTCACCCGGTTCAGGGGGGATGGCTGGCAAATTTATCTTGAACATCCGGGGCTTGCCTTTCGGGCCTGCCTGTATCTGACCGCCTGTCTGCGGGCCGGTGACGCGGGGCTTGCCACGCGGATTGCGGCCGGGATCGGGGTGGTGCCCGAGCTGCCCGCGGGCCGGCTCGACAGTGCCGGGGGCGCCGCGTTCGAGCTGTCGGGGCATGCGCTGGATACCATGCCGCGCGGGCGCCGGCTGGTGCTGGCCGCCCCGGCCCTTCCGGGCGAGGCGGCGGGTGTGTTCGCCCTCGCCGATGCCTTGTCGCGCCACTGGACCGCGAAACAGGCCGAGGCGCTGACCCTTGCCCTGGCCCCTGGCGCCCCGTCGCAAAGCGAGATGGCGGCGAAGTTGGGCATCACCCAGCAGGCTTTCGCCATCCGCCTGAACGGCGCGGGGCTGTGGGGGCTGGACGAGAGTTTGCGGCTGTTCGAGGCGCGAAGCTATGCGTGAGCACCGGGCAGAACAAGCTTTGGGGCTTGTAGTGCGAGTTACAGGCTTGAGGACTTGTGAATTGCCGGCAGTTCCGTCTTTGGGCATGAGGCCATGGCCTTGTAAAGTGATTTCACAAATCTCAAAGCTTGTAGGCACCGGGGGCTGCGGATGATCGAAACTCTGGTTGCACTTCTCTTCGCCCATGTGCTGGCTGATTTCGTCTTTCAGACCAGATGGTCGACCGAAAACAAGCGCAGGCCGCAGGTGCTGCTGCTGCATGTGCTGATCGTTCTGGTGACGGCGCAGGCCGCCACCGGGCGCTGGGACGCGCCGGAGCTGATCGCGCTGGCGCTGGCGCATGGTGTGATCGACGCGATCAAGACCCACCTGCCCAAAGGGCTGGGCGATACATTGGCCGCCTATCTTGCCGATCAGGCGGCGCATCTTGCCACGATCATCGCCGTCGCGGCCATCAGCCCGGCGCTATACGCCTCCGGCCTCTGGGCCGGGCTGCCCGCCCTGCCGCAGATCATGCTGCTTGTCACCGGGTTGCTGCTTGTCACGCGGGCGGGCGGGTTTGCCGTGGGCATGCTGATGCGCCCCTATCAGGACGCCGCCCTTCCCGAGGGGCTGCGCAATGGCGGGCGGCTGATCGGAGTGCTGGAACGGGCGCTGATTTTTCTGATGGTGATGGTGGGCGAACCGGCCGGGATCGGCTTTCTGATCGCCGCGAAATCGATCCTGCGCTTCGACACCGCGTCGCAGGATCAGCGCGCATCGGAATATGTGATCATCGGCACTCTGGCGTCCTTCGCCTGGGCGCTCTTGATCACTTACGCGACATTGTCGCTGCTTCGGACCATGCCCGCGCTTGAGATCGCGCTCCGGGGGGCCTAGATTAGGGGCAACCACGTGGAGACAGGCAATGTTCGGCATTCCCGGCAAACAGGCGGTAACCATCACCCCCGCCGCAGCAAAACAGATCGCCAGGCTTATGGCGCGCGATGAAACACAGGGGCTGCGCATCGGCGTCAAGAAGGGCGGCTGCGCGGGCATGGAATACACGATGGACTATGTGTCAGAGGTTGATCCGCTGGACGAGGTCGTGGAACAGGACGGCGCCCGGGTGATGATCGCGCCGATGGCGCAGATGTTCCTGTTCGGCACCGAGATCGACTATGAGACATCGCTGCTGGAAAGCGGGTTCAAGTTCCGCAACCCCAACGTGGTCGATGCCTGCGGCTGCGGCGAGTCGATCAAGTTCGCCGAAACCTGATGGCGACCGATCCGGGCTTTCTGACCTTTGCCCGTGATCTGTTTGCACCGCTCGGCCCGATTTCCACGAAACGCATGTTCGGCGGCACCGGCCTTTACATCGGCGATGCCATGTTCGCCGCGCTTCTGGGCGATACCATCTACATGAAGGCCGAGGGTCCGCTGGTGGCCGCCTACCAGGCTGCGGGGTCAGAGCCGTTTTCCTATGGCACCAAGGCCGGGCGTCGGGCCATTCCCGGCCTGACCTCCCTGCCCGACAGCGCGCTGGACGACCCCGACGAGGCGCTGGACTGGGCCCGCAAATCCCTTGCCGATGCGGAAACGGCCGCCGCGCGCAAACGCGCAAGGCGCCGATAAGTCGCGCTCAAACGACGCGCGCGGGCCTCTTGCCTTGCCTCCCGGGCCGGTTTCGGGGAACTTGGCGGAAAATCTGTGTGGGAGCGTGTGATGGGACGAAAACTTGCCGCCGGCAACTGGAAGATGAACGGAACCTCGGCCGACCTGGCCGAAGTCAAGGCGCTGAGCGCCGCGCATCCGGCACCCTCGGTCGACATTCTTCTGTGCCCGCCAGCCACGCTTCTGGCGCGCATGTCCGATCTTGCAGCGGGCGGGGCGCTGGTCACCGGCGGGCAGGATTGCCATGCCGAAGCCGCGGGGGCCCATACCGGCGACATTTCCGCCGGAATGCTGCGCGACGCCGGTGCGACCCATGTGATCCTCGGCCATTCCGAGCGGCGCACAGATCATGGCGAAACCGATACCGATGTGTGTGCAAAAACGGCTGCCGCCCTGGCCGCCGGGCTGATCGCCGTGGTCTGCGTGGGCGAGACCGAGGCGCAGCGCGACGCCGGCGAGACGCTGGATGTGATCGGCACCCAACTGGCCGGGTCGATCCCCGATGGCTGCACCGGCGCGACGCTGGTGGTGGCCTATGAGCCGGTCTGGGCCATCGGCACCGGCAAGGTGCCGACGCTGGAACAGATCGCCGAGGTGCATGATTTCATGCGCGCCCGGCTGGCCGCGCGGTTTGGCGACACGGCCGCAGACATGCGCCTGCTCTACGGCGGGTCGGTCAAGCCCGGCAACGCGCCAGAGATTTTCGCGACCTCCAATGTGGATGGCGCGCTGGTCGGCGGTGCTTCGCTGAAGGCCGCGGATTTTTCGGGCATTATCGCGGCGCTGGAAGCGGCCTGAGGAAAAATCTTCCCGAAGATTTTTCGGCACCGAAGAAAATTCGTGAATTTTCTTCTCCATGTCGCGCGGCAAGGATGCGGCAGCTGCCCGCCGATCTGCGCCGCCGCATCTGCGGCGCAGATCGGCCCGGTCAGTTGGTGATGATCTCCGGCCCCATCAGGCTGATCGGCAGCCAGGTGGACAGGAATGGAATATAGGTCACCAGGATCAGGAACACGAACAGCACCACAAGGAACGGCAGCGCCGCGCGCACCACGCGCATCATCGGCATCCCCGCTACGCCCGAGGTGACGAACAGGTTCAGCCCCACCGGCGGGGTGATCATGCCGATTTCCATGTTCACCACCATGATGATGCCCAGATGGATCGGGTCCACCCCCAGCTCGATCGCAATGGGAAACACCAGCGGCGCCACGATCACGATCAGCCCCGAAGGCTCCATGAACTGCCCGCCGATCAGCAGGATCACGTTGACGATGATCAGGAACATGATCTTGCCAAAGCCCGCCTCCAGCATCGCGCCGGCGATCTGCTGCGGGATCTGCTCGTCGGTCAGCACGTGTTTCAGGATCAGCGCGTTGGCGATGATGAACATCAGCATGATGGTCAGCTTGCCGGCATCCAGCAGCGTGTTCTTGGTGTCGCGGTGGAAGAAGGCCGTCACCAGCGCCTGCGGCTTGCGCAACAGGCTGACCGGCCGCCCGCCCGCCTGCTCTGGCGCCAGCGGCCCCATGTCGCGATAGACGAACACGGCGATCAGGAAGGCATAGACAGAGGCGACGGCGGCGGCCTCGGTCGGCGTGAAGATGGCGCCGGTGATGCCGGGGATGCCATAGATCCCCACCATGATGATGACGATCAGCATCAGCCCCCAGAACGCATCCGAGAACGAGCGCAGGATCTCTCCCCAGCCCTGCCACTGCCCCTTGGGCATGTTGCGGATCCGCGCCATCACGTAGATCGTGACCATCAGCATCAGCCCCGCCATGATCCCGGGAATGACACCGGCCAGGAACATGCGGCCCACCGACACATCGGTGGCCGAGGCATAGACCACCATCACGATCGACGGCGGGATCAGGATGCCCAGCGTGCCCGCGTTGCAGATCACGCCGGCGGCGAAATCCTTGGAATAGCCCGCCTGCTGCATCGCCGCGATGACGATGGACCCGATGGCGACAACGGTGGCGGGCGAAGAACCCGACAGCGCCGCGAACAGCATGCAGGCAAAGACGCCGGCAATCGCCAGCCCGCCGCGCATATGGCCGACGCAGGCGATCGAGAACCGGATGATCCGCCTGGCCACCCCGCCCGTCGACATGAAGCTGGAGGCTAGGATGAAGAACGGGATCGCCAGCAGCGTGTAGTGCCCGGCCATCGCCTGATAAAGCGCCTGCGCGATCGAGGCGAGCGAGGTGTCGGAGAAGGCCAGCAGAAAGATCATCGACGACAGGCCCAGCGACACCGCAATCGGCACGCCGATCAGCAAAAGACCCACCACCATGGTGAACAGAAAGACGACATCCATCGGGCTTATCCTTTCCGGCTCATCGCCGCGGCCTCGTCAACGGCATCTTCGGCTTCGTGGCTGACGATCAGGCTGTCCTGCGTTCCGCGCAGAATGCGCAGCGTCGCCTGGATCAGGCGAAACAGGATCAGCGCGGCGCCGAACGGCAGGATGGAATAGGGAATGAAGCGGGGCAGCTTTTCATAGGCCTCGCCCTGATTGAACACCGGCTCGATGAAGCGCAGCCAATCCAGCATCGGGATCTGCTCGGTCTCGTACCACGCCTGATCGCGGCTGTTGGCAAAGCCGGTGGGAAACCAGCGCCCGGTGGTGGCGTCGAGCCCGGCGAAGGGCGCCCAGTAATCCCACGCGCCTTTCAGCAACAGCAGCGCATAGATCAGGCAGGCCACGGTGGTCAGCAGAATCATGATCCTCCGGGTCCGTGACGAGACCATGTTCAGAACCGCATCAACCCCCAGGTGCGCGGTGATCTTGAAGCCATAGCTGATGCCGAACAGCACCAGCCAGGCGAACAGCACCAGCGTCAGTTCCAGCCCCCAGATCAGCGAGGTGTTGAAGCCATAGCGCAGCACCACGTTGACGAAGGTGACCAGCGTCATCAGGCCCAGTATGAGCGCAAGCGCGGTTTCCTCCAGCGTGTTGACCGCCCGGCCAAGGCTGCTTTGGGCGTAGGTATGGGTATGGCCACTCATGTCTGCGGTCCCCCTCCGGCAGGTAAGCGTTATTGGTGTTGGGAAACGGCCCGGCGCCTTGCGAAGCGCCGGGCCGGTCCAAAGCTCGGGCGGATGCCCTAGTACATCGTGTTGATTTCCTGCGCGGCGGCGATGTTTTCGGCGCCGACATCGCCTTCGAACTCGGCCCAGACCGGATTCATCGCCTCGACCCAGGCGGCACGCTGTTCGGCGTTCAGCTCACGCACGACACCGCCGGCGTCGATGATGGCCTGCCGGGCTTCCTGGTTCACCTTGAACGACTCGGCGTTCCGGGTGGCGGTGACCTCATGCAGGATGGTGGCAAGCTGATCGCGCACATCGGCATCCAGGCTGTCCCACCAGTCGACCGAGGTCACGACCAGATAATCCAGCACCCCGTGGTTGGTTTCGGTGGTGCCGTTCTGCACTTCGAAGAACTTCTGGCCATAGATGTTGGACCAGGTGTTTTCCTGCCCGTCGACAACGCCGGTCTGCAGCGCGCCGTACACTTCGGAAAACGCCATCGGCTGCGGCGACGCGCCAAGCGCCTTCATCTGCGCCACGAGCACGTCCGAGGTCTGTACCCGGAACTTCATGCCCTTCGCGTCGTCGGGCATCAGCAGCGGTTTGTTGGCCGAAAACTGCTTCATCCCGTTGTGCCAGAAATCCAGCCCCAGCAGGCCGCGGCGGGTCATCGACTCTTTCATCGCGACGCCGGTTTCAGACGCCTGGAACGCATCCACCGCCTCGATGTTCTTGAACATGAACGGCAGGTCGAAGATGCGGAATTTCTTGGTAAAAGCCTCGAATTTCGAAAGCGAGGGCGCGGCAAGCTGCACATCGCCCTGGAGCATCGCCTCGAGCACCTGATCATCGTTGTAGAGCGTGGAGTTCGGGAAGACCTCCATGCAGGCCTTGCCGTCCATCTCGGCGTTCACACGCTCCATCAGCAGTGACGCGGCGATCCCCTTGGGGTGGCGGTCGGTGTTGGTGACATGGCTGAACTTGATGACGACTTCGCCGTCGTCGCATTGCGCAAGGCCCGCGCCGGCGGCCATGGTCAGCGCCACGGCAGAGGCCGCGGCGACATGTACGAGTTTCATAAGGTATCCTCCCAGATATCCTGACAATCAGATACTGTGCGCCCCAGTCGGGGCACCCGCACAATAGAAAGCCCAGACGGATTCACGCCTCAAGAAAAAGATTTTCGCCCCCCTTGATGGAGAATATAACTTATATTTTCAATTGGTTGGCGCGCGAACCTCACCTTTCCATCAGCGGCGCCCGCGCCCGCCTGGGCGAAAACCCGCACAGGCACCGCCACGGGTTGTGCGGAAAACCGCACAGTTCTCAGCGATAGGCCTCGGGGCGAATCCCGTGCCGCGCCAGCTTGTCATAGAAAGTCTTGCGCGGCAGTTTCAGCGCCTTCGCGGCCTCGGTCGCATGGCCATCGGCGCGGCGCAATGCCTCGATCAACAGGGATTTTTCGACGCGGGCAAGCTGTTCGGCCAGGCCCGCCTGCTCTTCCACCTGCTCCACCTCGTTCAGCCCCATCGCAAAGCGCATCGCCGCGTTCATCAGCGAGCGGGCGTTGCCGGGCCAGTCCTGCGCCATCAGCCGGGCGATCACGTCGGTGGTGATCTCGGGCTGCGGCAGCGCGGCCTGTTCGCAGGCGATCGACACGTAATGGCGAAACAGCACCGGGATGTCATCGGGCCGCTCGCGCAGCGCCGGGATGCGCACCCGCATCACGTCGAGCTTGTAGAACAGGTCGGGGTTGAACCGCCCCTCGGCCACCTCCGCATCCAGATCGCGATAGGTTCCGGCGATGACGCGCGGCCCGCCGTCGCCGTCCAGCAGTTCCAGCAGGGTGAATTGGGCCGCCGGCCCAAGCGCCGCCAGCTCGTCCAGAAACAGCGATCCGCCCTCGGCCGCGGCAAAGGCCCCGGCCAGCGACTCGGGGCTGGCGGAGGCGGCGGCCAGTTTCTGAAACGGGCGCAGCGATCCGGCCGACAACAGGTGGATCACCTCGGCCACTTTCGAGGTGCCGGTGCCCGGCGCGCCGGTGATCAGCACCTCGGCCGAAGAGCGCGCCGCGCTGCGCACCCGCGCGCGCAGCTCGTCGGCCTGACGCGACTCGCCGAACAGCATCCGCGCCGCCGCGTCGCCACTTTCGACCTGCCGCTTCAGCCGCCTGTTTTCCAGCACCAGCGTCCGGGTCTTCAGCGCCTTCTCGACGATCGCCACGAATTCCCTGGGCGCGCAGGGTTTTTCAAGAAAATCAAACGCCCCGGCGGAAATGCCCCGCACCGCCATCGGAATATCCCCCTCGCCCGTCAGCAGGATCACGGGCAGGTCGGGGTCGATCCGCTGGGAAAACTCGAGCAGCGCGAAACCGTCCTTGCCGGGCATGCGGATATCGGTCACCACCACCCCTTCGAAGCCGGGTGTGACGTGATCCTTGGCCTCGATATAGCTGCCGGCCAGCACCGGGCTCAGCCCCGCCAGCTCCAGCGTCTGCCCCAGCGCCTCGCGCACCGGCGGATCATCATCGACAAGCAAAACCTTCCGGCTCATGCCGCTTCCTCCTGTGCGGCGGCGGCCAGTTCGACGGTGAACACCGCGCCGCCCTCCGCATGGTTGCGCCCGCGGATCGCGCCGCCGAAGCCCTGCACCAGACCGTAGGAGATCGACAGGCCCAGCCCCATCCCCTCGCTCTGGCCCACCTCCTTGGTGGAATAGAACGGATCGAAGATCTTTTCCGGCTCGGCGATGCCCGGCCCGGTGTCGCGCACCGAAAGCCGCACCTGCCCGCCGTCCCGCGCCAGCCCGATCTCCAGCCGCCGCACCGTGCCGCCGGCCATCGCGTCGAGCGCGTTGGTCACGAGGTTGAGCAGCACCTGCTGCAGCCGCACCTCGCCGCCGCGCACCAGAACCGGCAGCGCCGGGCGCGGCCAGATCACCGTCACCCCCGCCTCGTGGATCCGGCGGTCGCTCATCTCCAGCACCGCATCGACCACGGCGACGACATCGACATCGGCGATCGGCTCTATCTCCTGCCGGGCGAAGGCACGCAGGTTCTTGATGATACGCCCCATGCGGCGCGACAGATCCGAGATGCGCGTCAGGTTCTGTGCCGCCTTTTCGGGCGCACCGCGCTCCAGAAACAGCGTCGCATTTTCCGAAAACGAACGGATCGCCATCAAAGGCTGGTTCAGCTCATGGCTCAGCCCTGCCGACATCTTCCCCAGCGCCGACAGCTTGCCCGCCTGCACCAGTTCTTCCTGCGCGCGTTTCAGCGCCGCCTCGGCTTCCTTGCGCTCAGCCACCTCGCGGCGCAGCCTGCGGTTGGCCTCTGACAATTCGGCCGTGCGCGCGGCGACGCGGCTTTCGAGGGCCGATTTCGCCTCGGCCTCCAGCGCCAGCCGGTCGGCCAGCGCCCGGCGCCGCTGCGACAGCAGGAACAGCGTCGAGCCGAACACCAGCGCCAGCGCCGCCGCCACCGCCGCCTGCAACGATGCGATCCGTTCCGCCGGCGCCACATCCAGCAGCAATGCGCCAGTCATGCCGATGACGGGCAGGTCCTGCGTCAGGTGCAGGGCCCGCGCGGGCAGGTACGGGCCCGCGTCCAGAAGCCAGATGTCGTGCCCCGAACGCTGCAACCGGCCGGCTTGGGGCAGCGGCGCGATCATGTCGGGGCGGTACCCGAAACCGGCCAGGCTCTCGGCCGAGAGCGCGGCCGGATCAGGCGCGCTGAACAACAGCTCGCTCCGGTTCGAGATGAAGACGACGCCAAGGGCATCGGTGAAATACATCGCCTCGGGATCGCCCGCCCAGCCGCTTTCCAGGCTGCGGATGTTCACATCGACAGACACCGCGCCCAGTGGCCGGGGGCCATCCGCAAAGACCGGCGCGGCATAGGTGAACCGCCGCCCGCCCGCCTCATCGGTGCGGGCGTGATGCGCCCCGAGCGCGCCCTGCATCGCCCGGCGGAAACCGGGGTGCGCGGACAGATCGGTTGGCGCCGCGCCCCCCTGAACCGAGCTTGCCGCCACCCGCCCGTCGGCACGGATCAGATGGATGCTGAGCGTGCCGGTCTTGTCGGCCGTGCGCAGCAGCAGCAGTTCGGCCGCCTTCGCCGGGTCTTCGCCCAGCAACACCCCCGAAAGCGTCGGGTGATCGGCCATCAGAACCGCCAGTTCGCGATATTGCTGCAACTGCCCCACCAGCCTGTCGGAGGCGAGCGAAAGGTCGGCCCGGCCCCTGTCGACCAGCTGATCCAGCGCCGAGGAATAGGCAAACCACCACACACCGCCGGCAAAACCGGAAGCGAGCAGCAGAAAGACAAGAACGGCCAGGGCCAGACGCGGCATCGCCTACTCCCGTTATCGGGGCCGCAGAATAGGAAACGCGCCCGGCAAAGGCCAGTGCCTTTGATCGCGCCCGGCGCGGATGGCCAGAGGCACGGTTTTACCCTAAAGCTGGATCAGCACGGCCAAGGCGGACAGCCCCCCAATGATCGACAAGCTGGAAATGTTCATCGCGCTCGCCCGAAACCGGCATTTCGGCCGCGCCGCAGAAGAATGCGGCGTCACGCAGCCCACGCTCTCCGCCGCGATCAAGCAACTGGAAGAGCAGCTGGGCGTGATGCTGGTCTGGCGCGGTTCGCGCTATCGCGGGCTGACGCCCGAAGGCGCGCGGGTGCTGGAATGGGCGCGGCAGATCGTGGGCGACGCGCGCACCATGCGCGAAGAGATGCGCGCGGTGAAACAGGGCCTGTCGGGCAAGCTGCGGCTGGCGGTGATCCCCACCGCGCTGGCGATGATGTCGAGCCTGACCACGCCGCTGTCGGCGCGTCACCCGAACCTGAAATTCACCGTCCTGTCACGCACATCGGCCGAGATCCTGCAGCTTCTGGAAAACCTCGAGATCGACGCGGGCATCACCTATCTCGACAACGAGCCGCTGGGCCGGGTCACCACCGTGCCGCTGTTCGCAGAGCACTATAATCTGGTCACCCGCGCCGACACGCCGCTGAGCGACCGGCAGTCGGTGACCTGGGCCGAGGTGGCCGCCCTGCCCCTGTGCCTGCTGACGCCCGACATGCAGAACCGGCGGATCATCAACCGGCACATGGCGCAGGCCGGGGCGCAGGTGGCGCCCCGGCTGGAATCGAACTCCGTCATCACGCTGACGTCGCATGTGCTGACGGGCGACTGGGCCACGATCCTGCCGCTGCAGACGGCAGAGTTCTTTCTGGCCTCCGGCGCGCTGTCGGCGGTGCCGATCGTGGCGCCCGAGGCCGCGCATCTTGTCGGGCTCGTCGCCCCGCACCGAGAGCCGCACACGCCGGTGCTGGACGCCTTGCTGACAGCCGCGCGCAGGCTGGGCAGCCCGAGCGATTGATAGAAAACCCCTATCAGCCAACGGGTATGTTGCATTGATTTGGCCTTTCATCCGCCGCAGAATTCCGAAAAACGGGCCGGGAGGATGGCATGGCAGAGCCAGACGCAACCGAAATCGAGGCGCGCGTGCGCGCGATCGCCGCAGAGCTTGCGCCGCTCGAAGGGCCGCTGCTGCCGATCCTGCACGCGGTTCAGGCCGCGTGCGGGCATGTGCCCGCCGCCGCCCTGCCCGTGATCGCCGATGTGCTGAACCTGTCGCGCGCCGAGGTGTACGGCGTGATGTCCTTCTACCATGATTTCCGCGCCGAACCCGCCGGGCGCAAGGTGCTGAAGATCTGCCGCGCCGAGGCCTGTCAGGCGATGGGCGCCGATGCGGTGGCCGCCCGCGCCCTTGCCGCTCTGGGCGTCGACTGGCACGGCACCACCGCCGATGGCGCCGTGACGCTGGAGCCCGTCTACTGCCTGGGCCTGTGCGCCTGCGCGCCCGCCGCCATGATCGACGGCAGGGTTGTGGGCCGGGTCGATGACGCGCGGCTGGACGCCCTGATCGACGAGGTCTTGGCATGACCCTGCGCATCTATGTTCCCGGCGATGCAGCCGCCCGCGCCCTCGGGGCCGACGAGGTGGCGCAAGCCGTGCGGGCCGAGGCGGCCCGGCGCGGCGTCACGGTCACGCTGATCCGCAACGGCACGCGCGGGATGGTCTGGCTGGAACCGCTGGTCGAGGTCGAAACCGCCGCCGGCCGCACCGCCTTCGGCCCGGTGCGCGCGGCCGACGTGCCCGCGCTCTTCGATGCCGGCTTCGGCGATCATGCGCTTGCGCTCGGCCCGGTCGAGGATATCCCGTTCTTCGCCCGGCAGACCCGCCTGACCTTCGCCCGCTGCGGCCTGACCGACCCTCTGTCGCTTGAGGACTACCGGGCGCATGGGGGGCTGGACGGGTTGCGGGCCGCCCTGCCCATGGCCCCCGGCGAGATTGTCCAGACGGTCACCGAAAGCGGGCTGCGCGGACGCGGCGGCGCGGGCTTTCCCACCGGGCTCAAGTGGAAAACGGTGTCGGAGGCCGAAGGGCCGCGGAAATACATCATCTGCAACGCCGATGAGGGTGACAGCGGCACATTCGCCGACCGGATGCTGATGGAGGGCGACCCCTTCGCCCTGATCGAAGGCATGGTGATCGCCGGCCTGGCGGTCGGCGCCACCCGCGGCTACGTCTATCTGCGCTCGGAATATCCCGATGCGATCCGGGTGATGCATGCCGCCGTCGATATCGCGCGCCGTGCCGGGATACTGGGCGCGCATGTGCTGGGCACCGGCCCCGCGTTCGACATGGAAATCCGCGTGGGCGCCGGCGCCTATGTCTGCGGCGAGGAAACCAGCCTTTTGAACTCGCTCGAAGGCAAGCGCGGCGTGGTGCGGGCCAAGCCGCCCCTGCCCGCGCACCAGGGGTTTCTGGGCCGCCCCACCGTGGTGAACAACGTGATCAGCCTGGCCTCTGTTCCCGTGATCCTGGCCAGGGGGGCGCAGCACTATGCCGGCTTCGGGCTGGGCCGGTCGCGCGGCACGATCCCGGTGCAGATCGCGGGAAATGTGAAACATGGCGGGCTGTTCGAGGCAGGCTTTGGCATGACACTGGGCGCGTTGGTCGATGACATCGCGGGCGGCACCGCCACCGGGCGGCCGGTGAAGGCGGTGCAGGTGGGCGGCCCGCTGGGCGCCTATTTCCCGCGCGAGAAATTCGATACGCCCTTCGGTTACGAAGAATTCGATGGGGCCGGCGGGCTGATCGGCCATGCCGGTATCGTGGTGTTCGATGATCAGGCCGACATGCTGAAGCAGGCGCGCTTCGCCATGGAGTTCTGCGCCATTGAATCCTGCGGCAAGTGCACCCCCTGCCGGATCGGCGCGGTGCGCGGTGTGGAAACCGTGGACAGGATCGCCGCCGGCGATACCGCCGCCATCGGCCTGCTGACAGAGCTGTGCGACACGATGCGCGATGGATCGCTCTGCGCTCTGGGTGGTTTCACCCCCTATCCGGTGATGAGCGCGCTGACCCATTTCCCCGAGGATTTCACCGCGCCCCGCAAGGAGGCGGCGGAATGAGGGTTGCACGAACACAGGGCGGTGCCCGGCCGAGGGCACCCCGGGCGGAATGGGTTGTCGAACGCGCCGCCAAACTCGGAAAAACCGCCGGAAGGAAGGCCCCCAGATGAAAGACTTCATCCTCCCCGATGCCGATTTCGGCACCCCGGCGTCAAAATCGAAAACCATGGTGACGCTGGTGGTCGACGGCACCCCCGTCACCGTGCCCGAGGGCACCAGCGTCATGCGCGCCAGCGCCGAGGCGGGCATCAAGGTACCCAGACTTTGCGCCACCGACAGCATCGAAGCGTTCGGCTCGTGCCGCCTGTGCCTTGTCGAGATCGAGGGCCGGCGCGGCACCCCCGCCTCCTGCACCACGCCGGTGACCGAGGGGATGGTGGTGCATACCCAGACCGACAAGCTGGCCGGGCTGCGGCGCGGGGTGATGGAGCTTTACATCTCCGACCACCCGCTCGACTGCCTGACCTGCGCGGCCAATGGCGATTGCGAGCTGCAGGACATGGCCGGTGCCGTAGGCCTGCGCGAGGTGCGGTATCGGCCGGGTGAAAACCACTTCGCAACCCGTTGCAACGGTGAAGAAAACCCGCGTTACATCCCGAAAGACACCTCCAACCCCTATTTCACCTATGACCCGGCCAAATGCATCGTCTGCTCACGCTGCGTGCGCGCCTGCGAAGAGGTGCAGGGCACCTTCGCCCTGACGATCGAAGGGCGCGGATTCGACAGCCGCGTGGCCAGCGGCGCGGGGCAGGATTTCCTGTCGTCCGACTGCGTGTCCTGCGGCGCCTGCGTGCAGGCCTGCCCGACCGCCACGCTTCAGGAAAACGCGATCATCGACATGGGTCAGCCCGATCACTCGGTGGTGACGACCTGCGCCTATTGCGGTGTCGGCTGCAGCTTCCGGGCCGAGATGAAGGGCGATACGCTGGTCCGCATGGTGCCCTGGAAACAGGGCAAGGCGAACCGGGGGCACAGCTGCGTCAAGGGCCGCTTCGCCTATGGCTATGCCAGCCATGCCGACCGTATCCTGAACCCGATGATCCGAGAGCGCATCGAAGACCCCTGGCGCGAAGTAAGCTGGGACGAGGCGATGACCTTCACCGCCACCCGCCTGCGCCGCATCCAGGATCAGCACGGGCCAGGCGCGATCGGCGGCATCACCTCGTCGCGCTGCACCAATGAGGAAACCTATCTGGTGCAGAAACTGATCCGCCAGGTCTTTGGCAACAACAACGTCGATACCTGCGCCCGCGTTTGCCATTCGCCCACCGGATACGGGCTGAAAACCACCTTCGGCACCTCGGCCGGCACCCAGGATTTCGACAGTGTCGCGCAAACCGACGTGGTGATCGTGATCGGCGCCAACCCCACCGACGGCCACCCCGTCTTTGCCTCGCGGCTGAAGAAGCGGCTGCGGGCGGGGGCAAGGCTGATCGTCATCGACCCGCGCCGGATCGATCTGGTGCGCAGCCCGCATGTGCAGGCCGCGCATCACCTGGCGCTGACGCCGGGCACCAATGTCGCGGTCCTGACGGCGCTGGCCCATGTGATCGTCACCGAAGGGCTGGCCGACGAGGGTTTCATCCGCAGCCGCTGCGATTGGGACGGGTTTCAGGATTGGGCCGCCTTCGTGGCCGATGACCGCCACAGCCCCGAGGCCACCGCCCTGCTGACCGGTGTGCCGGCCGCCGAACTGCGCGCCGCCGCGCGCCTCTTCGCCACCGGCGGCAACGGCGCGATCTACTACGGGCTGGGCGTGACCGAGCATTCGCAAGGCTCCACCACTGTCATGGCGATCGCCAACCTGGCCATGGTCACCGGCAATATCGGGCGCCCCGGCGTCGGCGTGAACCCGCTGCGCGGCCAGAACAACGTGCAGGGCGCCTGCGACATGGGCAGCTTCCCGCATGAGCTGCCCGGTTACCGCCATGTGCAGGACGATGCCACCCGCGCGATTTTCGAAAACCTGTGGGGGGTTACGCTTAGCAACGAACCCGGTTTGCGAATCCCCAACATGCTGGATGCGGCGGTCGAGGGCACGTTCCGGGGCCTCTATGTTCAGGGCGAGGATATCCTGCAATCGGACCCGAACACCAAACATGTGGCCGCCGGGCTGGCGGCGATGGATTGCGTGATCGTGCACGATCTTTTCCTAAATGAAACAGCCAATTACGCGCATGTCTTCCTGCCCGGATCGAGCTTTCTGGAGAAAGACGGCACCTTTACCAATGCCGAACGCCGTATCAACCGGGTGCGGCGGGTGATGGCGCCGAAGAACGGCTATGCCGATTGGGAAGTCACCCAGATGCTGGCGCGGGCGATGGGCGCCGGCTGGCACTATACCCACCCCTCTCAGGTGATGGATGAAATATCGGCCACAACTCCCTCATTTTCAAATGTAAGTTATGAATTGCTCGAGCGTGAGGGATCGGTTCAGTGGCCCTGCAACGATGCCGCGCCCGCAGGCACGCCCGTGATGCATGTCGATGGCTTCGTGCGTGGCAAGGGCAATTTCGTGGTCACCGAATATGTGCCCACCGACGAACGCACCGGCCCGCGCTTTCCGCTGCTGCTGACGACGGGCCGCATCCTCAGCCAGTATAACGTCGGCGCCCAGACCCGGCGCACCGAAAACGTGGTCTGGCATGACGAGGACGTGCTGGAGATCCACCCGCATGACGCCGAACAGCGCGGCATCCGCGATGGCGGATGGGTGCGTCTCGCCTCGCGCTCGGGAGAGACGACGCTGCGCGCGAAGATCACCGAACGGGTGGCGCCGGGCGTGGTCTATACCACGTTCCACCACCCCGACACGCAGGCCAATGTCATCACCACCGACTATTCCGACTGGGCCACCAACTGCCCCGAATACAAGGTGACGGCGGTGCAGATCAGCCCTTCGAACGGACCATCGGACTGGCAGAAGGATTATGCCGAACAGGCCGCCCGCGCCCGGCGTATCCTTCCGGCGGCCGAATGAAGGCCCGCGCCCATATCTCGGCCCCGTCACTGGCGGTGGCGCGCGGGGTAGCGCGCCCCGGCACCCGCGCCGTGGCAGAGGAAGTGCCGGTGGCGCTGTCCTACAACGGCACCACCCAGGCGGTGATGATGGCCAGCCCCGCCGATCTGGAGGATTTCGCGGCGGGCTTCACGCTGAGCGAAGAGATCGTCAAGGATCTGTCCGAGATCGAACGCCTGACGATAGAGGCGCACCCGAACGGCATCGAGGTGCAGATGTGGCTGGCGCCGGGCGCCGAGGCCCGCCTTGCCCGCCGCCGTCGGCACATGGCCGGGCCGGTGGGCTGCGGGCTGTGCGGCATCGACAGTCTGGACCAGGCGATCCGCCCGCTGCCCACCCTGCCCGATACCCCGCTGTCACTGACGCCGGCGCAGATCAGCGCCGGCGCCGAGGCGCTGCGCGGCGCGCAGGCGCTGCATGACATCACGCGCGCGGTTCACGCCGCCGGGTTCTTTACCCCCGATGCCGGGCTGGTGGCGGCGCGCGAGGATGTGGGCCGCCACAACGCGCTGGACAAGCTGGTGGGCGCCCTGGCCCGCACCGGGCACGAGGCGCACGCGGGCGCGCTGATCCTGACCAGCCGGGTGTCGGTCGAGATGGTGCAGAAGGCGGTGCTGGCCGGTGCGCCGGTGCTGGTGGCCGTCTCCGCCCCCACCGCCCATGCCATCCGCCTGGCCGAAACCGCAGGGCTGACGCTGGCGGCGCTCGCGCGCGGCGAGATGTTCGAGATCTTCACCCATCCGCACCGGATTGCCACTGCAAGGGCCAGCGATGTCGCCTGAGAAACTGATCTACATGGCCAACCAGATCGCCACCGCCTTCGCCAACCTGCCGGAGGCCGAAGCGGCGGGGAACGTCGCCAGCCATATCAACGATTTCTGGGCGCCGGCCATGCGCGCGCGGCTGCTCGGGATCATCGCATCCGGCGGCGCGGGCCTGTCGCCCGTGGTGATGCGGGCCGGCGCGCAGATCCGCAGGGCCGCGCCCGCCTAACCCCGCTCGAAGGCAAGCGGCACGTCGAAGCTCATTGCCGGGCGGGTCAGGCCCTCGGGCGCGGGCGGGAAGCGCCCGGCACGGCGCACCGACTGCAGCGCCGCCTGATCCAGCACGGCGATCCCGGCGCTTTTCACCACCCGCGCCGATTGCAGCTGCCCGTCACGCGCGACGGTGATGCGCACCGTGACATCGCCATAAAGCCCCAGGCGGAGCGCGGCCGCAGGCATCCGATGCACCCGCGCGACCCGAGCCTGAATCTGCCCCGCCCAGGACGACGCCAGCGCCCGCTGCTGGCCCGGGTTGGCCGAGGCGCCCGCCTCCCCGGCCTGCGCGCCGCCACCCGTGCCCGCCGCCCGCTTTGCCGGCGCCTCGGGTGGCGGCGCGGGCTTCTTCGGCGCCTCGGGGCGCGGCTGCGGCGCGGCTTCCTCCGTGCGGATATCGGGCTCCGGGTCGGGCGTCGGACGGCTGGGTCTTGCGGCAACGCCGGCGCGATCCGGCGGGTCAGAGGCGGGCGCGGGCAGCACGCGGGGCAGTGCGGCGGTGGCGGCCGGTGGCGGCTGAACCGCCGCTGGCGCGGCCGAAACCTCTGGCGGGCTGTCCCATACCGCCACCAGCGCCGAGATCTGCGGCGGCGCGGCGGCAAGCGTCAGCAGGTTTTCACCGCCCGCCCCCTGAGCGCCCGCCTCACTGCCCGTCCGCGCGCCACCGGCCAGCCCGAAGCCCGCCAGATGCAGCGCCACCGCCACCGGCAGGAACAGCCCTATCTCGGCGATCCGCCTCATTGCCGCGCCACCACCAGCACCGCCCCCGGCAGCGTTGCATCGGCGCGCAGGATCAACGGCGCGTCCATCAGCCCGCCTCCGCCACGAACAGCCTTGTGGCCAAGTCTTCTATGTCATGCCGGGCGGCATCCACCACGCTTTCGAACCAGCTCAGCGCCATTGATGCCGGAATGGCCACCGCCATGCCCGCCGCCGTGGTCAGCAGCGCCTCCCATATGCCGCCGGCCAGCGTGGCAGGATCGGCCTGGCTGCCAGCGGATTCCAGCGTCTGGAACGCCTCGATCATGCCCAGCACCGTGCCCAGAAGGCCCAGAAGGGGCGCGATGACCGAGATCAGCTCCAGCGCGCGCAGCCCGCTGCGCGCCTCGGCCAGCAGCGCCCGTGCCACGCGGGTGGTTTCCTCGCGCGCGGCGGCCTGCCCCATGCCGCCCGAAAGCGCGGCCATCGCCGCGCGCACCAGCCGGGCGCGCAGCCCGGCCCGGCCCGCGACCGCCGCGCGCGCCGCGTCACGCTCGCCCGCCTGCCACAGCGCCACCGCCTTTTCGGCCCGCGCGCCCGCCCAGGCGCCCGCCGCCACCAGCCGCCAGAGCTTCCACAGGATCAGCGTCAGCGTCACCACCGACAGCGCCGTGATCGCCCAGATCGCCGGGCCGCCCTTTTGCAGGAATGCAAGCATCTCACTCATTTCACCACCTCCAGTGGCTGAAATACCGGGCCATCAGGCGTTTGCGCGTAATAGGCGCGCACGCCGAACACCTGCGCCAGGTTTTCCGGTGTCAGCACATCGGCGGGCGCGCCATCGGCCACCAGCCGCCCGGCCCCCATCAGCACCAGCCGCGTGCAATGCCGCGCCGCGAGCCCCAGATCGTGAAGCGAGGCGATCACCGCCCGCCCTTCTGCCGCCAGCGCGGCGAAAACCGTCATCGTCATGATCTGATGCGCCGGGTCGAGGCCGGCAATCGGCTCGTCGGCCAGCAACAGCGGCGCGTCCTGCGCCAATGCCCGTGCGATCAGAACCCGCGCCTGTTCGCCCCCCGAAAGCTGCGTGGCGATGCGGCTGCGGAACGCCGCCAGATCCAGCCGCGCCAGCGCCGCGTCAACCGCCGCGCGATCGGCCTCGCGCAGCCGGCCGCCGGGTGCCAGATGCGGCGTGCGGCCGAGCGCGACGAGGGTTTCGACGCTGACGGGCCAAGCGATATCGCGCATTTGCGGCAACCAGGCCGCCTGCCGGGCCCGCGCGGCAGCCGGCAGCGCGGCGACAGAGCTTGTTCCGGTCGCGGGTAACAGGCCAAGGGCGGCGCGCATCAGTGTTGTCTTGCCCGCGCCATTGGGGCCGATCAGGCCGACGCATTCGCCCGCGCCCACGCGCAGCGACACGTCCCGCACCACGGCGCGGTCGCCGCGATGCACGGTCAGGTGATCGAGCGTCAGCAGGCTCACAGCCCCTCCCTCCGGGTCTTGTAGATCAGGTGCAGGAACAGCGGCGCGCCCACCAGCGCGGTCAGCACCCCCAGTTTCAGGTCGCGTCCCGGCGCGATCACCCGCACCGCGATATCGGCGGCCAGCAGCATCGCCGCCCCGCCCAGCGCCGAGGCGGGCAGCAGGCGGCCGGGCCGCGCGCCGACAAGCGGGCGCAACAGATGCGGCACCACCAGCCCGACAAACCCCACCGCCCCGGCCACGGCGACGCCCGCGCCCACGCAGGCGGCCACGCCCAGGATCAGCACCAGCCGCAGACGCGCCAGCCGGATGCCAAGCGCCGCCGCCGCATCCTCGCCCAGGGTCAGCGCGTCCAGCCCCCGGCCCAGCGTGGCCAGCAGCACCCAGCCCAGCGCCATGAAGGGCAGCGCCAGCCAGACATGGGTGAACGACCGGTCGCCGAGCGAGCCCAGCATCCAGAAGATGATCTCCGCCGCCGCATAGGGGTTGGGCGACAGGTTCAGCACCAGCGAGGTCAGCGCCCCGGCAAAGGCCGAAAGCGCGATCCCCGCCAGGATCAGCGTCAGCGACGAGCCGCGCGGCCCCGCCAGCAGCAACAGCAACAGCACCGAAAGCACCGCGCCGGCCAGCGCCATCAGCGGCAGCGCCAGCGCGAAGCTGGCGGCCAGCCCGGTCTGCAGCGCCAGCACCGCCCCCAGCGCGGCCGAGGAGGACACGCCGATCAGCCCCGGCTCGGCCAGCGGGTTGCGCAGATAGCCCTGCATCGCCGCCCCCGACAGGCCCAGCGATGCGCCCAGCATGACCCCCAGCAGCGCGCGCGGCAGCCGGATTTCGCGCATCACCAGAACGGCGGCCTCGCCCCGCCCGGCGAACAGCGCGCCCAGGCTATCGCCCAGCCCCAGCGCGGCGGGGCCGATCAGCAGCGAGGCGGCGAAAAGCACCAGCACGAGCGCGCCCAGCCCGGCGATCAGCGTGCCGTACCTCATCGCCCGTCCTCCAGCGCCTTGCGGGCCGCCACCAGACCTTCGATGGCGCGCAGCACATAGGGCGTACCGCAGACCCAATCGGCATTGGTGGCGGGCGCGTCGGGCACTGCCGCCAGAAGCGGGGCCAGCGCCGGGTGATCCAGCAGCGCCTCGGACCGTGACGCGCCAGGATAACGCGCGCCGGTGATCACCAGATCGGGCCGCAGCATCACCAGCACCTCCAGCGGCAGGGCGCCGCCTGCGGGCACACCCGCCTCGGCGGCGATATTGTCGAAGCCTGCGGCGGCCAGGATTTCGCCCGAAAGCGTGTTGCCGCCGGTGGTATAGCCGTTGGCCGAATACAGCGCCGCGCGCGGCCGGTGGGCCGGATCCGCGCGCAGGGCGGCCAGCCGCGTGTCATAGTCGGCGATCATCGCTTCGGCCCTTGCCTGCTGCCCCAGCACCTGCCCCATCAGGCGCAGATGCCGGCGCACATCGTCAAGCGATCGTTCGGGCGGAAACTCCACCACCTCGATCCCCAGCCGCCGCAGCATCGACACCGCCGCGCGTGAGGTATAGGTGCCCGCCAGCACCAGATCGGGCTTCATCAGGAACACCTCTTCGGCCTGGCCACGGTTGGCGGGAAAGGCCCGCGCCGCGTCGGCCATGGCGGAATTCATCGGATCCTGCGCGAGGAACGAAACCGAGACAAGCTGGCCGGGCGCGGCCAGCAGCATGGCAAGCTGATCGGTGCACAGGTTGAGCGAGACCACCCGCTCCGGCGCCGCGCCCGCAGCCGTGACCGTGGCCGCGCCGAGCACCGCGCAAAACACCGCGCGCAGGACAGCCCGCACGCGGCGAAAAGGCGATTGGCCTACCACCTGGCCCTCAGGCCCAGATAGGCGCTGCGCCCGGCCGCCTCATAACCCCAGACCTCGGAATAATCCTCGTCGGTCAGGTTCTCGATCCGGGCCACCAGCTCGGCCCGGTCGCTAAGCGCATAATGCCCCGAGAGGGTGGCGACGGTGTAGTCGGGCAGCTCCTCGGTGGCATAGGCGCCCCAGTCCTGGGTGTCGAAATTGCCCGCCACATGGCGTAACCCGAGGCTGACGCTGCCGCGCCCGTCGAGCACGGCGAGCGTGGCTTCCAGCCCGACCTGATGCTCGGGGCGGCGCACCTCGACGGTGCCTGTCGCGGTTTCGGCATCGGTGTAGGTATAGCTCAGCGCCATATCCAGCACCGGCGTCACCTCATAGCTGGCCGCCAGTTCCACCCCCCGGCGTTTGGAGGTGCCGTCCAGATTGTCGGCCGAGGTGAAGCTGGGGGTGTAGACGATCTCGTCTTCCAGATCCTCGTGGAAATAGGTCACATCGACCAGACCGCGCCCGCCGGCGAAGGGCAGTTCGATCCCGATGTCGAAGCCGACCGATTCCTCGGGGTTCAGATCGGGGTTGCCGGTGTAGAAACCCGGCGAATAGCCGTAAAGCTCATACATCGAAGGGTTGACCACGGCCTTGCCCGCCGATGTGTGCAGCCGCGCGCCGCTGGCGAAAGCGTAGGAGGCGGCGATGTTCCAGCTTGTCGCATCCTCGAAATCCGAGTTGAAATCGCGCCGCACGCCCGCCTGCACGTTCAGCGCGTCGGTCACCTCGCCCTGATATTCGAGCGCGACCGAATTCATCCGCCGGTCATATTCCGTGCCCCCCGAGGCGCGGCGGAAGGTCAGGTATTCATGCTCGGCCACCGCATTCAGGATATGGCGCGCCTGCCCCAGCGCCGGCGCGTCGAGCGCATAGCTCAGCCTGGCCTGCGCCGCGCGGCGGCTGCTGTCGGATTGCGAGGTCAGAACATCGGCCGGATCGTAGGTCTTCGTGTCGATGTCATTGCCCGAGAAGGTCAGCCGGTTGCGCATCCGCCCGCCCATCGCCTCGGCCTCGGCCCAGACAGAGGCGAAGAGCTCATCCCGGTCGCCGGTATTGTCGGTGTCGACAATATAGCTGTCGGCGTCGGTGGCCGCGTAATTGGTGTCGTCGAAATCGTAGTCCTGGGTGGTGGCGCGCAGGGTGAACCCGGCCTCGATCCCCGAGGCGAAGGCGGTGCGCCCGGTCAGGTTGATCGTGCTGCGGGTGCTGCTGTCATCGTCGCCGCCGTCGTCGCCCGAAACGTCATAGCCGCCGTCATGGCGCGACTGGACGGAAAAGTTCAGCTCCCCTGCCGCGCCGCGCGTGCGCAGGGCGAAATCGGCGCCATAGGTACCATCCGTGCCCGCGACCGTGCCGGCCTCATAGCTGGTGCCCGGCTGCGCGGCGCGTTTGGTGATGATCGAGATCACCCCGGTCATCGCATTGGCGCCGTAAAGCACCGATTGCGGGCCGCGCAGCAGTTCGATCCGTTCGATATCGGCAGTCTGGAGCCCCGAGAAGTAATATTCGCCATTGTCGCCCGCCGTGGCCGCGACCCCGTCGATCAGCACCAGCACATGGTTGCCCTCGCCGCCGCGAATGCGGACCTGGGTGTTATAGGGGTCGGTCTGGCTGACGGCGACGCCCGGCAGGGTGCGGATCGCCTCTTGCACGGTGCGCAGGCCCTTTTGCTCCATCTCTTCGCCGGTCAGGATGGAGTAGGAGCGGCCATAGGTCTGCGCCTCGATCGGGGTGAAGCCGCCCGAGGCCACGATCCTGTCCAGCACGATCACGTCCTGCGCGGCGGCGGCCGCCGGAATGGTGGCGGCCAGAACGGCCCCGGCGGTGATGAGTTTATGCGTCATTGTCTTGCCCTCGTCCAACGCGCGGGTCTTTGCCCGGCGCCTGCAGTCATGGTGTCCTTGGAAAGGGCGTGACCCCGCCGCAGACGGTGAAAACGTCACCTCTGCGGACAGACCGCTTCCGACACGCGCCCCGCGCCCCGGAAAGGGTGATCACCTCGGCAGGTCTCCTGGCTCGCGGGTCTGGGCTCGGCTGGCCTTCCCGGGGGCATCGGCCCCAGTGGCATTGTCAGCCTCGCTCTCCGCCTACAGTTGCGGGGGCAGCCGCGGATTGGCCCGAAGGCATCACCGCGTTCCCTTTTCATCCGCCCCGAAGGGCAGAACCGAAGTGGCCCCGTGATTAGCGCAATGAAAGGAAGAGTCAAACGCCAAATCCCCGACCGGCGCGAAAAGCGGCGCCGGGGGCGGGCTACAGAACCCGCTGGCCGCCCCGCCAGACCGCAGCGATATGGTTGCGCCCGTCGCGGCGGTGGATACGCAGCAGATCGGCCCGCTGACCGGGTGCGATCTCGCCCCGGTCGGTCAGCCCGGCCAGGCGCGCCGGCGCGCGGCTGACCATCGCGATCATCTGCGGCAGATCCTGCGGCAGCGCCGGGTCCTCGGCGATGGCGAAGGCCGCGTCGATCGGGCTGCGCGGCACGTAGTCGGAAGCCAGAACATCGACCAGCCCGGCGGCCATCAGCTCCGCCACCGCCACATTGCCCGATTGCGAGCCGCCGCGCAGATAGTTCGGCGCGCCGGCCACGATGATCTGCCCAAGGGCGCGGGCGCGTTCGGCGGCCTCGACCGTGCAGGGAAACTCCGACACCGCAATGCCCTCGGCATGGGATTGCTCCACATGCGCCAGCGTCCGGTCGTCATGGGTCATCAGCGGCAGGCGTCGCGCGGCGGCGGCGGCCACCACATGGGCGCGCACCTGTGCCCCCACGCGGGCCGAGCGGGCGAAAAGCTCTTCGCGCCGTTCCGCCATCTCTTCGGTGCCGAGCTTCATCTCGCGCGCCATGCGTTCTGTCCAGTGATCGACATCCAGGCTCTGACGGTCGCCCGGCGTGTGATCCATGACCGAGGCCAGCCGCGTGATCGGCCGGCCGATATTGGCATCGACCAGCGCCATCGTGTCGGGGTCGCTGATCTCGCAGCGCATGTGCAGGAAATGTTCGGCCCGGAACAGCCCGCGCGCCACGCCCTGCTCCAGCGCCTCGACCAGCGGGCCCAGAATTTCGCGCCGCTCGGGGCGTTTCATCGAGGCGCCGACCGACAGGCTGTCGAATACGGTCGTGGTGCCGGCGCCGATCACCACCATGTCATGGGCCATCAGCGCATTCAGAAAGTCCCACATCACCGACGCGCGGGGAAAGACATGGGTTTCCACGTGATCGGTGTGGATGTCGACCACGCCGGGGGTGAGATAGGCCCCGCCGCAATCAATGCCGTCGGCCGGACCTTCGCGCAACTCGGCGATCAGCCCCTGCTCGACCGAGACGGAGCCTTGCAGCACCCGGTCGCCGGTCACGATACGGGCGTTGGTCAGGCGGAAGCTGGCGGGGGAAATGTGATCGAACATCGAAACTCCTGGCTTAGTCCTCGGCCATCGGGCCCTTGTGGCCCGCGGCACGGCGGCGGGCGCAGAAATCACTGTCGGAACAGACGAACATCTTGCCGCCCCTGTCGTCCAGAAGGATTTCATCCTGATAGACCCCCACCGCGCCGCACAGCCCGCAGGGATCGGGAAAATGCTGTGGCGTGAAGGGGTGATCCTCGAAATCGAGGCTCTTGACCTCGGTATAGGGCGGTACCGCATAGATCCGCCGCTCGCGCCCCGCCCCGAAAAGCTGCAGCGCGGGCATGCCCGTCATCTTCGGATTGTCGAACCGCGGAATCGGCGTGGGCGACATCACATAGCGCCCGCCGACCAGCACCGGATAGGAATGGTTTATGGTGATGCGCCCGGTCTGGGCCACGCTTTCGTAGAGCTTCAGATGCATCAGCCCGTATTCGCCCCAGGCGTGGATCTTGCGGCATTCGGTCTCGCGCGGTTCCAGCCCGCGCATCGGTTCGGGCTGGGGCACCTGCAGCACAATCACCTGATCTTCGGTCAGCGGCTCTTCGGGAATGCGGTGACGGGTCTGGATCAGGGTGGCCGCAGATGTCTTGTCGGTGGTCTGCACATCGGCCACCCTGGCAAAGAAGCGGCGGATATTGACCGCGTTGGTGGTGTCGTCGGCGCCCTGGTCGATCACCTTCAGCCGGTCGGCGGGCGTGATCATGGACGCGGTGATCTGCATCCCGCCGGTGCCCCAGCCATAGGGGATGGGCATTTCGCGGCTGCCGAAGGGTACCTGATAGCCGGGGATCGCCACCGCCTTGAGCAGCGCCCGGCGCACCATGCGCTTGGTGCCTTCATCGAGATAGCCGTAGTTGTAACGTCGGGACGGGGCGCTCATCGGCATGTGTTTGACCCATTCGTTCGGGGGGCGGATTTTCTGCGAAAATCCGATGCCTCCGGCGGGGATATTTCTGGAAAGATGAAAGGGGGAACGATCACAGCAGGCCTTCGTGTTGCAGGCGCTCGCGAAGCCCGTCCGCGCCGGTGTAGTGATGCGCCTTCATCCCCACCGCCTGTGCCCCGGCGACATTGGCCGCGCTGTCATCGACGAACAGGCAATCGCCGGCATCCAGCGCGTTGCGCGCAAGCAGGCGCCGGTAGATTTCGGGATCCGGTTTCAGCACCGCCTCGGCACCCGAGATGCAGACATCCCTGAACCGCGCCATGAAGCCGTGGGTGCGGGCCACGATCCGGGCCGTTTCCACCGAGGCGTTGGTGAGCGCATAGAGCGGCACGGCGCGTTCCGCCAGCTGTTCGAGCAGGGCGACGGTTTGGGGGATCGTTTCGGCATGGGCGGCGGCAAGCCCTTCGTAATAGGCGCGGAAAAGGCGCGCGTCCTGCGGTGTGGCCGCGGCGGCTATCCCGTCTTCCCAGCTTCGGCCACGGTCCTGTTCGCGGTTCCAGGCGGAAAAACCCGCGCGTTGCAACGCCTCCTCGAGGTCGGAGGGTGATGCGAACAGCGGGGCGAGCGCCGCCTCGGGGCGCCAGCGGATCAGGACATTGCCGATATCGAAGATCACGGCGTTCATTGCGATGCCTCCTGCCGCTCGGCGCGCATCTCGCGCAGCATCTTAAGTTCGGCCTGGAAATCGACGTAATGCGGCAGTTTCAGGTGCTGCACGAAACCCGAGCTTTCAACGTTGTCGCTGTGGTACAAAACGAACTCCTCGTCCTGGGCGGGGTATTTGCGTGGTTCGGCGAATTCATCGGCGCGCAGGGCGCGGTCGATCAGCGCCATCGACATCGCCTTGCGTTCGGAATGGCCGAAGACCAGCCCGTATCCGCGCGTGAACCGGGGGTTTTCGCCCGAGGCGCCCTTGATCGAGGTGATCATCTGGCTTTCGGTCACCGTGACCTCGCCGATGTCGATGACAAAGCCAAGTTCCTCCGGCACCACCTCGACCGGCACCTCGCCTGCCCGTATCTCGCCCGCGTAGGGGTGGTTCGACCCGAACCCGCGCTGGGTGGAATAGGCCAGCCCCAGCAGGAACCCCTCGTCGCCGCGCGCGAGGTTTTGCAGGCGGGTGTCGCGGCCGGCGGGAAAGCCCAGGGGCTGGCGCGTCAGATCGCCCGGCGCGGGGTCGCCCTCGGGGGGCAACGCCGGTTCCATGAAGCCTTCGTTCGCCACCAGATCGGGGACGCGGGGCATATGGGCATCGACGGGCGTACCGGCGCGGGCGGCTGGCGCGCGGGGGCCATCCTGCATCAGATCGAAATCGAGCATCCGGTGGGTGTAGTCATAGGACGGGCCCAGCACCTGCCCGCCCGGCAGATCCTTGTAGGTGGCCGAGATGCGACGGCGGATCGCCATCCGCGCGGTATCCAGCGGGGGCGCGGTGGCGAACTGTTCCAGCGTGGTGCGATAGGCGCGCAGCAGGAAGGCGGCCTCGGTGGCGTCGCCCTGCGCCTGTTTCAGGGCCAGCGCGGCCAGATCGGGATCGTAGAGCGAGCCTTCGGCCATCACCCGGTCGACCGCGCGAGCCTGTTGCTGGCGGATCTGGGCGATGGTCAGTTCGGGGGTGGCGGGATCGCCGCGCCGCTCTTCCGCGACCATGCCGAGCGAATTGAGGATCGCCTCTTCGCCGCCCTTGACGGGAACATAGGCCATTCACGTGCTCCTTGCGCCGGCGTGCCGGGCCATGGTGAAGAATTCAACCTTGGTGGCGGCGGCGGCGCGGGCGCGATCGTCGCGCGCGGCGCGTTGCGCGGCCTGCTGCGGGGTGATCAGCCGGGCCATCAGCGCCGCGCCCGAAGGCCCCTGCAGCGCCGCGTCGCACAGCGCCATCAGCTCTGCCCGGCGGGGGAAATGGCCCAGGACATAGCCCACGCCGATCTGCTCGCCCGCGCGGCAGGTCGCGCGCGTGACCGTGGCCTGACCCAGTGAAAACCGCTGACCGGTGCCGCCGGCGCGCCCCTCGAGCATCACCATGCCGATCCCGGCGGGACGGATCCAGACCACGGGGCCGGTTGTCACCCCGCTCAGCGCCGCCTCCATTGCCGCCTGCGGCGCGCGCGCCAGAACCGCCAGCCAATCCGCGCGCGCCATCATTTCTTCTTGGTCCATTTCATCGTCGCCTCCCAGGCCACCGTGAACGGCTCTTGCGCCCGTTCGGCGGCGCAGATCTGCTGCAGCTCGTCCATCACGAAGCCCAGCCCCTTCTGGCGCACCACCGTCGAGGTGGTCGAGCGGGTGAGGTAAAGGTCGATCAACTGGCGGCAGGTCATCCGGTTATGCCAGTTTTCGGTGCGGGATTTCGGGGATTTGAATGCGGTCAGCGCCGCCAGTTCCCGCACCGAGGGTTCCTTGCGTTTCTCGCGCTGTTCGAAATCGCCGATCTCGTGATTGTGCCGGGCCAGAAACGCATCGAACTTGCGGATCAGCGGATCGGGCTTGCGGCGGTTGCGGACAATGGCCATCACCCCGTCGGGGATCAGCACGCGGGCGGCCTCGGCATAGAAGCGGTCGCGGTCGAACCAGTGAAAGGCGGTGCAGGCGACCACCAGGCTGGCGGATTTGTCGGGCACCGACAGATGCTCGCCGCTGGCGTCCAGCACCTGCACGTTCGGCACGGCGCGAAACCGGCGGGACAGCACCCGGCGCATGTCGGCGCCCGGTTCGACCGCGATGATCAGCCATTTGGGCCCCAGCGCATCCAGCAGATGCCGGGTGGAGATGCCGGTGCCCGCGCCCACGTCGATGGCGCAGCGCACACCCTCGGGCATCTCTCCGGCCAGCGCCTCGAAAAGCTGCGGCGGATAGCCCGGGCGATAGACATCATAGGCTTCGGCCAGCCCGTCGAACCGCTGGGCGTTCTCCCTCATGGCGTGACCCCTTCGGTGCCATAGGCCACACGCCCGCCCGACAGTGTCAGCCGCACCGCGGGCAGATGCCCCTCGGGCCAGTCGAGCAGCAGCAGGTCGGCGCGTTTGCCCGGCGCGATCTCGCCCCGGTCGGTCAGGCCGGACGCGGCGGCGGGGTTGGACGACACGGTCTTCCACAGATCGTGCAGCGAACCGCGCCCGTCGGCGAGCATCCGGGCCACGGCGGCCAGCATCGCAGGATAGAAGTAATCCGAAGCCAGAATATCGCACAGCCCGCGCTCCACCATTTCCCCCGCCGAGGGCGAACCGATATGCGAGCCGCCGCGCATCACATTGGGCGCGCCGAAGATGATCGCGTCGCCCCCCTCGCGCGCCGCCTGCGCCACCTCGACCGTCATCGGGAATTCGGCGATCCGGGCGCCGAGGTCGCGATAATAGGCGCGGGTTTCCACCTGCGTGTCGTCATGGCTGAGCATCGGCGCCGCCCGTCCGCGCCCGGCCCCGGCCACGCGGCGGATGGTGGCGTCCACCTCTCTGCGCCGCTCCCAGATCTGGCCGAGATGGGCGATATATTCATCCGTCGTCAGCCCGGCGCGCTTGGCATTGCCGGCGGTGCGCTGGCGCAGCCGGTCATCATCCAGCGCGGCGATGGTGTAATCCGGCGACTGTTCGAACCGGCGCTGCTGGATCGGCACGTCGAAGGCACGCATCGACATCGAGGTGTGATCATTGAACGCAACAGAGGGCAGGAGCGGGCCGGCCAGTGCCCGCTCGATCAGATCCAGCGCCTCGAAGGCGAAGGTTTCCCACCGAAGCTGCACCCGGTTTTCCACGGTCAGGCGCGGGGCCAGCGCGGCCAGCGCATCGATGAATTCCGCCCCGCGCCCGACCGACCGCAGCCCCGGCTCCCAGCTCAGGGTCAGCGCGTGATAGGCGGTGGCGATGCCGTTGACCGCCAGATGCCGGTCGGTTTCCAGCACCGCGGCCTCTGTCGGGAAGAACACGTTGGGGCGCGGCATCACCTGCCGTTCGAACGCGTCGCCATGCACATCGACCAGCGCGGGCGCCAGCACCAGCCCGCGCGCGTCGATCACCCGCGCGCCGTCGGCGGGGGTGTCGAGCCCGGTGACGCGCCCGCCCTCGACCCGGACAGACACACGCTCGACCCCGCCGGGCAGGATCGCCCGGGCGCCCTCTATCTGAATTGCCATCACAGCCGTTCCATCAGCAGGTGCCAGTGGAAAGAGCCGGGCGTGTCATGCTCCCGGTCCTCCAGCCGCCAGAACTCGAAGGCGCCGAACAGCTCCGCCAGTTCGCGCCCGGTGCAGAAATAGTGCGGATGCGCCTTGTCGCCGCCGCCCTCGAACACCCAGGTGTTGCGCGAAATCTCGCGCCCCGGCGCCTTGGCCAGCTCCAGCGGCACCCGGCGCTTCGACAGCATGGTGCCCTGAAACGTGCCGCCCGGCCGCAGCACCCGTGCGATTTCGGCGATAGCGGTCTTCAGCACGCCCTCGTCGCCGTGATAGATCACGTTCCACGACAGGACATGGTCGAACGATCCGTCGGCGAAGGGCAGTTCGGTCATCATTCCCAGACGGGCGTCGATGGTCAGCCCTTCGCGCGCGGCGGCGGCGGTGATCGCGGAAATCCCGTCCGGCGCGGCGTCCAGCGCAGCCACGTTCAGCCCCGCCCGGGCATAGGCCAGCGCATGCCGCCCGACCCCGGCGCCAAGATCCAGCACCCGCGCGCCCGCGGGCAGGGTCGCGGCAAAGCTCAGCACTTCCGGCTCGGCCTGCTCCCATTTCGAGGTGCCATCGGCCTTGGCCCATTCGTCGTTCCAGTGTTGGTACGCGGTATCGGTCGTCATCTTTCCACACCTATGATTTTCCTGCGGGCCAGAACGCCCAGTTGCTCCACCCCGATCACCACCACCGCGATCATCAGGATCACGGTCAGCGCGGTGGGATAGTCGAACAGATCGAACCCCACCTTCAGTTCGATGCCGATGCCGCCCGCGCCCACCAGCCCGAGGATGGTGGAGGAGCGCACGGCCTTTTCCAGCGCATAGAGCGAGGTCGAGATGAAGGCGGGCATGGCGGCGGGGATGACGGCGCAGGCGGCGATGTCGATGCGGCGCGCGCCGGTGGCGGTCAGCGCCTCGGCCGGGCCCTTGTCGACGCCTTCCATGTCATCGGCGAAGAACCGGCCGCAAAACCCCAGCGTATCCACCACGATGGCCAGCATCCCGGCAAATGGGCCAAGCCCCACCGCCACCACGAACACCAGCGCCCAGGCAATGTCGGGCACCGCGCGGAAAAAGCCCAGCACGATGCGCACCACGCTGTTGACCACCGGCCCCGCGATCAGCCCGCGCGCCGCCAGCATCGCCACCGGCACCGAAAGCAGCACCCCCAGCACCGCGCCCGCCAGCGCGATCTGCAGGGTTTCGACCATCTTCAGGCTCAGCCGGCCCAGGTTATGGGTCGAGGGCGGCCAGCTGCGCGACATGAAATCGGCCAGCGCGGGGGGCGAGCGCATCAGCCTGTCGGCCGACCAGCCCGCCCCCTGAAAGGACCACAGGATCAACAGCACCGCCGCGCCATAGCCCAGGAAGGCCAGCGCCGAGGGGCGTTCGAAACGGGCGGGAATGGTCCGGTCAGTCATATAGCCCCCGAAGATCGGCGATTTTCAGATCCCGCGCCGGGGCGTTCAGCCGCAGCTGCCCGCGCGCCAGCCCCAGCACCCTGTCGCCATAGCTGAGCGCATGGCTCATGTTGTGCGAGATGAAGATGACGGTCACGCCCTCGCGGCGCACAAGGCTGAAGAACAGGGCCATCACCTCTTCGCCCGCCGCCGGATCAAGCGATGCGGTCGGTTCATCGGCGATCAGCAGGCGCGGCCGGCCGACCAGCGCGCGCGCGATCGCCACCCGCTGCGACTGTCCGCCCGACAGACGGTCGGCGCGGCGGTGGGCGAAATCGGCCATCGACACTTTTTCCAGCGCGGCCATTGCCGCGTCGCGCGCCTCGGCCGGGGCCAGCATGTGGGTCCAGTAGCGCGGCCCGGCGCCCTGCCCCAGCAGCCCGTGAATGACGTTGGACAGCACCGACAGGCGCGGCACCAGATTGTGTTTCTGCGCCACCAGCCCGGTCTGCGCCCGCAGCCCGCGCATCTGCGCGGTGGCGCCGGGGCCGATGCGGGTGCCCAGAATATCCACCGTGCCCCGCGTCGGCGCGATCAGGCCAAGGGCACAGCGCAGCAGCGTCGACTTGCCGGTGCCGTTGGCCCCCACCAGCGCCACCGCCTCGCCCCGCGCGACGGAAAAGGAAACGTCGGTAAACACCGGCGCGGCGGGGCCGTAGGCCTTGGTCAGCCCCGCCACAGCCAGATCATGGCTGAGGACCGGGGCCGAAACCCCGATCTTCCGATCAAGCGGCATGCGCCTATTCGCCGATGAAGTTGTCGAACTGCGGATAGCCCGCATTCCGGTACATCGCGCGCACCTTGTCATAGGCGGCATCGTTGATCGCCACCAGATCCATGCCGATATACTTGTCGTTCTCTTCATGGGCGGTGATGCCGGCGATCACGGCCGTCTTGTGGTCCAGGATGCCGGTCTTCACCTTTTCGGCCGCCTCGGCGGGCACATGGGCGGCCACGACGATCATGTCATTGGGCAGATCGCCCGAACGCGCGATGATCTTGAAGAAGCCGTAGGGCAGCTCTGTTTCCTTGGCGCGCACACCCATCCAGGAATTGGCGTTGGTGCCGATGGCGGCCACGTCGCCGGCCTTCAGCGCCTCATGGGCGATGTTGCGCGAGGTGTGGATCTTGTCGATGTCCTTCACCGGATCGACGCCGTAATCGGCCATCAGCTGCATCGGGCACAGCATGTTCGAGGTCGAGCCGATGTCGCCGAAGGCAACCTTCTTGCCCTTGAGATCGGCGGGCACGTTGATGCCGCTGTCGGCGCGCACCACGATGGCGCAGTGATAATCCGGGCGGCCAAGGCCGATCAGCGGCGTGGCGTCTGTCAACTTGTTGATGACGATGTATTCGGCCGGGCCGGTGATGACGAAATCGACCGACTTGTTGCGCAGCGCCTCGGCGGCGGCGGTGCGCGAGTTCACGGCGAAGAATTCAAAGCTTTCGCCGGTGGCCTGCTCGAGCGCGGCCTTGAACGGGCCCCATTCGGTTTGCAGACGCTCCAGCCCCTCGACGTCGGTGACGGCGAGCTTCCAGGTTTCGGCGGCGGCGGAGAAGGCGGAAAAGGCGGCCAGGGCGGTGCCCAGGACAAGGTGTTTCAGGCGCATGAGAGCACTCCAGATGGCTAGGGACAAGCGCGTTGGAGGCTAGTGGCCGCGCGTAACGGCAGGTTCTCGGTTTTATGATGGGTGGATCACGTTCGGGCGACGAAAATATGACGCCGCCCGCCGCGTCATGGCATTTTTCGGGGCTGTAACTTTGATAAAATCAATATTCCACAGCAGGTTATTGAACAAAGCTCATCCATCCGCCCAAGGGGTGCAGGCGTTTTCACCCGCCCGTCCGGTGCAGAATCCGATGCCCGCGGCAGAGTCCGGCGGCCGCGCCGGAACAGGCGCGCAGGGGCGGCGCGATGAGATTTCCGCCCGCCCGGAAAACGGGCATCTGCGGCTAAGCTTTTGAAAACCGTCATGTCACACCTGCGGCCGTCACGCCCGCGTCATATCAGCGTTTTGCAAATTTCACCGCAGCGACAGGCGCCGGTTACTTGCCGGTCCGATGGTTTGCGCCATGTCACAACACGCACTCACTCTTTCGGGTCTGACCAAAACCTTCGGCGACACCAACGCCGTGCACAACGTCAGCCTCGAGATCGAACCGGGCCAGTTCGTCGGCGTCATCGGCCGTTCGGGCGCGGGCAAATCCACCCTGCTGCGCCTGCTCAACCGGCTGATCGACCCCTCGGACGGCTCCGTCAGCTTCGGCGGGCAGGAGATCACCGCGCTCCGGGGCCGAGCCCTGCGCCAGTGGCGCGCCGATTGCGCGATGATCTTTCAGCAGTTCAACCTCGTCGACCGGCTGGATGTGCTGACCAACGTGCTGATCGGGCGGCTGGCGCATCACGGGTTCCTGTCGTCGATGACCATGAATTTCTCCGACGTCGAACGCACGATGGCGATTCAGGCGCTGGACCGGCTTGATCTGGTGCCGCAGGCGCTGCAACGCGCCGGAACGCTTTCAGGCGGCCAGCAGCAGCGCGTGGCCATCGCCAAGGCGCTGGTACAACAGCCCCGGATCATGCTGGCCGACGAACCCATCGCCAGCCTCGACCCCGCCAATGCCACCAAGGTGATGGACGCGCTGGCCGCGATCAACAGCGAAGACGGGCTGACCGTTCTGGTCAACCTGCACACGCTGGACACCGCGCGCGCCTATTGCGACCGGATCATCGCCATGCGCGCGGGCCGGGTTATGTTCGACGGCACCGCCGCGCAGCTGACCGACGGTGTGGTGCGCGACATCTACGGCACCGAAGGGCTGATGGAATTCAACGAGGCCGTCACCTCTACCGCCGCACGGCCGCATGTGACGGCCTGACCACCAAACCGCAAAACAGGGAGTACCCCCATGCGTCTTCTGCTCACCACCGCCCTGGCCACCCTGGTCGCCCTGCCCGCACTCGCCGAGGGCTGGAAGGACGATTACAAGGTCATCAAGTTCGGCATCCTGTCTGGCGAGAACGAGAAAGACCGGATCCAGCGCTACACCCCGTTCGAGAAATACCTCGAGAAAGAACTGGGCGTGGACGTGGAAATCTTCACCGCCGGCTCCTATGACGGCGTGATCCAGGCCATGGCCGCCGATCAGATCGAATTCGCCTTCTTCGGTTCGTCGTCCTATGCCGCCGCCTATACCGAAACCAATGGCGGCGTGAAGCCGCTGCTGACCCGTCAGCAGAAAGATGGCTCCACCGGCTATTACTCCATCGTCGTCACCCGCTGCGACAGCGGCCTGACCTCGCTGGACGATCTGAAGGGCAAGGTTCACGCCTTCGCCGACCCCGACAGCACCTCTGGCTATGCCGTGCCCTATTTCAACATGGCCAAGCAGGGCTATGAGCCGAAAGAGCATTTCAAGGCGATCCCCTTCTCCGGCTCGCACGAAGCCGGTGTTCAGGGTGTCGTCAACGGCACGTTCGACAGCGCCTCGACCTACATGACCAACGAAACCTCGGGCGTGATCGCGCGCATGGTGTCCAAGGGGATGATCGACGAAGGCGTCGCCTGCCCGATCTGGAAATCGCCGGAAATCACCTCGGGCCCGCTGGCCGCGCGCACCAACCTGCCCGACGATCTGGTCGAGGCGATGACCGCCGCCGTCGAAACGGTGCCGGAAAAAGATCACAACGCCTTTGTCGAGATGACGGGTGGGGAGTCCTCTACCCAGAAGGGCTGGGTCCGCGTCGATCACGAGCGCTATCAGTGGATCGTCGACATGCGCGACTGGCTGAAGAAACAGCGCCGTTCCTCGTAACGCTCAAGGACAGACGGGCGGCCCGGAACCGGGCCGCCCGCCTCTTTTTCACATGACACTCACCGCCGACACCCTGCCGCCCATCGCGGCCTTCGACCGCGACTTCGCGCTTCAGCGCCGCCGTGCCCGCATCGGCTGGGCCGTGGGATCGATGCTGTTCTTCGCCGCCTTCCTGCTCTCGGCGCAGCTGAGCGATTTCTTCAAGGTCACACAGGTGACCCTGCCCGACGGCACCCGCGCCGACCGCTGGATCGTTCCGGCCGGCATCCCGCGCCTGGGCGAATATGTCGCCAAGACCATCCCCACCCTGCGGCTCGACAGTTTCTGGGCCGATTTCGGCGAATGGTTCTGGCGCTGGAAGATCTGGCTGCGGCTGCTGGTGGAAACCGTGCTGATCGCCTTCATGGCCACGTCGCTGGGCGTGATCGGCGGCTTTGCGCTGTCTTTTCCCGCCGCGCGCAACCTGGCGCCCAACACATGGGTGCTGTGGTTCTCGCGGCGCTATCTGGAGATCGCGCGCACCGTGCCCGATCTGGTCTGGGCGCTGATCTTCGTCTTCTGCTTTTCGGTCGGCCCCCTGGCCGGTGTGCTGGCGATCGCGGTGCACGCGACCGGCGCGCTTGGCAAGCTCTACTCCGAGGTCAACGAAAACATCGACATGCGCCCGCTGGAAGGCGTCAAGGCCGCCGGCGGATCATGGTTCGACCAGATCCGCTATGGCGCGGTGCCGCAGGTGCTGCCCAACATCATCAGCTACACATTGCTGCGGTTCGAGATCAACGTGCGTTCATCCTCGATCATCGGCTATGTCGGCGCCGGCGGGCTGGGCCAGGAATTCCGCGAGGCGATGAGCCTGCAGGAATACACCGATCTTTCGGCGCTGTTCCTGATCATCTTCCTGACCGTGATCGCCATCGACTATGGCTCGGAAAAGCTGCGCCACCGCATCATCGACATGGGACAGTCCGCATGACCGTAACCGCTGCTCAGATCGCCGCCGCCCGGGCCGAATTGCCGCTGGCCTTTCAGGCGCCGCTGCCGGTGCGCATCCGCCGCTATGCGCTCTGGGCGCTTTTCATCGGCCTGTTCGGCTGGTGCTTCTACGCTTTCGATTTTTCACCCGAACGGATCTGGACAGGGCTTGGCCGTCTGGGCCGGGTGATCAGCTTCATGTTCCCGCCGCATGTCTGGAAAAGCTGGGAGGCGTTCTCGGAAATCCTAAAGGGGCTGGGCGAAACCCTGTCGATGGCCTTTCTCGGCACGCTGCTGGGCGCGGTCATCGCCTTTCCGCTGTCGTTTCTGGGGGCCAAGAACATCAACCGGATGAACGCCCTGCGCCTTGGCACCCGGCGCGGCTATGACATCATCCGCGCCTTCGAGGTGCTGATCCTGGCGCTGATCTTCATCCGCGCCTTCGGCCTGGGGCCCCTGCCCGGCGTTCTGGCCATCGCGGTCAGCGAAATCGGCACCTTCGCCAAGCTCTTTTCCGAAGCAATCGAGAACACGTCCAGAAAACCGGTCGAGGGCGTCGTCGCCTCGGGCGGATCGCGGGTGCAATCGGTGCGCTTTGGCGTGATGCCACAGGTGATGCCGGTGATCCTGTCGATCGTGCTCTACAATTTCGAATCCAACGTCCGCTCCGGCACCATTCTGGGCATCGTCGGCGCCGGCGGCATCGGGTTTCTGCTGTCCGACCGCATCGCCGCCTACAGATGGGACGAAGCCTGGTCGATCATCTTCCTGATCATCCTGATGGTCTATGCCATCGACTGGGCATCGGGCCTGCTCCGCGCCCGGTTCATCGGCAAATGGGAAGGCGCGCGGTGAGCGGCGCAGGCACCAAAGCACCGCTCACAGAGGCCCCCACGATCCACCCCGGGGCGCACGTGACCGAGTGCACCCTCGGCGCCTGGACAGAGGTCGGCCGCGGCACCGTGATGAAACAGGCCGAGATGGGCGATTACTCCTACATCACCCAGGATTGCCACGTGGTCTGGAGCACGATCGGCAAGTTCTGCTCGATCGCCAACCAGACCCGGCTCAACCCCGGCAACCACCCCACCTGGCGCGCCTGCCAGCACCATTCGGTCTACCGGTCGCAGGCCTACGGGCTGGGCGAGGACGATCACGGTTTCTTCGCCTGGCGCCGCGACGACTGGGTGACGCTGGGCCATGACGTGTGGCTCGGTCACGGGGTGACGGTGACTGCGGGCGTGACCATCGGCACCGGCGCCGTGGTCGGGGCGGGCGCGGTGGTCACGCGCGACGTGGCGCCCTATACCATCACCGGCGGCGTGCCCGCCCGCCCCATCCGCCGCCGGTTTTCCGAGGCCCAGGCCGAGGCGCTGCTGGACATCGCCTGGTGGGATTGGCCCCGGGATCGATTTGCGAATGCCCTGCCCGATATCCGCGCGCTCGGGATCGACGATTTCATTTCGGCCTGCCGCAATGGCACCCTCTGACGCCAGCCCATTGCGCGGGCGCTCGCCCCATGCGAAACCCGCAGCCATGCAACCCGATCCGCCCTCTCCCGGCTCCAGCACGCCGCGCAAACTCATCGACGGCAGCCTGATCTTCATCACCGCCCTCGCCGTTGCCGGCGGCGCCGGGGTTTGGTGGCTGAAAGGCGGCGACAAGTTCCGGGAGATCCTTCTGATCGAAACCGGCTTCGCCGTGATGCTGCTGCCGAAAATCCTGGCTGGCATCCTCATCGCCTCCTGCCTGCCCCTGCTGATGTCGCAGCGCCGTATCCAGGCGCTGATCGGCCCCGAAAGCGGGCTGCGCGGGCTGATGATCGCCACGCTCGCCGGTGTGGTGATCCCCGGCGGGCCCAGCGTGACCTACCCGCTGACCCTCGGCCTGATGTCCGCCGGCGCCGATCTGGGCGCGGGGGTCGCGCTGGTGTCGGGCTGGGTGCTGGTGGGGCTGAACCGCACGCTGATCTGGGAGCTGTCCTTCCTGCCGCCGGAATTCGTCGCCCTGCGCGTGGCCCTGTCGCTGCCCGCGCCGGTGCTGATCGGATGGGCCGTCCGGCGCTACATCAACGGTGCAGCACGATGAACATCCTGATCGGAACCATCCTGCTCTGGGCGCTGGCGCTTTTGATGCTGCGCCGCCTGAAGACACAGGCACCCGAAAGCCTGCCCGCGGTCTATGCCCGCGGCAAATCCACCTTCCTGTTCATGGTCCCCCGCATCTTCATAGGCTTGATCGGTGCGGGCTTCCTGGCGGAACTTCTGCCGGTGGATCAGATCGATCGCTATTTCGGAGCAAACTCGGGCCTCGCGGGTGTGCTGCTGGCCACGCTGTTCGGCGCCGCGACACCGGGCGGCCCCTTCGTGGCCTTCGCGATCGGCGCGGCCGCACTGAAGGCGGGCGCGGGCTGGGCGCCGCTGATCGCCTATGTCACATCATGGTCGGTGATGAACCTGAACCGTTCGATCGCCTATGAACTTCCCTTCATGGGCCGCCGCTTCCTGTTGTTCCGCAGCGCGGCCTCTCTGCCGCTTCCCATTCTGCTGGGGGCATGGCTTCTGCTGTTCTGACGAAGCGCCTTCATCTTTCCCGAAATATCCCCGCCGGAGGCAAGAAAACCAAGGTCCGGACAGAAACATTCTTGCCTCCGGCGGGGATATTTCCCGAAAGATGAAAGGGTCAGCGGCTTTCTCCCGCCAACCCTGTCAGGATCGGGCAATCCGGGCGGTGATCACCCGCACAGGCGGAAATCAGGTCGGACAGTGTGGCGCGCATCGACCGAAGCTCCGCGATCTTGCTGTCGATCTGCTCCAGATGTTTCTGCGCGATGCGTTTGACATCGCCGCTGGCCCGGCCCTTGTCGGCATAGAGCGTCAGAAGCGCGCGGCATTCCTCGATCGTGAACCCGAGCGACCGGGCGCGGGCAAGGAAGCGCAGATTGTGCACATCCGTCTGTGAAAAATCGCGATACCCGTTGGCGCCCCTGCCGGGGGTGATCAGCCCGATCTCTTCGTAATAGCGGATGGTCTTTGCCGGAAGGCCCGCCCGGGTGGCGGCCTGGCTGATATTCATGCCGCGCCCCTGACGAACCGCAGCCGCAGCGCGTTCGACACCACGAAGACCGAAGACAGCGCCATGGCCGCGGCCGCCAGAATCGGTGACAACAGCGGCCCGCCGAAGATGGCCAGCACCCCCGCCGCGACCGGGATCAGCAGCACGTTGTAGCCGAAGGCCCAGAACAGGTTCTGCCGGATGTTGCCCATGGTGCGGCGGCTGATTTCCAGCGCGTTGACCACGCCCGCCACATCGCCCGACATCAGCACCACATCCGCCGCCTCGATCGCCACATCGGTTCCGGTGCCGATGGCGATGCCGATGTCGGCGCGGGCCAGCGCCGGCGCGTCGTTGATGCCATCGCCCACGAAGGCCAGGCGGCCATGCGCCATCAGCTCTTCGACAGCGGCGACCTTGCCTTCGGGCAGAACCTCGGCCACCACATGGTCGATGCCCAGATCGGCGGCGATGGCATTGGCCGTGGCCTGCGCGTCGCCCGTGATCATCGCGGTTTTCACCCCGCGCGCGTGCAGCGCGGCGATGGCGGCCCTGGCCGAGGGTTTCACCGGGTCCGACACGCCGATCACCGCCGCCGCGCGCCCGTCGATCGCCGCGTAGACCGGGGTCGCGCCCGTCCGGGCCAGTTCCGCGCCCTTCGCCGACAGCGCCCCCAGCGCGATGCCTTCCCGCGCCATCAGCCGTTCGGCGCCGACCAGCACCGCGGCCCCGCCCACTGTCGCGCGCAGGCCGAAGCCCGGCAGCGCCTGAAACCCTTCTGCGGGCGGGGCGGCCTCGGGCCCCGCCTCTGCCACGATGGCCCGTGCGATGGGATGTTCGGAAAACGCCTCGGCCGCGGCGACCCGGGCCAGCACATCCGCCCGTTCGACCCCCTCGGCCACGGTGATCGAGGTCAGCGCGGGGCAGCCTTCGGTCAGCGTGCCTGTCTTGTCGAAGGCGATCACGCGCACGGATTGCAACGCCTGCAGCGCGTCGCCGCGCCGGAACAGCACGCCGAGTTCCGCCGCGCGCCCGGTCCCGACCATGATCGACGTCGGCGTCGCCAGGCCCATGGCGCAGGGGCAGGCGATGATCAGCACCGAAACGCCCGACACCAGCGCCAGCGCCAGCGCGGGCTGCGGGCCGAACACCAGCCATGCCAGAACGGTCAGCAGCGCCGCGGCCAGAACCGCCGGCACGAACCAGGCGGTGATCCGGTCGACCATCCCCTGGATCGGCAGTTTCGCGCCCTGGGCCTGTTGCACCATCGCGATGATCCGGGCCAGCACCGTATCACGCCCCACGCGCGTGGCGCGGAAGGTCAGCGCGCCCTGCCCGTTGATCGTGCCACCGGTCAGCGGGTCGCCGGGGCCTTTTTCAACCGGCAGCGGCTCGCCGGTGATCATCGCCTCGTCAACGAAGGACTGCCCCTCGGTCACCTCGCCATCGGTCGCCACCCGCTCGCCGGGCCGCAACTGGATCAGGTCGCCCACGCGGATCGCCTCTATCGGGCGCTCTTCGGGGCCGTTCGCGCCGATCACGCGCGCGGTGTCGGGGCGCAGCCCCATCAGCGCGCGGATGGCGGAGCCGGTGCGGCCCTTGGCCCGTGCCTCGAGCATCCGGCCCAGCAGGATCAGCGTGACGATCACCGCCGCCGCCTCGAAATAGACATTGCGCGTGCCCTCGGGCAGCACGGAGGGCGCGAAGGTGGCCAGGGTGGAATAGGCCCAGGCGGCCGAGGTGCCCAGCACCACCAGCGAATTCATGTCGGGCGCGCGGCGCAGCAGCAGCGGCACGCCCTTGCGGAAGAACCGCTGGCCGGGCCAGGCCAGGACCAGCGTGGTCAGGGCGAACTGGATCACATTCGCGGCCGTGTGGCCGATGGTCTGTCCGATGAAGGCATGAAACGCCGGGAACAGGTGGCCGCCCATGGCGAGGATCACCACCGGCAGGGTCAGCCCGGCGGCGATCAGAAGATCGCGGCGCAGGGCCTGCGCCTCGGCCTCCTGCCGGTCTTCGGCGGGGGCGTCGCCGGCCTGTTCGGGCACGGCCTCATAGCCCGCCGCGGAAACGGCGGCGGCAACGGCGGCGGCATCGCCCCCCGCCATCTGCACCCGAAGCTGCCCCGAGGCCAGGTTCATTGAGGCGCCCAGAACCCCCGGCTCGGCCAGCGCCGCCTTTTCGATGCGGCCCACGCAGGACGCGCAGCTGGCGCCGCTGACATTGAATACCGCCTCTTGCGTATCCACGCCGAAGCCCGCGTTCTTCACGGCCTCCAGCACGGTATCCAGTGGGCCGGTATAGGACACTTCGGCGGTTTCCGAGGCGAGGTTCACCGATGCCTGCTCCACCTCCGGCACGGCGGCCAGCGCGGTTTCGGCGCGGCGCACGCAAGAGGCGCAGTTCAGTCCTTCGATGCGGAAACGGGTGGTTTGCATGGCGCTCATGGCCGGGCTCCTTTTCAGGTCCTGCCGAAGATAGTGCTTCCAGTTACTGGAAGGTCAAGGGTCGCCACGGGACAATTCGCGCTCAGACCGGAAGGAACGCGCCGTTCTGATCGGCGATGAAGCGTTGCACCCGCTGGCTGGCCGCGCTCAGCTCGACATCCGAACGGTGCAGCAGGAACCATTGCCGCACGATGGGCAGCCCTTCGATGTTCAGTTCGACAAGGCGCCCGGCGCGCAGCTCCTCGGTGACCGTGTGGCGCGAGATCAGCGCGATGCCGAGCCCCGCGATGACCGCCTGCTTGATGGTCTCGTTGGTGCCGATCTCGACGATCTTGTAGGTCGTGCCCTGCCCCACGCGATCCAGATACCGCACCATCAGGATACGCGTGCCCGAACCTTCCTCGCGCGCCAGAAAGGTTTCGTTCATCAGCGCGTCGGGCGGGACCATCCCCGGCCCTGCCAGCGGGTGGTCGGGCGGCGCGATCAGCACGTGCGGGTGCGGGCCCAGCGGCAGGGAGGACACGGCGGGGCTGCGCGGCGGGCGGCCCATGATCGCCATGTCGATGGAACCGTTCTGCAGCCATGCGACAACGCTGTCGCGGTTGCCGACCTTCATCTGCACCTCGATTTTCGGATAGACCGCCTGCAGCCGCGCCACCAGCGCCGGCGCAAAATATTTGCCGGTGGACACGATGCCCAGCACCACCAGCCCTTCCATCCCGCTGTTGAGGGCGCGCACATGCCCGGCGCAGGAGGCCAGCGTGGCCTCGATCACCTGCGCGGCCGACAGCACGGTCTGGCCCTGACGGGTGAGCTGCGCCCCGCCGCTGGCG